>NZ_JBEFAK010000027.1:0-153516 GCF_040137845.1 Nonomuraea sp. B19D2 | reverse complement strand
AACCTCATCCGCCTGGATGCCTGGTGGAACGGACACCCGCTCGACCGGACCCGCACCAGCCACCTCGCCCGCCTCGAACTGGCAGAACTCGCTCTCGCAGCCTGAGACGAGTTAACCAGCAGGATCGGCGATGGCCTTGCGCGGGTGGCCGGCCTTGGAAGGGCTGCAGCGTAGCTTGCGGAGGATCTTCCAGCTCTTCAGCTGGGCGTTCGCGATCTCCGGCAGGCGCGCAGGGACATCGACTGGTTGAAGGACCTGCCTGCGCAAGCTTCCCAAGCTGTGCTCAAGACCTGTCGGCAGGCGTGGGTGAACTTCTTCAACCCCGACCATCCCGCTGAGCGGCCGAAGTTCAAGGCGCGTTTTCGGTCCCGGATGGCCGTGGATGTTCCGCAGGGGCGAGATCTGCACATCACCCGGGTCAACCGGCGGTGGGGCGAGGTCAACATCCCCAAGCTGGGCCGGGGCCGGTTCCGGTGGACCAGGGACCTGCCCGGCGTCACCAGATCCTGCCCCGACGGGAAGATCACCGGTGCCCGGCTGGTCAAGGAGACCGACGGGTGGCACATCATCTTTCGCACCCAAACGATGGAGATGACCCCGGCCCCGCATGAGGGTCCGGTGACCGCGATCGACCGGGGCATCGCCGTCGCCTTGGCCCTGGCTTCAGGGGAGAAGATCCGCCGCCGTGAGCAGTGGTTGTCGCGCAAGGAGGCCGAGCGTCTGCTCCGGTTGGAACGCAAGGCCGCCCGCCAGAAACGGGCCGCCAAGCCGGGCCAGCCGACCTCGAACCGGTTGAAGAGAACCTATGACCAGATCGCCAGCCTGCGGGTGAGCCCGGCTCATCCGAGCACCCTGGCGAGGGCTTCGTGGACGGCGGCGCGGACCGCGGCCGGATCGTCGAGGTCGAAGCCGACCACGAGCCCGTCCCGCAGCAGCAGCAGGATGTCGGCGGTCCGCTCCGCGTCGGGGTGGCCGTCGGCGGCCAGCAGGTCGCGGTACAGGTCGCGGTTCCAGCGGCGGTGCTCGGCGATGGCCTGCCGTACGGGGTGGGCCGGATCGGGATATTCGGCCGCCGTGTTGACGAAGGGGCATCCGCGGTAGCCGGGACCGGCGCCGAAGTCGCACATGAAGGCGAAGATGGCCTGCAGCGTCTCGCGTGGCGAGCCGGCGCGCATCGTGGCGACCACGGTGCGCTGCAGCGAGCTCTGCTCGTCCACGTAGGCGCGGACGAGGTCGTCCTTGCTCGGGAAGTGGTGGTAGAAGGTCGCCTTGGCGACGCCTGCCTCGGCGATGATCCGGTCGATCCCGACCGAGTGCACGCCCTCCGCGTAGAACAGGCGCGTCGCGGTCTCGAGGACGCGGGTGCGCGCTGAGCTCGGCCGACTGCCTTTCAACGTTTCTGCGCTCACGGGTTGACGATACCAGACAGACCTGTCTACTCTGCTGTCGTCGGCAGACAGACAGGTCTGTCTGATTTGAAAGGGGCTTTGGACATGAGCATCTACACCGCCATCGCGACCTCCGCCGGGCGTGACCGCCGCGCGGTCTCCTCGGACGGCAGGCTGGACGTCAAGCTGGCTCTGCAGAAGGAGCTCGGCGGCGACGGCGAGGGCACCAACCCCGAGCAGCTCTTCGCCGCCGGTTACGCCGCCTGCTTCGCCTCGGCGATGCGGCTGGTGGCCTCGAGCAAGGGTCTCGATGTCTCGGAGGCGGCGGTCACGGCCGAGATCGGCCTCTCGCCCAACGGCAAGGGCGGATTCCAGCTCGACGCCACGCTCCGGGTGGAGCTGCCCGACTCCATCTCGCCGGAGGCGGCTCGCGAGCTCGTGGAGGCCACCCACCAGGTGTGCCCCTACTCCAACGCCACCCGGGGCAACATCCCGGTCAACCTGGTCATCGAGTAAGCCGGGCCGGCCGGGGGAAAGCGGGCGTGCTCGTGACCCGCCCTTGGTTTCCGGATCAGTACGCTCCCGACCGTGGCGGATGACAAGAGCCGGAGCAGGCGGCGGATCAGTATCGACGGGGCGGGCATCGAGAGGCGCAGGACGGCGATCCAGACGCTCGTCGATCAGGCGCCGCAACCCAGGGCCGGCCGCGCGACGACGCCCGGTCCCATCTTCGGCGCGAGCCCGGACGGCTTCGCCGGCGCGAGTCCGGGCGACAACACCGACGCGGGCCCGGGCGACAACACCGACGCGGGCCCGGACGACAACACCGACGCGCGCCTGGGCAACAGCACCGACGCGCGCTCGGACGGCATTGTCGGCGCGGGCCCGGACAATACGGAAACGCCTCGCCTGCCCGTTCAGGGAAGGTGAGCGCGGTCCCCGTGCCGGGCGCGCGCGGGCGGGTCAGGGAAGGGTGACGTACTTGCCGAGGAAGCGCCGGGCCGTGGCGCTGTCCAGGCGGTAGTCGTAGTTGGTCGCCTTGCAGGCGTCGTCGGCCCCGCTGATCGAGGTGGCCACGAGGAGGTGCGAGTCGGGCCCGCCCAGGAAGTTCGGGCCGCCCGAGTCGCCGAAGCAGGTGCTGCCGTCGCCCTTGGACGACAGGGACAGGTCCAGCCACGTGCGCGACAGGTCCTTGAAGGAGATGGAGACCTGGTGGCGCGTGTCGGTGTAATGGAAACTCTGCTCGCGCCCCTTCTTCACCGGGTTGAGCGAGCCGTATCCGACAGGAGTGAAACGTAGGGACTTCAGGGTCTTGTCGGCCTTGAGCCGGTCGAGCAGCCCTGAGGTCGGCAGCTGGGCGGGCTTGATGCCTGGGATGGGCCTATTGAAGACCACGACGGCCATGTCGTGGTTGTTGGACTTCCCGTTGTACCGCGGGTCCGCGATGAAGCGGCCGGTGTAGACGTGGGTCCCGGGCTTGTAGTGGCTGGCGAAGGTGACCCGGGCCGTCTTCGGTTTGTCCTTCCCGCAGTGGGCCGCGGTGAGGAAGACGGTCGGCGAGATGAGCGTGCCGGTGCAGTAGGTCCATGTGCCGTCTTCATACTGCTTGTCGTCGACGAGAGCCCCCACTTCGGGGTGCGTCTCACCGTCGGCGGAGCCGTTTGTGATGGCCGCTGCGGGCGTCGCGGTGCACGCGATCGACGCAGCGACAATCAGGGCAAAAGGGACATAACGCATCCACGAAGCCTAGGCGGCGATAAGTCCAAAATGACACATATGAGCAAAAAATCTACGCACGACCTGTCAGGTGACCGCGGTCATCGGCGCTCGGCGGCGCGGGGAGCAGGCGCTTGCCGAGGCGCTGGGCCGGGGCCTCGATCAGGTGGTAGGTGAGCAGGCTGAGCGGGATGAGCGCCAGGAAGAACAGCGCCACGTGCGGGAGCACGTGCAGCAGGATCGGGTGCAGCAGGTAGAGGGAGAAGCTGATCACGCCGAGCCGCGTCAGCCAGCGCGGGTACGCCCGCCGGCGCAGGGCGAAGGCCAGCGCGAAGAAGCCGTACGCCAGCACGATCGCCGCCGCCCAGGCGGGCTCGTCCTTGGCGGGGATCCCGCACCCCAGCACCACCGCGACCGCGAGCGCGGCCGCGCGCCAGGAGATCGTGCCCTGCTCGGCGCGGTACACCGCCGTTCCCGCGAACATCGTGGCCAGGATGATCACACCCTGCCAGGTGCCGGCCCGGCTGCCCAGGACCACCAGCGCGAGCCCGAGGAGACCGCCCGCGGCCGCGGCGGCCGTACGCGTCCTGCCGTGGCCGAGCACGGTCACCGCGATGGCGGCGACGACCGCGAGGCAGAGCAGCACGGCGGCCAGGTCGGCGCGGCCGCCGATCGTCGCGCCCGGCAGCAGCAGGCCCAGGGGCACGGCCGACAACGCCAGCGCGCCGGCGATTCCCGCCGACCTGTGCGCCTGCCCCGTCGCGAACAGCGCGACGCTCAGCAGGTAGAACGCCATCTCGTACGAGAGCGTCCACGTCACGCTGACGACGGCGGGCAGGTTGACCAGCTCCTGCAGCATCGTCAGGTTGCCGAGCACGACCAGGGGCAGGGGGCGCTCGCCGAGCGTCGGCTCCAGGGGGAACACGCCCGCGAGAGCGAGGACGAGCGCCGAGCCGCAGGCGGCGAGCAGCAGCGGGAGGAGGCGGAAGGCCCGGCCGGTCCAGAAGGCCCGCAGGTCGCCGCGCCGTTCCAGGGAGGCGGGGATGATGTACCCGCTGACCAGGAAGAACACGAACACGCCCCACGTGCCGAAGTCGATCAGACCGTCCACTTCCGCCCAGACGGCCGGAACGAAGGTCCAACCGGCGTGGTGCACGGTGACGGCCAGCGCTGCCGGCCCTCGCAGGGCGTCCAACCAGGCGAGCCGGGCGAGGGCGGGGGACATTCGTTGGATTCTAGGTCATAAGGCTGATTCGTCCTCACTCTCGCGAGTGAGCCCCGGAATCGCCCTCACCGGCGATGCCCGCCACCCCAGGTGAGCCCGAGGATCTTCCCCATGAACTCTCGCATCGCATTCATCGCCGCCCCCGTCCTCGTGTTCGCCTACGGCGTGATCCGCATCCTCGACGGCCTCGACGGCAGCCGCGGTCCTGGCCTCGCGTGGACCACGGGCCATCTCGCTTTCATGGCGGCCCTCGTCCTGTTCGTCCACATCTTCTGGCAGATGCGGCGGATGGCGGGCGGGAACGCCTTGTCCACCGTGAGCGCGGTGGCCGGGACCGCCGGCGTCGTGGCGCTGCTCGCGCAGTTCGGCATCGACATCGCGGTCGGGTTCATGGCCGCCGACCACGCCGGCATGAGCGTCCTGTTCGAGCAGGTCAAGGAGGTTCCCGGGGTGCCGGTCGCGGTCTACGAGGGCGGGCCGATCCTCTTCTACCTCGGCCAGCTGGCCCTCGTCGGGCAGCTCGCGGCCATGCGCCGGGTCAAGGCGTGGACGCCGGTGCTGGTGCTGGCCGACCTCGTCCTGCCGTTCATCGACAAGGATCTCATCCCGCTCGGCGCCGTCTGCCTGCTGGTCTCCTTCGTGCCGCTCGCCCGCACGGCCGCCGCCGCGCCCAGGCCCGCCGCCGCTCTCGCGTGACGCGGAGGGCAGGATTGGGCCTTGTGCCCGATCCAAGGTTCCTGGCCCCCGTTCGGCGGTGGTCGAGCGCGTTGCCGCCGATCTGGCTGGACGCCGCGCTCGCGAGCCTGCTGCTGGTCGTGCAGCTGTGGCCGCTCCTGACCCGCGACAACCCCGACGGCGGGCCCTGGCACTGGTGGGGCTACGTCGTCGTGGTCGCCGCCACGGTGCCGCTGGTCTGGCGGCGGCGCGCGCCCGTGGCCGTCCTGCTGGCCAGCCTCTGCGCGACCGCGTGCTACGACGTCGTGGACGAGGTCGCGGCCCAGCCCATCTGGTACGGCGGGCTGATAGCGGTCTACACCGTCGCCGCCCACTCCGCCAGATGGCCGAGACGGATCATGATCGTCCTCACGATCGGGGGCGGCCTGCTCCTGGTCGGCTCGTCCGAGACCGCGATGCGCGGCGTCGTGCTTTTCGTCGCCGCGTACGCCATCGGCCGGGCCGCCGCCGTCTCCCGCGCCCACGCCGCCGCCCTGGAGGAGCGGGCCGCCCAGCTGGCCCGCGAGCGCCAGGCCGAGGCCGAGCGGGCCGCGGAACGCGAGCGGGCCCGGATCGCCCGCGACATGCACGACATCCTGGCCCACGCGGTCAGCCTCATGGTGGTCCAGGCCGAGGCGGGACCGGTGGTGGTCAGGAACGACCCGGCCAGGGCGGAGGCCGCGTTCGACGCGATCGCCGCGGCGGGCCGCGACGCCATGGTCCAGCTCCGGCGCCTGCTCAACGTGCTCAAGAAGGAAGAGGGCCCACGTGCGCCGCAGCCGACGATCGCCGCGGTCGCCGGCCTGGCGGACCAGGTCAGGGCCGCCGGGATTGACGTGACATACTCCACCTCCGGCGAGCCGGGGCGGCTGCCTCCCGACGCGGAGGTCGCCGCGTACCGGATAGCTCAGGAAGCCCTCACCAACATCGTCAAACACGCGGGCGCGACCCGCGCCGACATCAGACTCACCTGGCAGGACGACACCCTCATGATCGACATCACCGACGACGGCGCCGGTTCCGCGTCCTTGCTGCCCTCGGGCGGCAACGGACTGATCGGCATCCGCGAGCGGGCCGCGGCCTGCGGCGGCACCGCCGTCATCGGCCGGCGCGCCGACGGGCCGGGCTTCCAGGTCCTCGTACGGCTGCCCGTGACCGGCCGGGTGGTGGCGGCGTGAGCGTGCGCATCGTGGTCGCCGACGACCAGGAGCTCGTACGCGCCGGGTTCGGCATGATCCTCGACGCCCAGCCGGACTTCGAGGTCGTCGCCGAGGCGGGCGACGGCGCGCAGGCGGTCGCGGCCGTCCGCGACCATGATCCCGACCTGCTCCTGCTCGACATCCGCATGCCCGTCATGGACGGCATCGAGGCGGCCAGGATCGTGTGCGCGCAGAGCCGTTGCCGCGTCCTCATGCTGACCACGTTCGACCTGGACGACTACGTCTACGACGCGCTGCGCGCGGGGGCGAGCGGGTTCCTGCTCAAGGACGTCCGCCGCGACGATCTCGTCCACGCCGTGCGGGTGGTGGCGGCCGGCGAGTCGCTGCTCGCGCCGTCGGTGACCACGAAGCTGATCGCCGAGTTCACCTCCAGGGCGGCCGCCCGGCCCGCCGCGCCGCCGTCCGAGCGGCTGGCCGTGCTCACGGCACGCGAGCAGGAGACGCTGCGGATGATCGCCCGCGGCCTGTCCAACGCCGAGATCGCGCAGGCCATGGTGGTCAGCGAGCACACGGTGAAGACGCACGTCAGCAACGTGCTGGCCAAGCTGGGGCTGCGCGACCGGGTCCAGGCGGTGATCGCCGCCTACGAGAGCGGCCTGATCGTCCCCGGAGACGCGCGCTGACGGCGGCGGCCACCGCGATCATCGGGACGGTGGCCGGCCCGCGTCGTTCATCGGGTCAAAGCTGAAGCAGATGGGCGCAGGCGGCCGCGGCGGCGTCGGCGTCGCCGACCACGACGGCCCGGGCGAGAGCGGTCAGGCGGTCGGCCGAGACCTCGGTGTCGTCCAGCGGCGCGGCCTCGGACAGCAGATCGTCGAGGTCGGCCAGCAGGCTCTCGCCCGCGAGCCGGCGTACGCACGGCCAGGTGTCGGAGAAGCGGACCGGGCGGCCGTCCGCGTCGAGCAGAGCGAGCCGGAGGCTGCGGTCGGGGTGCGCCGCCGCGCTGCGCGCCAGCCCCGACATGACGGCCTCCCTGGCCCGCGCGATCTCTCCCAGGTCCCGCTCGGCCAGGAATAGCGGCAGCTCCGGCCTGGCCTCCTGGGCGGTCGGCGCGAGCACCACGGCGCCGTTGCCGTGCTGGACCTCGACCTTGCCCTGCACCTCGAGCGCCACCAGGGCGCGGCTCAGGGTGGCCCGGCTGACGCCGAGCTCCGCGGCCAGGCGGCGCTCGGGGGGCAGGCGGTCGCCGGGGGAGAGCCCTTGAGCCTCGATGAAGCGCGCGATGTGGTCGGCCAGCTGCACATACAGGCGGGGACGCTCCATCCGCTCGGGCACCGCGGAGCTCTGGGGGCGCTTCTTGGTCACGGGGACAGTCTATTGACATCCGGCGCAGTGGAGCAGAGGCTAGGCCAATCCGGAAATCCCCCCGTAACCGGAGAGTTACTGACCCCGAGGAGTCGCCGATGTCGGCGGAAGTCATTGCGTTGATCGTGCTGGTGCTGGTCTTCCTGATAGCCACGGTCCGCTCCATCAACATGGGCGCGCTCGCTCTCGTGGCCGCCTTCGTCGTGGGCACCGCGGTGTTCGGCGTGAAGGTGACCGACGTGCTCGGCGGGTTCCCGGCGAACCTGTTCGTCATCCTGGTCGGCGTCACGTACCTGTTCGCGCTGGCCAAGAACAACGGCACCGTGGACTGGATCGTGCACCGGGCCGTGATCGCGGTGCGCGGCCGCGTCGCGCTGATGCCGTGGGTGATGTTCGTGGTGTGCGCCGCGATCACGGCGATCGGCGCGGCCAGCCCGGCCGCGGTGGCCATCGTGGCCCCCGTGGCGATGGGCTTCGCGGCCAGGTACCGGATCAACCCGGTGATGATGGGCCTGATGGTGGTTCAGGGCGCCACCGGCGGGAGCTTCTCGCCGATCGGCATCTTCGGCGCGATCACCAACGGCGTGGTGGACAAGAGCCACCTGCCGGGCAGCCCGGCCGTGCTGTTCTTCAGCGCGATGGGCGCGTGCGCCCTGATCAGCCTGATCGGCTTCCTCACCCTGGGCGGCGCGAAGCTCTTGCAGCGCGACCGCGAGTCCCCGAAGGTGCCCGTGACGACTCTCGCCCCGGTGGGCGGGTCCGCCGGGGACGGTGAGCCGGAGCCCGCAGGTGACGACTTGCCCCGCCTCGACGCGCAGCGCGCGCTCACGCTGATCGGCCTGGCCGTGCTCGCCGTGGGCGCGCTCGTCTTCGACCTCGACATCGGCTTCCTGGCGCTGGCGGTGGCGGTCACGCTCACGTTGATCTTCCCCTCCGCGGCCCGCGGCACGGTCGACAAGATCAGCTGGGGTACGGTGCTCCTGGTCGGCGGCATCGTCACCTATGTCTCGCTGCTCGAGGACCAGGGCACGGTGAAGTGGCTCGGTGACGGGGTGGCCCACGTCGGCACCCCGCTGCTCGCCGCGTTCCTGATCTGCCTGATCGGCGCCGTGGTCTCCGCCTTCGCCTCGACGACCGGCATCCTCGGGGCCCTCATCCCCCTCGCCGTGCCGTTCCTGCAGACCGGGCAGGTCGGCGCCGTCGGCCTGGTCACGGCGCTGGCCATCTCCGCCTCGGTGGTCGACTGCAGCCCGTTCTCGACCAACGGCGCCCTGGTCGTCGCGAACGCCGACGCCGACGACCGCGACAACGTGTTCAAGCGCCTGATGACCTGGGGCATGACCATCATGGTCGTCGCGCCGGTGCTGTGCTGGGCGATTCTCGTCGTGCCGGGGAGCCTGTCATGAGCGGGCCGCTCGCGGGTTACGTCGTCGTCGACCTGACCAGGGCGCTCGCCGGGCCGCACGCCGCAATGATGCTCGGCGACCTGGGTGCGCGCGTGATCAAGGTGGAGCAGCCGGGGAGCGGCGACGACACCCGTGGCTGGGGGCCGCCGTTCGCCGGATCCGAGTCCACCTACTTCCTGTCGTGCAACCGCAACAAGCAGTCGATCGCCCTGGACCTCAAGAGCGACGACGGCCAGGCGACCCTCGAAGCGCTGATCCGCAAGGCGGACGTGCTGCTGGAGAACTTCCGCGCCGGCGTGCTCGACCGGCTCGGCTTCACCACCACGCGCCTGCTCGAGCTCAACCCGCGGCTGGTGGTCCTGTCCATCACCGGTTTCGGCCACGACGGTCCCGAGGCGGGGCGGGCCGGCTACGACCAGATCGCCCAGGGCGAGGCCGGGCTGATGTCGCTCACCGGTTCGGGACCGGATGACCCGCAGCGGGTCGGCGTGCCGATCGGCGACCTGCTGGCCGGCATGTACGGCGCGTACGGCGTGGTGTCGGCGCTGCTCGAGCGCGAGCGGACCGGGCGCGGCCAGGTGGTGCGGACCTCGCTGCTGGCCTCGATCGTCGGCGTGCACGCCTTCCAGGGCACGCGCTGGACCGTGGCCGGCGAGGTCGGGCGGGCGCAGGGCAACCATCACCCGTCCATCGCCCCGTACGGGCTGTTCCGCTGCGCGGGCGGCCAGGTGCAGATCGCGGTCGGCAGCGAGGGGCTGTGGCAGCGCTTCTGCGCGGAGTTCGGCCTGGATCCGCAGGAGCCGGGCCTGGCCACGAACGCCGAACGGGTGGCGGCCGGCAGCCGGCTGGTCGAGCGGGTCGAAGGCGTCTTCGCCGCCCTCGGCCCGGACGAGCTGCTGGAGCGGCTCGCCGCCGCCGGCGTGCCCGCCGGCCGGGTGCGCACCCTCGACGAGGTGTACGGCTGGCCGCAGACCCGGTCGCAGGGGCTGCTCATCGACGTCGAGCACGCGAGCATCGGCGAGATCACGCTGCCCGGGCCGCCGCTGCGGTTCTTCGACCCGACGGGGCCGGACGGCGAGGTCGAGACCACCCGGGCCGATCACGCCGCGCCTCCCGTACTGAACGCCGACGAGGAGGAGATCCGCTCATGGCTGGCCGGCTGACGGCCCTCGAACTGGTCGGCCTCGTGCTCGACGACGGCTCCTTCCGCGGCTGGGACGAGCCGCTCGGCCCCACGCGCGACCCCGACGTGGCGGCGGCCAGGCAGCGCACGGGCCTGGACGAGGCGGTGATCACGGGGGAGGGGCTGCTGCGCGGCCGCCGGGTGGCCGTGGTCGCCTGCGAATTCGGCTTCCTCGCCGGATCCATCGGGGTCGCCGCCGCCGAACGCATGGTGGCGGCCGTGGAACGGGCGACCAGGGAACGGCTCCCGCTGCTCGCCGCGCCCGCCTCGGGCGGCACGAGGATGCAGGAGGGCACCGTGGCGTTCCTGCAGATGGTGAAGATCTCGGCCGCGGTCACCCAGCACAAGGCCGCGGGCCTGCCCTACCTGGTCTACCTGCGTGACCCGACCTTCGGCGGCGTGCTCGCCTCGTGGGGGTCGCTCGGCCACGTCACGGCCGCGGAGCCCGGCGCGATGATCGGCTTTCTCGGCCCGCGCGTCTACCAGGCCCTGTACGGGGAGGCGTTCCCCGAGGGCGTCCAGGTCGCCGAGAACCTCTACCGGCACGGCCTGGTCGACGCCGTGCTGCCGCCGGAGGCGCTGGCCGGCATCGCCGACCGTGCGCTGCGCATCCTGCTGGCCCCGCCCGCGGGATCGCCGCCGGCCGCGGCGCCGCCGCGCGAGCAACTGCCTGACGTGCCCGCCTGGGAATCGATCACTCGCTCCAGGCGGGCCGACCGGCCCGGCGTCAGGCAGCTGCTGCGCTACGCCGCCTCGGACGTCCTGCCGCTGAGCGGGACCGGGGCAGGGGAGAAGGACCCGGGGCTGTACCTGGCGCTGGCCCGTTTCGGCGGCGTCTCATGCGTACTGCTCGGCCAGGACCGCCGCAGCCAGGCGGAGGTCGGGCCGATGGGACCCGCGGCCCTGCGCGCGGCCCGGCGCGGCCTCCGGCTGGCGCGCGAGCTGGACCTGCCGCTCGTCACCGTCATCGACACCCCCGGCGCGGCACTCAGCGCGGAGGCGGAGGAGGGCGGGCTGGCCGGCGAGATCGCCCGATGCCTGTCCGAACTCGTCACCCTCGAAGCGCCCACGCTCTCGGTGATCCTCGGGCAGGGCTGCGGCAGCGGTGCGCTCGCGCTCATCCCCTGCGACCGGGTGCTCGTCGCCCAGCACGGCTGGTTGTCCCCGCTGCCGCCCGAGGGCGCCAGCGCCATCGTGCACCGCGACGTCGAGCACGCCCCGCAGCTAGCGGCCGCGCAGGGCGTCCGCTCCGCCGACCTGGTCGCCGGCGGCATCGCCGACCTGATCGTCGCCGAACGCCCGGACGCGGCCGAGGAGCCGCAGGCGTTCTGCCGGCGCGTCGGGGGCGAGCTGGAGCGCGAACTCCTCGCGATGGTGCATGCCCACCGTCCCGAGCTGCTCGCCCGGCGGCTGCGGCGCTACCGGGCTCTCGGCACCACCCTCGCCGCCGGCAGCGAGGTCGCCTGACGGCTTCCGCTACCTGCCAGGCTGCGAACTCAGGGTTTCCTGCCGGCCTGCTTCAGGGCCTCGGACAGCAGGCCGATCTGCTCGAACCCGCTCGAGCAGGGGAGCAGCACCAGATCGTCGGCGCCCGCCTCGGCGACGCGGTCGATCTCCGTGCGCAGCTGGTCGACGTCGGTCACGACGTCGTGACGGACCTGGGCATACAGATCGCCGTAATAGCGTGCGATGTACGCGTCTGCGGTCTCCTGAGCGCCGGGCCCCAGGCAGAAGTAGCGCTCCACGATGATCCGAGGTTGCCCTTGGCGCCCGGCCCTGGCCCACTCCCGGCGTACGGCGTCGACGCCCCTCTTCAGGATCTGCAGCCCGAAGGACGGCGCGACCCAGCCGTCGGACAGGGTGGCGGCCCGGGCGAAGGCGGCGGGCACGAAACCGGCGAGCAGCAGTCGCGGGCGGCCCGGGGGCAGCGCGGGGATCGGGCCGGCGGGTCCGGTCAGCTCGCCTCGCCACACGGTGCGCATCGTGGCGAGGGTGGCCTCGAGCGCCGCGCCCCGCCCGGTCATCGGCACATTGCTGACCGCGTAGTCCTCCGCCCAGCCGCCCATGCCGAGCCCCACGGCGAGCCGCCCTGCGGAGACCCGTTCGAGCGAGCTGATCTGCTTGGCCAGGACGACGGGGTTGCTGCGGTAACCGGCGTTGAGCACGGTGGTCACCAGCTCGATGCGTTCGGTACGGGCCGCCGCGGCGGCCAGCGCCACCAGCGGGTCCAGGTTGTCGTACACCAGCCGGTCGAACGCGCCCAGCGATCGAAAGCCGCGATGCTCGCTTTCCACCGCCCATGGCCCGGTGGACCTGGCGTCGGTCCCCGGCACGGCGGACGGCAGCCCGATTCCGATCCGCAACGTTCCCCCCGAGATTGTCCGACTGCTGGCCGCGGCGCCGTACGGATCGACGGCGTCACTGACTGCGCGGGCTCGCGTTCATGCAGGTCAACCTAACCAAACAGGCGCTCGTCGCGTGGCTGGGAGAGGGTGCCGGCGGGTCGAACCTTTGAAATCCCGTGTGCGAGTGCTTATCCGACGCTGGGGAAGATTCGAGAAGCGCGTGGGGCTCGTGACTCGAGCCCTCGATCACATAGGGGAAGAGAAAATCAGATGATTATTCAGGAACTCAGGGAGAAGGCCGTCCCTGAATATCGTGAAGTCACGGGAGCGGCCGTGGCCGACTACACGAAGCAACTGCTCCAGCCGCCCTTCACCATGGAAGCGGCGCCCATGCCGAGTCCGGTCCCGACCCCGATCCCGGTTCCGGTCCCGCCGATCGTCGGACCGAGGATTCTCGTCTACAAGCAGGATCCCACCATCGCCGAACTGGGCGTCAGGGCGATCTTCATCCCCAGCCCGGTGCTGAACGGGCCCACCGACGCCCGCATCACGACCCAGCTGACCGGCACCACACCGGTGGCGCGCAACATCAACGGCGACTTCATCTTCGTCCCCAACTCGCCGGAGTTCGACTGCGTGCACACGTACGCGGTCGTTCGGGAGACGATGACGATGTACCAGCGCCACAACGGCGCCGCCCCCATCCCGTTCGCGTGGAACACCGGCGGGAACCTCGACCGGCTCACGGTCTTCCCCCGCTCCGGCGCCGGCGCCAACGCGTTCTACAGCAGGACGGCCAAGGCGCTGAAGTTCCTCTTCTTCACCCCGACCGGCTCCTCGCAGCAGGTCTTCACCTGCCGCTCGCTGGACATCGTCGCCCATGAGGCCGGCCACGCGATCCTCGACGGCCTCAAGCCGGGCTGGCTCAGCGCGGGGAACCCGCCGCAGACCGGTGGCCTGCACGAGTCGTTCGGCGACCTGACCGCCATCTTCCTGGCGCTGTCGATGCCGGACGTGGCCGAGGCGCTCGTCGCGCTCACCAAGGCCAACCTGCACGCCAAGTCCTTCCTGTCGAACCTGGCCGAACAGTTCGGCCAGGGGCTCGGCATGCCGTTCGGCCTGCGCAACGCCGACAACGACCTCAAGCTGAGCCAGGTCAGCAACGAGGTGCACGCGATCTCGCAGGTGTTCACCGGCGGCGTCTACGACGTGCTCGCCGACATCTACGCGCATGAGCGCATCAGGCAGGGCGCGACCAAGAGCCCCACCGTGATCCTCCTGGAGGTCGCGGACCGGCTGTGCAAGCTGCTGTTCGACGCCATCGTGAAGGCGCCCGCGACCGGGGCCACCTACACCGACGTCGTCAACCAGATGCTGCAGATCTCGGCCGCCCAGGGCGATCCCATCATCTACCGGACCTTCATCCGCAACCGGTTCGCCTTCCGCGAGGTGGTCACCTCGCCCACGCCGTTCACCGAGATGCTCTCCGGCGAGATGGACCTCAGGAACGCCGACTACACCGGCGACGGCAAGACCGCGAAGGACGTCACCAACGTCAAGCCCGCCGACACGGCGTCCGCCAGCCTGCGCGCCGTGCAGGACCGGTCGATGTGCTGTGGCACCATGCAGCTGCCCGAGTTCCAGATCATCGACAAGAACAAGCTGACGACCAAGGGCGACCTGGGTGACGACGACATCCTGGCCGCCGAGCTGACCGCACTCAAGAAAGCCTTCAAGTAGCCCCCATGCGTGTGAAGATCGAGAGAACCGGCGGCTTCGCCGGCATCGAGGAGACCGTCGCCGCGTACGACACCGACGACCTCCCCGAGCAGGAGGCCGCCAAGGTGTACGACGCGTTGACCGCGATCGAGGCCACCGCGGCCCAGGAGCCCGCTGAGGTGGGCGCCGACCTGATGACCTACCGGATCACCGTCGGCGACGGTCCCGGGAAGGTCTACACGGTGTCCGAGGAGCCTTCGCCCAGCCTGGCGGGGCCCCTGACCGCGCTGCTCCGCCAGTGACCGTCCGCACGGCGCCTGACCGGGCAACCGCAGGTCAGGCGCCTCCTCCCGGTGAGCCGACCCGCTCACGCGCGAGATGCTGCTGCAGCTCGATGTGCCGGAACTGGTAGTACGGCCCCTCGGTGCGCAGCAGGCCCAGGCGATGGGCGTCGTCCAGGAAGTCCATGGCCCGCAGGGGCAGCCTCCCCTTGGTGGCCAGGCGGGGGACCGTCAGCTTGTAGGCCAGCCAGGCGTGGTGGCGGCCCAGGACGAGCCCGAACAGCAGTCCCAGCACCAGGCCGACCACGATCGTCATGGTCAGGGGGAGCGCTGAATACAGCAGGACGCCCGTGGTCGCGAGCCCGACCACGAGCCCGCCGAGGATCCGGATGGCGGTCAGGTTCCTGTCGGCCTGCCAGGTCGAACGCGGGGATCTCGCCGTCAGGTCAGCGGTGGGGCTCTCGACCCATCGGATCAAGCTGAGCAGGGCGACGTACCCGACGAAGGACAGCAAACCGATTTCCGCCGAGGATGTCGGGGCGAATTCCGGCGTCCTGCTCGCGTAGGGCATGAGCCATCCCACGATGGCCCCCAGGGCCCCGACGATCAGCCCGTCCCGGAGAGCGGGAAGGAGCTCGGCGAGCCTGCCGCGCAGGTGGAAGTCGGCGTGGCCCGGCGACTCGGTGAACCAGGAACCGATCAAGGTCTCGGCCACGAGCGCGGAGAACAGCCCGATCAACGCGCCGAGGCGAGGCTCCCCTGTCAGCAGTGCGAAGGCCAGCCAGACCACGGCCCCGATCGCGATGGCGGCCCCGATCCGTACCGTGCGGCTGGAGGTGTAGTGGGCCAGATGCCACCACGCCACGTCGCGCGGATCCTCCTCGTTGCGCGCGAGCTGGCGGGACAGGTACGTGAGCCAGCGGTCGACCTGCTCCGCCGTCCACGCGTGTTGCGGCCGGAACGGCTGGGGTGGGCCGTTGGCGGGCGTGCGCGTGCTCACCAGGGCGGGGATGAGCTGGTCGCACAGATGGTCGTGCAGTTCGGCCGCGCTGCCGCGCCCTAGCTCCAGCAGCGGACTCGGATCCACCCGCGGGCCGATATAGGTGGCGCGGACCAGCCAGAGCCCCAGAGACGTCGAAGTGACCTCGGACAGGGCGGGAGCGGTGCCCTTGCGCAGCTCCTCCAGGACGTGGGGCCAGACGGAATGGGGCACGGGGGGCAGACAGGCCTCCAGGTAGTCGGCCGCCGCGGCGGGCGACATGGGCTGTGGCTCGATGACCGCCGCCGCCGTGAGGGCGTCGCCGATCTCCTCGACGGACTCGGCGAACTGCTCCGTACGGCAGGTGAGGATGAGCTGGTCGGTCTCGTACATCGACCGGTTCAGCGCGGTCAGCATGTCCGCGCGGGCGGTGTCGGGCAGCTCGTCCAGCCCGTCGATGACGGGCAGCACCTCGCCCCGGGCCACGAGCGTCTCCGGCATGTCCAGGCCGAGGCCCTCCGCGCGCAGCGCCGGATAGTCCATCGCCAGACTCGCCGCCAGCCAGTCCTGCAGCCGCTGATAGACGCGGTCGTCCCAGCGCGCGGCCGACAGCAGCACCGGGACGGGCTCCTCCGGCTCACGCGTGCGCAGCAGTTCGAGCACAAGCTGCACGGCCAGGGTCGTCTTCCCGGTGCCCGGACCGCCCAGGATGACCAGCCGGCGACTGCGCAGGGCGCGGAAGTTACGTGCCATGTCCGCGATGTGCACGTCCAAGCCGGGGAAGGCCACGGTGCCCTTGGCGATGATCTCGGGACGGTCGGCGAGCTCGCGGCGCCCGGCCGAGCGCCAGGGCAGCGGCATGGGCTCGGGATCGCACAGCGAGCGCAGGACCGTCTCGTCGCGCCACTGCTGGGTCACCAGCCCCCCGAGGATGTCCTTCGCGGTGGCGACGTCGGCGGACGTGGGCGCGGACGTGGCCGCGCCACGCTTGCGCCACCAGGACAGGAACTGCACCAGGCCGTTACCCAGCCCTATCGCACCCGTCGCCATCGCTAGGAGCTGCGCGAATCCGGCAGATATCCCCCATTCCTCCGGCAATCGGGTGACCACGGTCAGGGTCAAGGTGGTCAGGGCCAGGAGCAGAACTCCTAGCGCCACCGACATCTTCGCCTTTCGGTTCTGCTGCCAGGATCGTGCAGACATGAAAACCTCCCGCATAAGGTCGATGAGCCGGAAAACCTTATTGAGGGGACCGTCAATCGGGCGGTATCGCTTCGAACATTTCCCCGGCCGCGGCTGCCTGGCCTCTGCGGCCGGGCAGGACCAGGTTGCCGTCGGTGACGAGCATGAACCGCTCCAGGCCCGGCACGATCACGTGCACGGCGGTGACCCCGCCAGGGAGCGTGCGCACCCTACGGTGGTAGGCCGCGTGGCCCCGCGCGGCCAGCATCGCGGCCACCTTCCGCAACTGGCCGGACGGCGGTGCGGCCGGTCCGGCGGCCCGGGGGAAGGGGACCACGTGCGCCTGGTGCAGGAGACCGGTCAGATCGAACCGCCCGCACGCGTGCAGCGCGGGGTACGCCGCCAGCCCGGCCAGATCCCGCCCCGCCGGGGCCCCGGGGAGGCGCTCGCCGAGGGTGGTCTGGACGAGCTCGGCGAGGGCGCGCCAGGCGGCGTAGGCCGGGTCCAGGGAGGTCCCGGCGCCGCGCCGGTGCGGATGGCGGGGGGTGGGGGAGGTGTACGCCAGCATGGTCGGCACCCCGATGTCGCTGGTGATGTCCAGCAGGTGCACCGGCGATCCGGTCAGCTCTTCCGCCGTCGCACGCGCTCGCGCCAGGCCGTACGGGAGCGTCTCGGGGTCGATCAGCCTGGGCCGGAAGCCGTCCCCGCCGAGGAAGGCCCGCGCCAGGAGCAGGGACAGGCAGTCCCGCTCGATCGCCTCGTTGAGCGCGTGCAGCAGCGCCTCGGTGGCGGTGACGCCGGTGGCCGAGCCGCTGTTGCAGCTGTAGCGCATGAGGTGGGCGTAGTCGCAGTCGTCTGCGGCCAGCTCGCGCAGCCGTACGGCGTCCGTCTCGACGTACCACGGGGCGGACAGGAACAGCGGCACCAGCGCCTCCCGTCTTCCGCCGAGGGCGCGATAGCGCAGGCAGGCCATCCGCCGCCCAGGCATCCGGGCCAGCAGCAGGGCGCACGCGTCCGCGCGCAGCGGCCCCGCGGCGATCCGGGCGGGCGCGGCCGGCTCCACGGCGGCGGGGGCGAACGTGGCCGGGCCGGTGAGGTAGTGCTCGACGGCCTCGAACAGCGCGCCCACGCGAGCCTCCTCCGGGCGCCCCTTCCCCATGCCGCACGCGACCGGCGAGGAGTCCCCGGCGTCGCCGTGGAGCTCGCACCACCAGGCGGTCGGATCGCGGCCCCGGCCCGCGTCCACGAGCTCCGCCCGCAGGCCCAGCTCGGCCAGTGCCGCCGCCGCGCGCCTGCCGGCCTCGCGCAGCGGCACGGCCCGCTCCACTTCAGCGCATGGATCCCGATGGTGCTTAATGTTCGTCACCATCGGTCATCGCGGTCAGCAGTTCTTCCAGCCGGTCCAGCTCGGCCCGGGTCAGTTGTTGGGCCCGTCTGTCCAGCGACCCGGGAGTCTTGAAGTCCACGCGATTTCCCATGACACTATCCCCCTCGTTTTACGCCTTAATTCTAGCTCCGCCCGGACAAAGTGCCAGAAAAGTGGACTAATCGGTATTTGGATGCTGATTTACATAATTTGGGGATTGGTGCTCTGGGTGAGGAGACGGCGGGTGCTGTTGTGAGCGGGCGTGACTGCTGTGGAACTCGCTGCCGCCGGCGGGCGGCCGGTTCGCAGAAGCGGTGGACTTTTCGCGGCCGTGAGCCGATTATGTATTTCTGATTCCCGGGATCGCGGGATGCCGTCGGGGCGGGGCTCGGTTGTTGACCATCTGGTGAGGCGACGCGTGACCGAAGTTGACTACGACGAGATCGAACGATTGCAGGAGCGCGTCAATTCTTACGAGCTGATGTCCGCGCTCACCCCGGCCGAGTTCGACGAATATTTCGCCGCCGAATCTGACCTGGAGAACAGGATCGCCGCGTTCGCCGATCTCTGCGCCGGATACCTCAACTTCAGCACGGCGAGCGACGCCTTCGACGAGATCATCGAGCTGAACCGGCGGCTGCGCGAGATCTGCGGGCGCGAACTCGACCGCACCGAGCCGCCGCCCGCCGAGGAATACCGGGACCGGCTGCGCGGCGCCCAGATCGAGGCACACGCGCTGACGTTGCTCGCCGAAGGCGTCAAACGGACCTTCCAGGCCGAGGACCGGCGTCTGCGTGGCGATCTCAACTCGACCCTCGCTTATCTGGAGGGGGCCCGCGAATACTTCATCGAACTGGCGAACGGCCCTTCCGCGCAGGCCCACCAAGGGGTCCTGAGAAACGCGATCACCGACGCCAACATCGCCTTCCACCGGGCCACCTCAAATCTGCGGCAAGGCCACCTCACGAGCGCGCTCGAAGGCTTCCAGCTGGCCCAGACGTTGTGCGAGAAGTACTTCCAGCTCTATTCGGAGGCGGAGGCCCTGGACCTGCCCGCGATCGGCGCGTACGCGGCGATGAACCGGAACTCCATCGAGATGGCGAAGTACTCGGCGGCGATGCAGGCCGAGGCCGAGTTCCAGCGGGAGGCGCAGGACGGCAATTTCGGCGAGGCGGTCGACTACGGACGCGAGGTGGTCCGGCTGCTCAAGGAGCTGCTGGAGTCGTCCGAGGCCGCCAACGATCCGGAGGCCCACCGCAACATCCGCGAGATGGAGCTGGCGCACATGCGCGGCTGGCTCCACTGGGCCGAGGCGGAGGACGCCATCGGCAGGCAGGACTGGGACGCGTGCGTCAAGTCCATCCGCGAGGCGCGTACGGAGTGGAAGCACGCCACCGCGCTCAGCCTCGCCGGCGAGTCGATCGCCGAGATCGGTGTCAGGCCCCTGCTCGGCAGCACCGAGATGAGCGTGCGCAGCACGCAACGCCGGCTCGAGCGCGAACGCGCGCACCACGCCGAGGTGGCGAGGCTGCAGACCGACATCAGCCGGATGAGCAGGTTCGTGTTCAACGTCCAGGGAGGCAGCGCCATGGCGGGCGACCAGTTCAATCTCCAGAACGCCAACGTCAACCAGGTCGGCTCGCACAATGTGAGCCACGGCACCAGCATCACGGCCCAGCAGAACATCACGACGGCCGCCGCCGTCGACCTCGTCGGGCTGGCCAAGGAGCTCGTCTCCCTGCGCGAGGCCATGACGGCGGGGGCGCGCACGCCCGAGCAGCAGGAGTCGGTCGCCGCGGTCGAGGCGGCGGAGCAGGCGGCGCAGAACGGCGATGAGGGCGGCGTGCGCAGGAATCTGGCCAAGGCCGGGCGCTGGGCGCTGACCATCGCCGAGAAGCTGGCGCTGACCGCCGCGGAGACGGCGATCAGGGCCGGCATCGGCGTCTGACGCCGCCTCCGGAAACCCCCGTGGCTCCGGGTTACTCTGGGAACTCCTCCACCACGTACGGCGGCGACTGGGCGTTGCCGTGGATCCAGACGCGCGTGCCCGGTTTGGGGTCGTGACGCAGGATCCACTGCGCCAGCGGGTCGCGGACCCAGCGCTCCAGCAGCGGGTTGCGCACCTGCCGGGCCCCCAGAGCGGCGTGGTCCGACATCACCGCGGCGGTCACGTCCCTGACGATCGCGTCGCGCTGGTAGATGAGCTCCAGGCCGCGATCCCGGGCGCCGCGCGCGAGCTGGTCGAGAAATTTGCCCGCGATGTCGGCGATGACGTCCTCGCGCAGCACGTCGAAGACGGTGACGCCGCCGCCGAGCCGCCCGAGCAGCTCCGGCCGGCCCAGCTCCTCGGACATGAAGCGGCTGACGCTGGTGAGGAAGTGCCGCTCGATCTGCTCGTACGCCGGCTGCTGGTCGGCGGCGGCGGGCAGGGAGCCCAGCTCGTCGGCGCCCAGGTTCGAGGTGAAGATCACGATCGAGTGGGAGAAGTGAGCGGTCCTGCCGAGCCCGTCGGTCAGCCGGCCGTCGTCGATGATCTGGAGGAACTTGTCGAAGATCTTCGGGTGCGCCTTCTCGATCTCGTCGAAGAGGATCACGCTGAACGGCCGCTCCAGCACCCAGTTGGTGAGCACGCCCCCCTGCTCGTGCCCGATGTAGCCGGGCGGAGCACCCGTCAGCCGCTCGCTGGTGTGCTCCTGGTTGAACTCGCTCATGTCGAACCTGCGCAGCGCGGACTCGTCGTCGAAGACCAGCTCGGCGATGGCCTTGGCCAGCTCGGTCTTCCCCACGCCGGTCGGCCCGACGAAGAAGAACACCCCTTTGGGCCGGTTGCTCGCCTGCTGGTCCTCGGCGAAGTCGAGGCCGACCTTGGCGGTGCCGAGCACGCTCGCGACCGCCCGTACCGCCGGCCGCTGGCCCATCACCCGCTTGGACAGGAACGCCGCCGCGTTGACCACCTTGCCGGTGTCGAGCTTCTCCCACGGGTCGTCCTGCACGCCGAAGCGGTGCCTGGCCACCAGCCGCTTGCCCGCGTCGACCGGGATGCGCGCCATGCGGGAGGTGGACCTGAGCGCGGCGATGTCCAGCAGCGACATGCCCTCCGTGAGGTTCGCCAGGGTCTTCACGGCCCGCGCCGCCGCCGCGGGCTCCAGGGAGAACGCGCCGTGGAACGACTCCAGATGCTGTGTGAGGTAGAGCGCCCGCTCGTCATAGGTGGGCGGCCGCAGCTGGACGGGCGCCAGATGCGGATTGTCCCGGTAGAGGAGCTCGGGCAGGGCCGACAGATCCTTGGCGACCAGCACGACCGTGTTCCTGCGCCCGTCGGGCGGCACCTCGGCGGCGTCGGCCAGCAGCCGGCGCAGGTGCGCCACCTGCGACCGGTAATCCTCGCCGGCCGGGTAGTTGACGCCCACGATCAGGTCGACCCCGTGCACCACGATGGCGCACGGGTCCCGCCGCTGCGTCACCATGGTCATCGCCGCGGCCAGCATGTCGCCCGGGTCCCGTACGGGCACGTGCTGCGCCGCCTGCAGCGACTGCCGCAGGGCCGCGGCCGAGCCGGCGAGCCGCGCCTGCCGCGTGTCGCCGGAGCCACCCGCCGCAGGTCCGGACGGCGGGGGCCCGGACGGCGCCGGTGGCTCGTCGAGGCGGGCGCGGAAGACCCGCTCGCTCTCGGGGTCGGGGTACGTGAGCCCGTCCACCAGGTCGTACTCGCCGAGCGTGGGGAACCCCGCCACCCGCAGGAACTCCAGCACCGCCTGGCGGAACGGCAGGAACTGCCGTCCCCACAGGGCCAGGTCGTCGACGTTGCCGTGCAGCAGCAGGTGCCTGCCGCGGTTGATCTCGTGGAAGGCCCTGCTCATCCAGACCGACGCGAGGGGCCCGGCGGGCGCGCTCATGACGGCGTCCCGTGCCGCCGCGCCTGCGGGCCGCTCAACCTGGAGCGCATGGCCGCGCCGCCCGGCGGGCCGAGGTCGCCGCGGTCGTCCCACTCGACCTGGCCGACGTCGAACCCCTCGGTCCTGACCGTGGCGTTCGCGCGCTCGGCCAGGTCCAGGAGCGAGACGCACTCCTGGGCGCCGGGTCCGCCGCGGTCCTGCGCCGCGGCCAGAGCGTCGGACAGGTACAGGATGCGGTGCTCGCCGAGGCCCGACGCCTCCACGACCACCGCGACCGCGTCGCCGCTCCGGCGGTGCGCGCGCACCCCGATCGCCCCGTCAGGGCTCTCCTGCAAGGTGCCGGCCTCGACGATGAACCCCAGCCCGGGAAGCGCCTGCACGATGGAGGTCAGCAGCTGGCGGCGTTCGGTGATGCGGGCGATCGCGTCGTCGAGCTCGCGTTCGTGCGCGTCGAGCCGGGCGTCCAGCCGCCCCGCGTACGCCGTCACCTCGGCGTAGTGCTCCTGGTCCCGCTCGCCGCGCAGCATGGTGACGGCGGCGCGGGCCAGCTCGAGATCCTGCAGTGGCACGCCGGTCGCGCGCGCGTCGTCCTCCAGCGCCGCCAGCCGGGCATCGGCCCGCTCCAGCGCCAGCTCCGCCTCCTGCCTGGCCCTCTCGTGGGCGTTGCGGCCCTCGATCGCCCGCAGCAGGTGCGCTCTGATCAGCTCGGACGCGGCGTCGGCGCGGTCGCGCACCGCGGCGGCGTCGCCCGCCGTGGCGGCCGAGCGCAGTTCGGCCAGGACGCCGGCCACCTCGGCGGCGCCGTTCGCGTCGAACCGCCGGCGCTCGGGCTCGGCCACGGCCGCCAGCGCCGCGGACATCGCCTCGACCTGGTCCGTGGCCTGGCCGCGCAGCTCGCCGGTGAGCTCGACGGCCACGGCCGCCTGCCGCTGCTCGAGCTCGTCCAGGCGGCGGCCGGCCTCGGCCAGCTCGGGCAGCCCGGTGGCCGCCTCGATGTCCTTGCGGATCTTCTCCGCCTTGCGTGCCGGCTTGCCGTACCGGCCGGGCTCGGACAGCAGGGCGGCACGGGCGGCGAGATCGGCGCAGGCCGCGGCTATGACGCTCGTCCTTGCCAGGATCTCGGTCCTGGCCCTGGCGAGTGCGGCCAGCCGCTGCCGCTCCAGCTTCTCCCTGCGCTTGCGTTCGCGTTCGGCCCGCTCGCGCTCGCGGCGCTCCCGTCGTTCCCGAGAGGCCTCCGCCGAGCTGTACTTAGGGGACTTGCTCACCGCTCTCTCCTAGTCTCAAGTGCAGCGCCTGCTCGAACGCGGGGCGGAATCCGGGCACCGGAGGCACCCCCATCCAGTGCACGGCCCCGCCGCCGGTGACTTCGAACTGGAGCCCCTCGCCGTGGTCGTCGCCGAGCTCGCCGCGGTGGCGGTCGCTCAGGAGATGGATCCGCTGGTTGGCCGAGCCGCGCCAGCGCAGGTCCGCGTGGCGGGCGGCGACGTACGGCCCGTCGACCAGCAGATCGAGCAGGCCCAGCAGACGCCGCTGGCCGTCCGTGCCCGCGGCGCGCAGCCGTTCGATCGTCCAGCCCGTGTACGCCATCACCGACAGGCCGGGGCGCGCCCGGCGGACCGCGGTGACGAGCGCGGACAACGGCCCCGCCTGGGCGAACGGCTCGCCGCCGGAGAGCGTGAGCCCGTCCCCGGCCTGCTCCGCGACGCGCGCGGCCAGCTCGCCGACCGGTGTGGGCCGCCCGCCCGTCATCGGGATCCACTCCGGGCTGACGCAGCCCTTGCAGCGCAACGGGCAACCCTGCACCCACACGCAGAACCGCACGCCGGGCCCGAGCACGTGGCAGGCCGGGTGGGTGTCGGCCACCATGAGCAGCTCTTCCTTCATCGGTGCCTTTCACAGGATGGCGATGATGATGACCACCACGACGATGACGACCAGGAGCACGACCCACCCCGAGCCGCCGGAGCTGCCCGTGGCCGGCTGGTTCGCAGGCGCGTTCGCGTACTGGTACGTCGGCGGCTGGTTGGCGGCCGGCTGCGGCCCTGGCACGGGGCTCGACGGCGCCGCGGGCGGCGGGTAGTACGGCGGCGGGGTCGCGTTCGGGGCGGGCGCCGGCTGCGGGGCCGGCCCCGGCCCGCGGGGCGGCGCTTGACGGGGCGGCGCCTGGCGCGGCCTGGGAGGAACCGGCCTGGCGGCGGCCGGCCTGGACGGACGGGGCGCACGCGGGCGGGCGCCGGCGGCGGGCATGGGATACAGGTCGTCGCCGCGCCGCTCGGCCAGCTCGCACCACGGGCAGCCGTCCAGGTCCCCGCCGTAGAAGTGCCGCCCGTTCACACGGCAGCCCATGAGGTCGTGGCCGGCGGTGTAGAGCGCGCTCTGCCACTCGCTCGCCGTGGGCCGCTCCTCCGGGTCGTAGTGGCCGGGGCCGAAACAGCGCAGCGCCAGCTCCAGCACGCCCCGCGGCAGCATGCGCACCGGATGCTCCTCGCCGGTCTCGTGCAGCCGTTCCGGATACGTGATGCGGTTGTCCTGCATGCGGATGTTCTCGACGATCGAGCCGTCCTGGTCGGGGGCCAGCCTGACGGCCCGCCCCTCGAACGGGTGGTCGCCCTCCATGAGGAGCGTGCAGATCACGACCGCCAGGCCGAACGCGTCCTGCGCGGGCGTCAGCTCGCCCTGGCGGCCGTTGAGCATCTCGGGCGGTGCGTAGTCGTCGGTTCTCTTGGTGTTCGGGAAGCGGCGGCGAGTGCCGGCGTCGGTGAACTGCACGGTGTCGCAGTCGATCAGCGTCACCTGGCCGCTCCTGTTCACCAGGACGTTCTTGGGGCTGACATCCCCGATGACGATGCCCACGCTGTGCAGGCGGGCGACGGTCTCGGCCAGCCGGGCGGCGACGGCCAGGAGGGTCCGCCAGGTGGGCTCGTCGAGCGACATGACCCGGCCGCGGGGCTCGAACAGCTCCTCCAGCTCCACGGCGGTGACGCGGGGCATCAGGAACCCGCGCAGCTCGCCCCCCTCGTCCAGCAGGGCCCGCCGCGGCCAGGCCACCGGAAGGTGGTCACGACCCTGGCCGTCCCAGGTCGCCGGCGGCAGCAGCGCGAGGCTGTTGATGCGGTACGCGGCGTCGGCCGGCCGCCTGGTGTAGATCTTGGCGCACAGGGCGAGGGTGTCCTCCAGCGCGAACACGATGCCTTCGGCCCCGAAGCCCAGCTGCTGGGAGGAGATCGGGACATAGCGCCCTTCCGGGGTTCTCAGGCGTCGCTGCATCAGGGCCTCACCGCGATGATCATCGATTTGTCGTCGCCGGAGGTCTCGGCGAACTGCGTCGACTGGAGCTGCCGTTCCAGGTCGCTGGGATCCACGCCCGGCTTGGCGAAGTAGTTGAAATAGCCCTCGAACTCGGCCGGGGCACTGAACATCTGCTCGCCGTCCGCGTCGGTGCTCAGCGTCAGCGTCGCCTCGATCAGGCCGTCAGTGGCCAGGCAGATCCCGCGTACCCGGTCGTCGACCAGCACGAGCGGCCGGAGGTGGGCCTCGCGGTCCCGCGAGGTGATGAAGACGGTCTCGCCGGCGTTGTCGCGGCCCGCGGACGGCGCCTGGAGCAGGTGGGAGCCGCCCGGTCGCCGGCTCACGACGAGGAAGCCGTCGCCCACGGCGAAGTACGCGAAGTACGGCGGCGCCGCGATCACGGCGAAGAGCGTGGTGGCGAAGTCGCCCCGGATGTCGGCAGCCGTCCGCGGGTCGCGCTCCTCCGTCCGGATCTCCTCGACCAGGCGGGCGATGCGGGAGTCGAAGCGGGTCAGGCAGTGCTCGGCGTACATCCTGACCGCCGTCTGCCACTGCGCGGTGTCCGCCGGGAGCTTCGTGCCGAACCAGTCGCCCGCGCTGCCCTTGATGACGTCCATGGCCAGCCGCGCTCCCTGGTCGGACCTGCTGCGCGAGCCCGCGCCGTCCGCCACCGCCAGCACGTACGCGCCGGTCCCGAGCCGGGTGACCAGCGTCGCGTCCTGGTTGGTCACACCCTCGCGGATGTGGCTGGGACCGGTGACGCTGCCCTTGACGATGACCCACTGTGGCGTGTTCATCTCAGCCGTTGTTCTCGAGGTATTTGCGGATCTCTTCGTTCTGCGTCATCAGCTGGTTGACCTCGTCGTACGCCTGGTTCGCGGGCTGGTCCATCCGCGAGCCCCTGGACGTCCTGTCCATGCTGGTCGAGACCAGCCGCAGGACCTGCGTGAAATCGAGGTCGGCGAGGTTGAAGTGGGAACGCGGAGCCAGCCCGGCCAGCACGTCCATGTCCGCCCCCTGGACGCCGATGGCGAAGAAGAGCAGGTGGTTCCCGTTCTCCTGGGCGCGGATGGCCGGGGCGAGGTCGCGCCACCGGTCGGTGAGCACACCCCGGTCGTCGGTCGGCACGCCGTCCGTGATCAGGTAAACCAGCGGCCGGTTCTGCAGGACCCGGTTCTGCTGCCTGATCTGCTGCTTACGCGTGGCGATCAGCTCGAACGTGCGCCGGATCGCCTCCACCATCGGCGTGACGCCGCCGGCGACCAGCGGCTGCGGGGCGAAGTCGGACACGGAGGCGAACGGCTCCGCCGGCTCCCGGTCGCCGCGCCCCGTGGGGTCCACGACGCGCACCCCCTGGTGGCCGAAGGTGATCATGGCGATCTCGCCGTGCCTGGCCAGGTGGGAGTTGCCGAGCAGCTCCGTACGCCAGGTGCCCAGCGCGGCGTTCAGCTCGCCGATCCTGTCGCCCTCCCTCATCGAGCTGGACGTGTCCAGCACCAGCGCCATGGGGAGCCGGCTCTTGGCCGGTTGCACCCTGGGCAGCGCGTCGAAGCTCATCTGTGTCTCCCTCCGTAACCGTTGCCGGCGCCGGCCACCACGAGGGTGCAGGCGGCCTCGTCCACGCCCACCAGCCGGATGCGTTCTCCCGCGACGATCGGCGGCGCCGCCGGGTCGGCCGGCCTCGCCCACGCGACCACCTCGTCCACCTGCACGTAGCCGCCGTCTGGGCCGAAGTGCGTCGTGGCCACGGCGACGCGGCCCGCCTGCTCGCCCTGCGCCATCCTGCGCAGCTCCGCCAGCGCCGCCGGGCTGTGCGAGTGCGCCTCGTCCGTCCTCTCCGCCGGCCTCCGCGCTCCCTCCGGCGCTTCGCCCGCGTCCCGCCTGTCCGGCACATGCCCGGGCGCGACCGGCTCGCGAGAAGGGGAGGGCGTCCTGCCCCCGCGCCGAGGGAGACCGCGGGTGCCCGCGCCGGGCCGCGCCCGGTACGACGGGTCCGCGGTCGTGCTGGGCCGTTCGCGGCGCGCGGCGTCCGCGGTGGTGTCGGGCCGTTCACGGCGCGCCCGATCAGTGCCGGAAGGCTCGCGGAACGCCAGGTCCGAAGCGGTGCCCGGGTGGGAGCGATACGGCGGGTACGAGCCTGACGGGCGTGCGTGTGCTCTGGACGCGGACTCCCTCTCGTCGGCGTCGGCCGATTCCGCAGAAGCCTGCCGGCGCATCCGCCGGGCCGCGGCGGCGGCGATCAGGGCACCGGTGAAACCCAGGACGGTGGCCGCGGCTCCGGCCAGAAGACCCGGCAGAGCGGACGGCCCCTCCTGCGGGCCGACGTGGACCAGGGCGACGGGCTCGCCGGGCTGCGACAGGGAGCCGGGGCCGGCCGGCGGCGAGAGCATCCGGAGCACCCGGTCGGCCTGGGGGTCCGAGTAGAACCAGACCCTCTTCGCGAACGGCGCCACAGCCCGGCACACCGGGGCGTCCTTCTTCTCCATGCACGAGCTCCACAGCTGGAGGTTGTCGACGAGCATGATCGTGCCGTCCACCACCGCGGGGTCGATGGTCTCGATCGCGGCGGGGGCGGCCATGGACCGCGGGTTCTCGCCGCGGGCGTCGACAAGGAGGAGCCTCTGCTGCTGGGGTCGCGTACCGCCGAGGACGAAGGCCAAGATAAGCACTCCGATCGCGGCGAGCGCTATTCCGATCCCCAGTTGCCGCAATGGAGGCAACGCGCTGGACCTGCCGCGGTTTGTCATGGCGGAATCATAGACGGGAAATCCTTGCATTTGCCTTGCAGGGCAATTGACCCCGTCGAATGCCGTACTTATGAGAAATTTCTGAACGACCCAAATACTCCACCGATAAGGTGGACATAAATTGACGCATTCGCGTCGGAAATCTCGTTCAGGTAACGGTGTTGACCGGTGGGGCTGGTGTGTCGGTCGGAACAATCATGAAATATCCCGATAATTCGGGTCGTCAGGGGATGCGGGCCACGGCGCCGTAGTTGCCCGAGGAGCGGGGTTCGTCGCGGCAGGTGGGATCGCGCTCGGTGGGGCAGGCTAGGTCGCGCTCGGCAGGTCGCCACTCCGGGACCCACACCAGTCCGGGTTCGATCAGGTCGAGGCCGTCGAGGAGGGCCTGGACCTCGTCCTGGGTGCGGACGGCGAGGCGGGGCAGCGTCATGGCGAGCATGCTCCGGATGGCGGGCAGCAACTCCGGCGGGATGCCGTCGAACGTGGTGTGCAACAGGCCGAGGAAGCTGCCTTTCGGCGCCGCGTGGCGGAGCCGCTTGACGACGGAGTGGGCGCACTCGTCGTCGTCGAGGCAGTGGGTGGACACCAGCAGCACCGCGAGGGGCCGGTCCCAGTCGAGGAACGTCTGGACCACGTGATCGCGGAGCAGCTCGTCGATCTCGCGCATGTCACCGTCCACCACGCGGACCAGATCGTTGAAGGGCTCGATGGTGGCCTGCGCCATGGTCATCACCATCGGGTTGCTCTCCACGTACACGACACGCGGGCCGGGGCCGGGGCCGGGGCGGGCGCGGCGTGCTATGTCGTGCAACCGGTGTCCGGCCGGAAGGCCGCTGGGGACGCCGCTTCCCACGATCAGGAACTGGTCCACGCCCTCGGCGGCGGCCAGGTGGCGTACCGCCCGGGACAGGAATTGCAGCACGGCGCGGGCCGCGGTGGTGAGGGCGGGGGTTACTTGATCGAAATGGCGCACCATGTCCTTGTCCACCAGGAAGTTGTTCTTCCCGCCCGCCGCCGCGTCGAAGATCCGCGTGATTCTGGCTTGCGTCGTGTCGAGCTTGGCCAGGTTT
Organism: Nonomuraea sp. B19D2; assembly: GCF_040137845.1. NCBI lineage: Bacteria > Bacillati > Actinomycetota > Actinomycetes > Streptosporangiales > Streptosporangiaceae > Nonomuraea > Nonomuraea sp. B19D2. Next base: position 124,486 of record NZ_JBEFAK010000027.1, on the reverse strand, counting down.
CGGACAGCACGTTGGTGCATGAGCGTTGCCCCTTTCCCCTCCCGCCACCTGCTTGCGGTAAGCGATCTTTGGACTTCACTCGATGACTATGACCATATGTTCCAACAATTCCAGTCAATGGCAATACGATAGACCGGTTATTTCGGGAAATGTTTGTGACCAGAATCTTCGTGTCGGGGCGGCGGGCGGTGGTCGCCGCGTCTGTCGAGGACCTCATTTCCGCAGGTGGGCGGCGCTGGAGGGGGCCGCCGGTTGCACAAAATATGTAGACTGGTCTATTTTTTGACCATGGTGACAGACAAGGGTGCGCGGACGAGCGGGCGGCTGGTGGAGTCGATGCTCGAGCTGATCCAGGCGCGCGGCTACAGCGGCACGGGCCTCAACACGGTGACGGAGCATGCCGGGGCCCCGAAGGGGTCGCTCTACTTCCACTTCCCCGACGGCAAGGAGGCACTGGGGGAGAAGGCCGTCGAGCTGGCGGGCGACCAGTTCCGCAGGCTCGTGACCGAAATGACCGCCGAGGCGGCGAGCCCGGGAGACGTTCTCCGGCGCGTCGCCGACGTCCTGATCGGCATCCTCACCGGCAGCGACTACCAGCTCGGCTGCCCGGTGTCCGTGGTGACCTTGGAGATGGGCGCGCACAGCGAACGGCTCCGCACGGCCTGCGCGGTCGCCTTCGAGTCCTGGATCGGGCCGATGACCGAGCACCTCGTCGGCCGCGGCCACGCGCGTCCGGCGGCGCGCGCCGTGGCCACGACCGTCGTCAGCGCGCTGGAGGGCGCGATGATCGTGTCCCGCGCCCGGCGCGACGTGGAGGCGCTGCGCAACGCCGCCCAGGTGCTCGGCGATCTGCTCGACCAGCCGCCTGCGAAGGAGACCTCGTGAGCAGGCACGCGCTCGTGTTCGGGGCCACCGGGTTCGTCGGCCGGCATCTGATCCTCGCGCTGGACCGGGCCGGTGTCCGGGTCACCGCGGCGACGCGCGACAGCGGGTCCAGCGCCAGGCTGGTCGCCTGGCTCGCCGAGCACGGCTGCGGGGCCGTTCCGGCCGACGTCCGCGTCGACTTCGACGCGCCCGCGTTGACCGAGGGCGGCGCCGTCGGCCTGGAGGACGTCACCGAGATCTACAACTGCGCGGGCGCGTACCGGTTCGGGATGACGGCCGAGGAGGCACGTCACGCGAACGTGGACAGCGTGCGGGCGATCGTGTCGTTCGCCGCGCGGCTGCCCCGATTGCGGCGGCTCGTGCACGTCTCCGGCTACCGGGTGGGCGGCCAGGACCCCGCCACGGTGCCGTGGAGCGATGACCTCGTACGACGTGCCTACCAGGGCCTCGGCCCCTACGAGGCGTCCAAGGTGGAGTCCGACGCGGTCCTCCAGGCCACCGCCGACCGCCTGGGCGTGCCCTGGTCGGTCGTCCACCCCTCCAGCGTGATCGGCGACAGCACGAGCGGTGAGTCCGACCAGCAGCTCGGACTCGCCGCCAGCCTCAAGGAGATCTGGCGCGGCTCGCTCGCCGCCCTGCCCGGGAACGCGCGGACGTTCGTCCCCGTGGTTCCCGTGGACCACCTGGCGCGTTTCATGACGCTGCTTCCTGAGGACCCGGCAGCCGCGCGAGCCGCGTTCTGGATCCTGGACGACGACACACCGCCGCTGCCGGATCTCCTCTCCCTTGTGGGGCGGCACTACCAGGTCGAGGTCCCGCGGCTGAGGGTCCCCGTGTCACTGATACGACGCCTGCCGGCCGCGCTGACCAGGACAGAACCGGAGACCTTGACCTTCCTGTCGTCCGACCGCTATCCGACGGGGCCGGCCCGCGCGCTCGCCGAGCGTCACGGGCTCGCTCTTCCCGGCACCACCGAGTCGATCCTGCGGTGGGCGGACCACCTGGCCGCCCACCGGTTCGGGGCCGTGCCCGCCCGGCGGCCGGTACGGCGGTTCACCCGGCACGCGGGCGTGCGGACGTTCGGGATCGGTGAACCGGGCGCGCCGACCCTGGTGCTGCCCGGCCTGCCCGTCAACGCCGACACCTGGGCCCCGGTCGCCGTCGCGCTCGGGCACGCCCGCGTGGTGGACCTGCCGGGCCTCGGGCTGAGCGCGGGGCGTCCGCGGGACCTGCGCGCCTGGCTGAGCGCTCTGGTGGCGGAGAACGGCCGCGTGCACGTGGTCGGCCACTCCATCGGTGCTGCCGCCGCTGTCGAGGCGGCCCTGGAGCACCCGGACCGGGTCGGGCAACTCACCCTGGTGTCGCCCTTCTTCCTCCAGGCCCGGGCCGGGCTCGCCACGCGGGTGGCCCCGCTGACCCGCCTGTACCTCCGCCTGGCGCGTCCCGCTACCCTGTCGCGGCTGCTCACCGGGGACACGGCCCATGCGGGACGGCTCGGCTCCAGCGCCGAGGACCTGCGCCGGGGCCGGGTCGCCGCCCACGCGGCCCGCCTGCTGTCCGCCGCCGGCCGCCCGCGATGGCGCGGCGAACTCCGGGCCAAGCTCGCCCGCTACCAGGGCCGCGTGCACGTGATCGTGGGCACCGAGGACCCGCTGACCGGCCAGGGCCGGGCGCTGCTGGACACGCTCGGCACGCGGGCGAGGGTGACCACGATCGAAGGGGCGGGCCACCATCCCCAGCTCACGCACGCGGAGGAACTGGCCGGAGCGATCCAGGAGGGCGCCTTGACGCGCGGATGACCCCCGTCAGGGTGTCTTCCGGTACCGGGTCATCGGGCCGAGCAGGCCGGGCACCACCTCGAAGGGGGTCATGCCGAGCCGCTCGATGACCGCGACCGACGCGGCGTTGCTCTCGTCGACCTCGGCCAGCACTTCGGGCAGCCCAAGAGGGCCGAGAGCGTATGCCACCACCGCCCCGGCGGCCTCGGTGGCATAGCCCTTGCCCCACGCGGTGGGCTCCAGGCTGTAGAAGATCTCAAGCCCGAGCTCCTCCAGCGGCCGCAGCCCGGCCGTGCCGATCAGGCCGGGCTCCCCGTTCCCGGCCCGGACCAGCCAGAGACCGTGACCGCCCGAGGCGAAGTCCCGCACGCTGTCCTCGATGACCTCAGCGATCTCCGCCGGAGACAGGACCGCGCCGTCGAAGAGGAAGCGCCGCACGTCGGCGCCGGTCCAGTGAGCCGACAGCTCGGCATGGTCGGCTACGGTCACCGGGCGCAGGATCAGGCGCTCCGTCATCAGCACATGCCGCATGGCGGCCACCCTATGGCCGGACGGCCACGCCGCCGGCAGGCGGACCACCCAGAGCAGCCAGCCAGCCAGGCCGATGAGCCCGAGCGGGCCCTGCGCCCGGCGTCAATCATTAGGGTTCAAGGCATGGATGCAGAGGTGGGCCGGCGTCGATACGACTCGTTGCGCCGCACGGCACAGGCGCTGGAGACACGTGCCGAGATCGCCCGCGCCGCGCGCCGGCTCTTCGTCGATCGCGGCTGGGCCGCCACCACCGTGCGCGACGTGGCGCGCGAGGCCGGGGTCTCCGTGCCGACCGTCTACTCGGTCTACGGCAACAAGACCGGGCTGACCCGGGCGCTGGCGGACGCGGCCGACCTGTCGGCTGACCCGGCCCAGCAGCTGGCGGAGCTGGAGGCCGCGGCGCAGGACCCCGCGCGGCAGCTGGCCGCGATGGCCGGCTTCGACCGGCGCCTGTACGAGCGCGCCGGCGACGTGATCACACTGCTGCGCGAGGCCGGCCGTAGCGAGCCGGAGCTGGCGGCGGTCTACCGCGACGGCCGCAGGCGGGCCGACAAGACCCGCATGGCGGTGTTCTCCTCGTGGCCCGCCGGAGTGCTGCGGGAGGGCCTGGATGTGGCGGCCGCCGCCGACATCTACGCGGGCCTGTGCAGCATCGACGTCTATGCCACGCTCACCGCCGAACGCGGCTGGCCGCCCGATCGGGTCGAGCGGTGGTGGCGTGCGGCGCTGGTCCGCGAGCTGCTGAGCTGAGCCCGGCGGTCAGGACGCCGGCGGGGCGTCGGAAGCCTGAGCGGTGGACAGGTCGTGCTGCGTGAACATGTCGATGAGCAGGCGGACGGGCAGGCCGGCCTCGGTGGGGTAGCGGAAGTGCTGCTCCAGGTTGAGGCTGTAGTGGTTGCGCCGCCCGATGCGGGTGCGGGTCAGGTAGCCGGCCTCGTAGAGGTCGCGCACGATGTTCTGGGCGGTGCGTTCGGTGATGCCGATGCTGGCGGCGATGTCGCGTAGCCGTACCTGCGGATCTCGGGCGATCTCCACCAGCACGCGGGCGTGATGGGTCAGGAACGTCCAGGTGGAGGGATGGTCATCGAATGTGCTCACGGCTCACTTCGCCTCCTCCGCCCCCCGGGTGCCGATCCCGTGGAGCGGGCGAAAACTGGTTACCTGAAGATCTTATGGCGAAACGGCTTTCCGGTAACTGGCTTCGGGGATTAGTGTTGTGACGCGGACCAACCCCTACTACGAGGACGCCATGCCCGTCACCGTTGTGCAGGCGCTACCGGCGCTCTGAGCCCCGCCATGACCCCGCTGAAACTGGAGTGCCGGCAGCTGATCACGGGTGTGCTGATCACCATCGCCGGCGAAATCGACTGCAGCAACGCCGGCCGGCTCGAGTCGTACACCACGCAGAGGCACCTGCCCCGACAGCCCGTGGTGCTCGACCTGAGCGGACTGACCTTCATGGACAGCAGCGGCCTTCATGCGCTCTTACGGCTCGACGCCGCCGCGCGCCCGCCGGGGCTGTACCTCGCCGCGGTGCACGCCATGCCGGCTCGCGTGCTGCAGATCACCAGGGTGTGGGACGCCCTGAACGTCCATCCCACCGTGGAGGAGGCCGTCGAAGCGGCGCTCGGCGACGAGATAGCCGGTTTGCCCGAGTCCCCATGACTCCCATGCTCACATGTGATCGTTTTCTCGCGTTCGCCGGGTAGGCGTTGATCTTCGCCGCTACGATCCGCTCTTTGTGACCGATCCCCGGACCGGAAAGAGAGACGATCTCGTATGTGGATTGCCTTAGGCGTCCTCGCCGCCCTCGTCGTCGGCGTCGCCCTGTGGTGGAAGTTCCGGGACCCGCTCAAGGGGTGAGGACTTCTACCGAAATGCGGGCCACTGCTCCCGTCGTTAGGCGGGAGGTGAAGGCCTGCGCGGCAAGGCCCGCCGGGGCGTAAGCGTGCCTTGACCCGCACTCATGAGATCAGCATGACCACGCGTTGGTCACTTCTTGTTTCTGGGGTTGGTCCTGGGACTGGATGTAGTTGCGGACGGTGGCCAGGTTCGCGCCGCCGGTGGAGCCGGCGTAGTAGGAGCGGGACCAGAAGTGGCCCTCCCACAGGTAGTTGCGGACGTGGGTGCTGTACTCCTGGCGCAGATAACGGGCGGAGACGCCCTTGAGGCTGTTGACCAGGGTAGACAGGGCAACCTTGGGCGGGTAGCGCACGAGGAGGTGGACGTGGTCGTCGGCGCCGTTGAACTCGGCCAGCTCGCAGTCGAACTTCTCGCACACCTCTTTCATGATCTGTTCGCAGCGTTCCAGCATGGGATCGGTGAAGACGTTGCGCCGATATTTCGTGACGAACACCAAATGTGTAGAGAGGTCGTGGACGCAGTGGCGTCCGGTTCTGATGTCGGGGTTGAATTTCCATCGCGGTGACATACACCAACGATAGAATGAGCCGTGTGGAGATGGAGAAACGCAACCGCGCTCATGTCGCGCGCCTGGACCTGGACGGGCGGCAGATCGGCGTCTTGGACGGTCAGGCGCACAACGCGCGCGCGGTGTGGAACCTGCTGCACGAATTCTTCACCTTCCGCCAGGGCCGGTTCGCGTCGCTGGCCCAGTGCGACGAGGCCATCCGGGTCGCCCGCAAGGAGATCGACTGGCTCAAAGATCTGCCCGCCCAGGCGGCGCAGGCCGTGCTGAAGACCTACCGGCAGGCGTGGGCGAACTTCTTCAACCCCGACCACCCCGCCGGGCGCCCCACGTTCAAGAGCCGCTTCTCCGCCCGGATGGCCGTGGACGTCCCTCAGGGCCGGGATCTGAACATCACCCGGATCAACCGGCGGTGGGGCGCCGTCACCATCCCCAAACTCGGCCAGGTCCACTTCCGGTGGACCAAGGACCTGCCCGGCCTCACCCGGGGCGGCCCGGACGGGAAGATCACCGGGGCGCGGCTGGTAAAGGAGGCCAACGGCTGGCACATCGTGTTCCGCACCCAGACTAAGCAACCGGTGCCCGCCCCGCACACGGGACCGGCAACCGCGATCGACCGGGGCATCACCGTCCCACTCGCCCTGGCCACCGGAGAGAAAATCCGCCACCGCAAGAACTGGCTGACAGACGGGGAACAACAACGCTTGCTCCGTCTGGAACGCAAAGCCGCCCGCCAGAAACGAGCGGCCAAACCCGGCCAGCCCACCAGCAACCGGCTGAAACGAACCTACGACCAGATCGCCCGCCTGCGCGCAAAAGCCAAGCGCCGGGCCATCGACTGGCAGCACCAGACCACCGCGAAACTCACCGACCGGTTCAGCGTCATCGTGCTCGAAGACCTCAAGGTCAAGAACATGATGGCCTCCGCCTCCGGCACCCTCGAACAGCCGGGCAGGAACGTCGCCCAAAAGCGGGGCCTGAACCGCGCCATCGCCGGGCAGGCGTGGGGCCGTACCGCCGAGTTCCTCACCTACAAGGCTGTCGACAAGGGCGGGAAGGTCGTCTTCGTCCCGGCGCCGGGCACCAGCCAGGAATGCCACGCCTGTCACACGATCATTGAGGGCTCCCGTGAGAGCCAGTCCCGGTTCGTGTGCAAGAACACAGCATGCGGGTGGATCGGCAACGCCGACGTCAACGCCGCCCGCACCCAGTTGTACCGGTACAACTCAGCCGCCGGACAGGCGGTCACTGGACGTGGAGGCCCTGCACCACTGGGGCCCGTGAAGCGTCAAGCACCTCATGGCGGGACTACCCGCACCACCCTGCAAGGGGTGGCCGCGTAGCGGCCATGAGAATCCTCCCCATTCATTCATGAGGAGGAGCACGTCAAAAGGCGGTCATCGAGGAGCCGATGCCGGAGCCCGAGTTCGTCGAGGGGCTCGAACGCGCCGACGCCGAGCGCAGCCGCTTCACCAACACGCTCATGTACGACTACGGGCGGGTGCTCACGGGATACCGGAACATGCGCCCGCACATGGCGTACGCCGAGCCCGCGGACGTCATGTCCGCCGTCCTGGCACGCATGCTCGCCGAGAACCAGCCCGGCATCACCTGGACCCGGGCACCCTCGCAGGAGCAGCACCAGCGCGCCCTGGACCTGATCTCGACCAGGGGCTGACCTCAACGCGACCGGGCGTGCCGGCCCGTGCGCACCAGCACGTCGGCGGACTCCCCGGCCAGGTCGATCGCCCAGCCGGCCGCCGTCCGCGGCGACGGCTCGAGGGCGTGGTAGGCCCGCTCGACCGACCACCACCAGGTCTTCTCCCGGCGCGGCTCGGCGGCCAGCCCGGCCGCCGCCAGCCCCGCCGGGTGACCGGCCCGCTTCCACAGCTCCTCCCACTGCCCGCGGCGCAGCCGCAGGTAGAGCAGCCCTTTCAACTCGCCGAGCACGCCGATGTCGCGGATCGCCGCCCGGGACAGATCCAGCCCGTACAGCCGCGGGCACGACCGCAGGGGCGCCAGGTCCACGGGCCGCGCGGTGCTCAGCGCCATCATCCGCAGCGTGGCATGGCCGGCCAGCGGCGCCAGGTCGATCGTGTCCATGGCCAGGTCCAGCAGTTCGACCGGGGTGTCCTGGAGGGGCGCCAGGTCGGCTCCCGGGCAGTTCTCCACCCGCACCTCCCACAGCGCCGGCGCTCCTCGTACGGGCCCGAAATCGGCCCAGGGGGCGTTGCGCACCGACAGGCGCTCGATCCCGTGATGCACGGCGGGCATGGACGCCGCGCCGGCGCCCGTGACCGTCAGCGCGCTCGGCTCCTCATGCGAGTCCCGGCCCGGGCCGCCGAGGTCGACCCAGAGCCCGCCCCGCTCCACCCGGTAGGCGCCCGCCCGCAGCGCGTCGACGTGCCGCCGCAGCAGGCCGGTCACCGAATCGGCGACGTAGGCCGGGCCGCCGCCGTGGTGCAGGCCCATCCGGATGACCTGACCGGGCCGCCCGCCCGGCCCCGGCGCCAGGTCCACGGCCAGGAAGTCACCGTCGGTGCTGGTGGCGAACGGGATCCAGCGCGGATGGTCCGACATCCGGCGCACCGCCAGCGGCGCGCCCGCGCTGGTGATGACCGGGCGCGCCAAGTGATCGCGCCAGGTGCGGCCCGCCGCCCACCACCGGTTCTCCCGACGGCTCTGGTTCTCCAGCAGTTCGAGGCCGAACCACGGATGCCGGTCCAGCAGGCCCTCGCCGCCGTCGCCGTCCACGCGCGTGTAGAGGGCGCGCAGGTCGTCGGGGAGCGGTGCCGGCAGCCGGATCTCCAGCCGGGCGCGGCGGGCCCCGGGAAGCGCGGGCGGCGGTGCGTACATGTCCCTGCCCAGGATCCGGTCGCGTTCGCTCAGGTACGCCCCGAGCAGGGCGACCGCCTCCCGCGGATCTCCCGCGGGGGCGGCGTTCGCCGGGCCCTGCTGGAACGTGCCCGGCTCGGCCGGCAGCGCGTCCCGATCGAGCACGTACAGGAAGCCGTTCCCGTCATCGCGCTCCAGTGACTTACTGATCACCGCCTCGAACCGGCCCTTGGCCTCGACGACCAGTTCGACGGTGAGCCGGCCGCTCGGCGCGCCGGCGAGGTCGTGCAGCGCGGTCAGCTCTGGGTGCACGTCAATGGCGTCGCCCGCGTCCCCGCGCTCCGGGTGCACGTCGATGGCGTCGCCCGCGCCCCCGGGCTCGAACCTGAGGCCGCGATGACCCGAACCGCCGCGACCGGTCGCGAACCCGCGCAGCTCCGCCCGCCGCCATCCGGAGGGCGCCCCCGCCGAGATCTTCTCGGCCATCGCACGGAGCACGTCGTCAATCACGCAGCACACCTCGTCCTCGGGAAACGCGGCCCCCTTTCTAACATGGGCTGATCATTTCAAGGACGGTGCTGTCCTAAACCGGTCAAACGGTGACGGGGAGGAGGAGACCAGGTGAGGGTAGTACCCTTCGGTCATCCTGCTGTGAGGGGGACATGGCGATAGCGAGCATCAAGGAGGTCGCCCAGCTGGCCAGCGTGTCGGTGGGGACGGTCAGCAACGTGCTGAACCGGCCCGACACGGTCTCGCCGGCGACCCGTGAGCGGGTGCTCAACGCCATGAACGAGCTCGGTTTCGTCCGCAACGAATCCGCCCGGGCGCTGCGCTCCGGCCGTACGCGGACGATCGGGCTGGTGGTCCTCGACGTCACCAACCCGTTCTTCACCGACGTCGTCAAGGGGGTGGAGGCCGCCGCGGACGCCAACGGCATGATCATCAGCCTCTGCAACAGTGACCAGGACGGGCCGCGCGAGCGGCGCTACCTCGATCACCTGGAGGAGCAGCGCGTCCAGGGCATCCTCATCACCCCCGTCGAGGGGGAGACCGAGCAGTTGGAGCAGCTCATCGAGCGGGGGACGCCGGTCGTGCTGCTCGACCACCGGGCCACCGGGCGTAACCGGTGCTCGGCCGCCGTGGACGACGTCCTCGGCGGAGGGCTGGCCGCCGAACACCTGCTCTCGCAGGGGCACCGCCGGCTGGCCTTCGTGGGCGGCCCGCACACCATCAGCCAGGTCGCCGAGCGGTACAAGGGAGCGTCGGAGACCGTCACGGCGGCCGGGGGAGTGGTCGGCCGCGCGGCGGCGCGGGGCGACGGCGTCGCCCCGGACGCCCCCGAGCGGGTGGCGGGCAACGGCACTCTGCCGGGCGCCGCTGAGGTGCCCTCACTTGTCCGCGTCGACGTGCCGTCGCTGAGCCTGGCCTCGGGCCGCCACGCCGCCGAGAGCCTGGCCGCCATGCCCGCCGAGCAGCGGCCGACCGCGCTGTTCTGCGCCAACGACCTGCTCGCCCTGGGCATCATGCACGGGCTGACCGTCGCGGGCCTGCGGGTTCCTGAGGACGTGGCGCTCATCGGCTACGACGACATCGACTACGCCGAGGCGGCCGCGGTGCCGCTGTCGTCGATCCGCCAGCCGCGCAAGGAGCTCGGCCGGGTGGCCGCGGAGCTGCTGCTGGAGGAGATCGACGAGGGCGAGCGCCACCGCCACCGCCAGGTGCTCTTCCAGCCCGAGCTGATGGTCCGCGCCTCGAGCGTGCGCCGCTGAGGGCCTGATCTCCTCCCCGAAGGGACCTCAGTCATGGGTCCCCTCGGGAAAGAGTTCCGTGTGGCGTGTCAGTTACGCGGCTTGTTGTCGACCTCGAGGACGAGCCGCGCGAGCTCCAGCCGGTCGATATTGGGCCCGTACGCCTTCGCGTTGCCGAGAACGAGCGCGCCCTTCTCCGTGGTGAGCGTGATCGGCGTCGCCTGCGGCCAGAAGTTGTCCCAGGCGTAGTTGTGCCGGAACACGCCGCGCGTCGTCGCGCCGCCGGTCTCGGTGATGTCGAGGAAGCGGCTGATGACGTCGGTGTTGTACGCGTGGCCGGTGTTCCGGTCCGCGTTGGCGTAATGCACGGTCAGGACGTACTCGCCGGGACCGGACCCGTCCGGGCGGGGGAGGGTCACGGTGTTGCCCGCGCCGTTTCCGACGTACCCGACATAGGCCTTCCCGGAGGCGTTCGAGCCGCTCGTGGCGGGCACGTCGACCACCTGGGCCGTTCCGGCGCGCGGCGCCTGCTCGGCCTCCACCCGGTGGACCGCCGTGTCCGCCTGCTCGGCCCGGACCGTGGTGAGCCCGCGGAGCTCCATACCGGCCGGGCCGCCGACCTCGACCTTGGAGATCCCGGCCGGGAGGTACAGCCGGGCACGGGAGGAGGCCTCGCCCGGGCGGGGCGCCCGCAGGCCCGGGATCTCGCGCCCGTCGACGAGGACCCGGAGGTCGCCCGTTCCGCGTGCCCGGTAGGAGAGCTCGAGGTCGTAGTAGCCGTACTCGCTCGCGGCGATGAAGAACATGGCACGCGCGCCGCCGCCGAGGGCGATGGCGGGGCCCTTCCCCTGCCGCGTGATCCGGGCGCCGCCGGACAACCGTGCCTCGTCGGCAGGGTACGTCGCCCGCTCGGCCGCGCCGGCCTCGGTGAGGTCGAACTTGTCGAGCGTGATGTCGCTGCCCGGCAACAGGTTCGTGCCGTCGGCGCTGGTGCGCAGGGAGAGCTGGTGGGTGCCGGCGGTCAGCCGGAGCTCCACGTCGGTACGGCCACGGTAGGTCCACCCGAGGTTCGCCGAATACTGCACGATCTGGTTGAGCGTGCCGTCCACGAAGAGCGCGTGCCTGCCCGGCGCCTTGTTCGCGCCCTGGTAGATGCCCAGACGGTAGCGCCCGTCGCGGGGCACGGTGACGGGGAACGTGACGGCCGAGTCGACCTTGTTCATCGCGCCGACGTCCCGCTTGCCGGAGGTCGCGTACAGCTGGGGGTCCGCCGTCGTGTCCTGGGCGAAGGCCTGTGCCGAGTCGAGCGTGGCGGACTCCGCCTCGACCGAGAGCGCCCACGGCGCGTCGGGCTCCGGCGCGTCGCCGCCGGCGGGGACGATGGTGACCCGGTAGGCGGCCATCACGTCCCCGCCCGGCAGGTCCACCTGCAGCTTGCCGCCGGACACCGCGACCCGCCCGGCCGCGATGACCGGCGGTTGGCGCGCGTCGCCTTCGTACCCGCTCCAGGTCGTCCTGGACACGAGGACGTCGACCTGCTCGCCGAAGACGCCGGGGGCGAGCCCGGAGATGTCGAGCCGGACGGGCTCGGAGCCGCCGCCGACCAGGATGGTGCCGCGCCGCGCGAACTCGTCGATCGCCGCGACGGCCTGGACGGTGTCGGCGACGTTCAACTGCGGCGGGACCGCCTTGACCGTCTGCCCGGTCAGGTCCGCATACCACTTGAGCAGCCACCAGCCGCCGTTGGCCTGACGGGTGCGCACCGCGTGGTCGTCGAGGTTGCCGGCGTAGGTCCAGTACGCCATGTCGGCGTCGACCTTGGTGTCCTCGAACAGGGAGATCCACTGGATCATCTGGCCGGGGACGGACATGTCACGCCGGTTGCCGTACTCGTCGATGTTGATGGGCAGCGGGCCGATGCCCAGGTCGCGCTCCATCTGGCGGTAGTGCTCGTAGTGGCCCCGGTAGTCGGCGAGCCGGCTGCGCGACAGCTCGTGCCAGCTCATGATGTCCGGCAGGCAGTTCCCGTCGCCGCACTTCGCGTCCTTGGCCCAGGTGAGGAAGTCCCGCAGCCGCCCGGGGTTGTAGTTCGCCTCGTTCGGGCCGACGATCTTGGCGTCGGGATCTATCGAGCGGATGCGTTCGAACACCGCCTTCCAGTCGCTGAAGAACTGCTCCTTGACGGCCGCCCAGTCCTGGTACCAGATGCCGTCGGGCTCGTTGAACGGCACCCAGACGAACTTGTCCTTGTCCTGCGGCCGCTCCCGGACGACCTTGCGGACCATCGTGTCGACCTTCGCGAGGTAGTCGTCGATGCCGCGGTTCTCGTAGGGCCACTGGCTGTAGACGTCCTGCATGTAGATGACGATCTCCTCGCCGCCCGCGGCGAGGAGATCGTCCGCGATCACGAGCGCGTCGCCGTTGGGATGCTGGTCGCCGTCCGGCGCCTTCTGCGCGACGGTGCGCGGCCGGGCGCCGGCGAGGAGGGCGTCTCCGGGCACACCAGGGTCCGACAGACCGTAGAGCATGCCGGTCGCTCCGCCGTGGACCGGGCCGGTGGGCTGCGCGAAGTCGACGGTGACCACGTCGGGAGCGGTGGCCGCGTCGGCCGGGGCGGCGGTCACGGCGGAGGCGGCGAGCGCCGCGACGGCGCCGGCCACGTGGGCGCGCCGGACTGGCTGGGGTCGCTGCATGGGTGTCCTCTCCTGCAACAGGACGGAGTTTGCTCGGGGGGTGGGGAGTCGGGCGAGGAGTTATGTGACCGGTCACATCCTTGGAGCAACAGTGTGACCGGTCACACGTTGCGGGGTGAAGACCCGTTTGCAAGATTGTTACGCGGAGGTTTTGGGGGAAGTGGGCGAGATGCGGCAAATCTGCCATTTTCCACCCAGTTGGTGGCCAGGATCTGGCAATGCGTGCTCTTGCCTCAGCCGCGCCCCTCTTACGGTCGTTGTATGGGGTTTTCTTCGCATGCAGCGCCGTTGCCGCAGGATGGAGCGGAGTGCCCGATGCCACGGCATGGGTCCGAGATGGATGAGGTGCTGCTCCAGGCTGTACGCGAGTCCGGAGCCCACATCGGCGTCGTCTACCTCCTGCAGGACAACGAACCGCTCCTGGTCATGGACGTGGAGGTCGGCATGCCGGCCCAGCTCGTCAAGCCTTGGGCAAGGGTCAGGCTGAACGCCGGCACCCCGGTGGCGGCCGCCGCTCGTCAGCGCCGGCTGGTCTGGGTGCCCGACCACGAAGAGCTCGCCCGGCGTTTCCCCGCGACCGCGCTCGCCGCGCCGTACCCGTTCGCCATCGCCGCCGCTCCCATCATGACCGGCAGGGCCCTGCGGGGCGTGTTCCTCCTGCTCTGGCCGGAGTCACACTCCTGCGAGCTGGCCACTCGCGAGAAGCAGGCCCTCGCCGCGGCCTGCGACAGAGTGGCCGCCATCCTTCAGCGGCCGGTCGAGCACCCGCTGAGCCGCGCAGGCGAGCCACGCGTCCTGACTCCGGCGCCGCCTCCAGCGCCGGAACAACATCCCGAGTCGGCTGTCTGCGGCTATCTCGATCGGATCCACGTGGGCTGTCTCGTCCTGGACCTGGAGGGCCGCATCACGTTCGTGAGCGCCGCGGCGGCCGAGCTCTTCGACGGCGACGTGACGGGCCTGCTGGGCAGGCCGTTGTGGGAGGTGGCGCCCTGGCTGAAGGATCCCCTGTTCGAAGACCGCTGCCGTGCCGCCGTGATCGGCCAGCAGATGACCTCGTGCGCCACCCGATGTCCCGACGGCCGCGTGGTGGAGTTCCGCATATATCCGGATCCGTCCGGTATCAGCTTGCGCGTCGCGCCCCTCGACGTGGACAACCCGGCTCACATGAACGAACCCGAATCGGGCCGGGAAGCCCTGACCCGGGCGGAGGTCTTCTACAGTTTCCTCCCGCTGGCGGTGGCTCTGACCCGGGTGCTCAACATTCCGGAGATCATCGATCTGGTCGCCGACCATGTCATGCCCATGTTCAAGGTCAAGGCCATGGCGATACTGGTGGCCGAGGGCGGCAGGATGCGGGTCATGGGCGCGCGCGGCTACGGCCAGGACGTTCTCGAACGGCTCGACGGCCTGCCCATCACCTCGGACATGCCCGCCGGGGACGTCGCCCGAACCGGGGCGCCGGCGTTCTTCGCCGACGTGCACGAACTGCGGCAGAGGTACCCGCACGCCGAGGGCCAGGACGAGATGTCCGCCTGGGCGTTCCTGCCGCTGGAGGTCCACGACGAGGGCGTCGGCTCCTGTCTGTTCGCCTTCGACGAGCCCCACCCGTTCACCGTCGAGGAGCGCACCACCTTCACCGCCCTGGCGGGAATGCTCGCCCACGCCCTTGATCGGGCCCTGCGGTACGACAGCAAGGACCGGCTCGCCCACTCCCTGCAGAAGGCCCTGCTCCCGCGTAGCCTGCCCGAGATCGCCGGCCTCGACGTGGCCGCCTGGTACGTGCCCGCCACCCGCGGCGTCGGCATCGGCGGCGACTTCTACGACCTGATCCGCCTGACCGACACCTCGGCCGCCGCGGTCATCGGCGACGTCCAGGGCCACAACGTGACGGCAGCCGCCCTCATGGGACAGGTGCGCACCGCCATCCACGCCAACGCGGTCGCTGGCGCCAGCCCCGGCAACGTGCTCAAGCACACCAACCGCCTGCTCATCGACGTGGACACCGAGCTGTTCACCAGCTGCCTGCTCATCTACGTCGATCTGCAGCTGCGCACGCTCCGCGCGGCCAGTGCCGGGCACCCTCCGCCGCTGCTGCGGCCGCCCAACATGCCCGCCGAGATCATCGACGTGCCGGTCGGCCTGGTGCTCGGCGTCGACCCCGACGCCGACTACCCCACCCTGCAGGTGCCCTTTCCGCCAGGCGCCCTGCTCGCCCTCTACACCGACGGCCTCGTCGAGACGCCCGGCATCGACCTGGACCACGCCATCGGCAACCTGGCCGGCCACCTGACGCACGAGCCACAGGAGCTCCAGCAGCTCGGCAGAACGCTCCTCGAGCACGCTCCGCACACGAGCCAGCGCGCCGACGACATCGCGCTGCTCCTCCTGGAACACCGCGCCAAGCCCATGGGCTGACGGCTGAGGATTCCGCATGCGTCTGGATCGGTGCGCATGGGAGGATGTGCGCCCTGAGGTGGGAGGAGAGGCAAATGCGTCGGGTGTTGATGGTGGGTGTGGCGATCGCCGTGGCGGCGTTATCCGCCGGATGCAGCGGTCAGGGAGTCAAGGCTACTCCGGGCGCCGGGTCGGCGAGCGGGGGTGGCGTGGTCTCACTCACCTTCGACGACGGTCTGGAGCGTCAGGAACAGATGGCGCAGGAGCTCACCAAGCGCGGCATGGCCGGCACCTTCTACGTCCTCAGCACCCGGATCCAGGCTCCCGGCTACCTCAGCCAGACCCAGCTGGCGGAGTTGTCCCAGGCGGGGCACGAGATCGGCGGGCACACCCGTACGCATGCCAGGCTGCCCACTCTCCACCCCGACGAGCAGCGCAGAGAGATATGCGGCGACCGGTCCGCGCTGGAGGCGATGGGCTTCACCCCGAGATCGTTCGCCTACCCCTTCCACGCGGTCAACGCGGCGGCCGAGGCCGTGGTGAAGGAGTGCGGTTACAGCAGCGGCAGAGGCCGGGCGGGCGCCGCCGCGGAGCAGACCACGCCGGGGGACCCGTACAACCTCAACACGCCGCTGGCGGTCGGCGCGAACGCCACGCTTCCGCAGATCCAGCAGTACGTGATCGCGGCCGAGCAGCACAAGGGCTGGGCGATCCTCGTCTTCCATGACTACTGCGACAACTGCGGATCGTTGGGAGTGAAGCCCAAGATCTTCACCGAGCTCCTCGACTGGCTGAAGGAGCGGAAGGTCCCCGTCCGCACCGTAGGCGACGTCATCGGCGGCGACGTGCGGCCCGTGCCGCCGCTCAAGGCACCGTCGATCGTGATGAACGCCTCGCTGGAGAACTATTTCGGCAAGGAGGGGCTCCCCGACTGCTGGCAGCTGGACGGAAGATCTCCGGCGGCCGCGTTCAGCCGCGTGCCGAGCGCGCACACCGGGCGTTGGGCCGGCCGCATCCAGGTGACCGGAGGCGACCCGGGGCAGCTCAGGCTGGCGATCAAGCAGGACGACGGCGAGTGCGCGCCCAAGGCGGGACGCCTGTCGGTCTGGTACACCTCGACCGCGCCGGTACGGTTCACGCTCAGCAAGCGGACAGGTGACGGGGTGTGGTCGCGCTGGAGCGACGGCCCCGTCTTCCCCGCCACGCCGACCTGGCGGCAGGCCACCTGGGCGCCCCGGCTGGCCGACGCCGCGGGGGTCAGCTTCGGCCTGGTGCTGACCGCACCGGGTCAGGCCACCTTCGACGACTTCGCGCTGCGCTGAAGCACATTGCGGAAGGCGGCCAGCGCGTACTCCGTGTGCGTGCGCTCCTTGACGACCTGGGCCGTGCTCATCAGGGCGGCGCGGAAGCCGGCATCCGACAGCGCCCGGAGCGCCTTGCCCGCCGCGGCCGCCCAGTCTCCCGGCGGATAGAGCGCCTCCTTCGGGAGGATCTCGGGGAGCGCGCCCACCGCGGGCGCGATCACCGGGCATCCCCGCACCAGCGCCTCGGCGACCGACATGCCGAACGACTCGTCGGTCGTCGTCGAGACGGTCAGCCCGCCGTTCGCCGCGACGGCGGAGTACAGGGCGGGCATGCGGTCGTAGTCGAGGCGCGGCAGCCAGCGGGCCGAGCCGAGGGCGGGTGAGGTGGCGAGCTTGGTGGTCAACGCGGACACCTCGCCGGCCGGGGCGGTGTACCCGCCGACGATCAGCGGCGTGACGCCGGGCCTCGCGGCCGCGATCCGGCCGAGCAGGTCGGCTGCGGCCCGCCAGCGCTTGTGCCCGTCGAGCTTGCCGATCCAGGCCACCGGCGTGGAGCCCAGCGCGGGCGGCACGGTCTCGGCGTACCAGCGCTCGTCCAGGCAGTTGGGGACCACGCTGATCGGGGACAGTCCCAAGGCCCCCAGTTTCTCCCGCATGTACTCGCTCACGGTCACGATGTGGTCGGGGCGGATCGCGAGCTCGCCCAGGTAGGAGAGGTTGGTCGTGGTCGTGTGCACCTCGAGGATGAAGGACCCGGGGGAGCCCGCGCGCTGCCACGCGGACAGGAAGCTGGGGCTGTCGATCACGACGAGGATGTCCGGGTCCGCATCCCTGATGGCGGCCTCGCGGGCCTCGTCGGTGGCCGTCACCCGGGCCACTCCCGGGGGGAAGTGGGCGACCATGCCGTGGTCCGCCTCGTACAGAACGCCGATCTCGAACTCGGCCGAGAAGTGCGTGTACCGGTTGAGCAGCTGGGTGGACACCCCGCCGATCACGCCGTAGCGGTAGCAGAACAGCACCTTCATCGGCACTCCAGCAGCGTCAGCAGACCCTCGCGGCCCTTCCGCACGACCTGCTCGGCCAGCTCCGAGTACGCGTCCACCCGGCGCTCCCAGGTGTTGCGCGCGAGCCAGGAACGGATCTCGCCGATGTCGAGGGCCGATCCCGCGACCTGGGGTATGGCGGTGACGAACTCCGCCGCCGACTCGGTGACCCGTACCCCCGGATAGTCCACGCACTGCGGGAAGTAGGTGCTCAGCACCGGCAGGCCGAGATGGAGGTACTCGTAGACCTTGATCGGGTCCACCGCGTCGGCCAGCGCGCCGTTCCTGAACGGGATCAGCGCCAGCGCCCACCCGGCGCTGAGCTCGGCCAGCTCCCGATGGCCGAGCAGCCCGAGCAGGCGCACGTTCTCCGGCAGTCTCAGGTCGGGGTTCTGATGCCCGGCCAGCTCGAAGGTGTAGTGCGGATAGGTCTTGGCGGCGCGGATCAACAGGTCCCAGTCGAACCATTTGTCGGTCAGGTGCCCGAAGTAGCCGATCGTGGTGGCGTCCGGCCGGCGCGGGGCCGTGGGGGCGGGGAAGGCCGGATCCAGGGCGTTGGCGTTGACGCTCACCTTCCGTCCGCCCAGCGTCTCCATCTTCCTGGCCAGCGGCGCGGAGACCGCCGTGACCACGTCGGCGTGCGCGACGAGGTAGCGCTCGTAACCGGGGTGGTACCACTTCGCCATGCCGATCTTGGCGAACTCCTCCCAGTCGTCGCGGGCGTCGTAGATCGTCACCCAGCCGTGCGAGGCGGCGTGGGTCAGCGTCCGCACCATCGCCTCGTGCGGGAACGAGGCGAACAGCAGCTTCCGCTTGCCGCCGAAGTCGGCGCTCAGCACCTCGTCGAGCAGCTTGGGGGTGATGTCGATCGGGCTCTGGAACAGCAGCGGATCGGGGTGCGAGGGCAGCGGGTCCGTGTCGCGCCAGCGGTAGTAGTTGAAGAAGACCGGGCAGCCGCGGCCGAGGTAGACGCGCGTGAGGCGGATGGGCCTGTTGCCCCGGGCCTCCTGCACGAAGGTCGTGCCCGAGAACATCAGCACCACCTCGTCGCCTTCGGCCGCCCTGGCGCGTTCGATCCACTCGTGCAGCCCGATCCTGAACTCCTCCACCGGCACCGGGGCGACCTCGGCCGGCCGTGGCTGTGGCGCCGGGGCGGGGGCGGGGGGTGGGGACGGCGGCGTGACGTCCGCGCGGGCCGGGGCGGCGGGGGAGGGCGCGGGGCCGGCCTTCGGGCCGGGCTGCGCCGGGTCGGCCCGCCCGGGGCGGCGTAACCGCCGGTAGACGGACAACACGCGCCAGGCTCGCGAGGAGCGGATCCTGTTGACCTGCTCACGGTAGTCCGCCAGCCGGCCGGTCACCGTCTCCAGCTTGGCTCGCAGTCGCTCGTTCTCCTGCCGGAGCTTGGACTCGACCGTGACGAGCTTGTTCAGGCGCTGCTGGGTGAGTTCGTGCCGGTGCCGCTCGCCGTTGTAGACCGTTCGGAGCCGGGTCAGGCCCGCCCGCTCCGTCTGGAGCTCCTCCTCGAGCGTGGCGACGTGCTCGCGCAGGCCCCGCAGATCCTCCGCGTGCGCGGCCTCGGCAGTCCTCAGGTCCTCCGCGTGCGCAGCCTGGGCCGCTCTCAGATTCTCCGCGTGCGCGGCCTCGGCGGCTCTCAGGGCCGCGCCGTGCGCGGCCTCGGCAGCCCTCAGGGCGTCGCCGTGGGCGGCCTCGGCCGTTCGCAGGTCCTCTGCCTGGGCACGGACGAGAGCGCGTAGCTCGTCCCGCTGGGCGGTCACGGCCTCGGCCGTCTCGCGGACCGTCTCCAGGCCGGCGCTCAGCCCCTGAATCGACTCCAGGAGCCTGTGCCGCTCCGCCTCGGCGGCGGCGGCGGCCGCGCGGAGCAGGCCGGCCTCGCTCTCCGCCGCGCGGATGCCGGCCCGCAGCCGGTCACGCTCCTCGGTCAGCGCGTGGAGCTGCTCCTGCAGCCCGGCGCGTTCCGTGGCGGCCCCGTCCGCGATGCTGAACGACATGCGGCGCACGGTGTCCTGGAGCGCCGACAACTCATCGAGGACGTGCTGTCTCGTCCTGCTCTCGCCGATCTGCGCCTTCAGCTCGGCGTTGGCCGCGGTGACGTCGCGGTAGAGGCGGTTGGCCCGCTCCAGCTTGTCGCGGACGTTCTGTAACCGCTGCTCCAGATGTTCCTCGCGCTGGAGGAAGTCCGCCTCCTCCGGACTGAGCAGGTAGGCGGGGACACCCCGCGGCTCATCCCGCCGTACGGCCACCGCGGCGATGTGCCGGCCCAGGACGGTCAGCTCGCGGACCTCGAACAGGGGGTCGATCAGGCGGCGGAAGCCGGCGCGGTAGAACGTACGGCGATGGTCGTGGTGCGGCATCAGCCCGTGGGGCACGGAGAGCAGGAGCGTACCGCCGGGCGCCAGGACCCGGTGGAGCTCGGTCAGGATCACCCCGGGGTCCGCCACGTGCTCGAGCAGCTCTCCGGCGACCGCCGAGTCGAAGCAGCCGTCCGGGAAGCCGAGGCGTTCGCCGTCGCCCCGCAGGAAGGCCAGCCTGGCGGCCACGTCGGCGGGCAGCTCGGCGGCCAGCCTCGCGGCGAAGGCGATGGCCTCTTCCTCTATGTCGACGCCGGTCACCTGGTCGCCTCGGCGGGCGGCGAGGATGGACAGCGTCCCCTGGGAGCAGCCCAGGTCGAGGACGCGACCCCCTGGGAGGTGATCCAGGAGCCAGTGCAGCCTGTTCCTGGTCAGTGCCTGGGTTTCGGGGTCGACATCTATCCCGTTATAGGCACAATGGACGCGATCATGGTTCATGTGGGAAGGGACCCCTGGGCGATGATCAGTGAAGGCCCGACATTACCATTTCTCGAAATAACCGTTAAGGGCGGTAATCAAGGTGCCTGTCATGCGTAAGTTCATCGTCCTGGTGATCGCCTTGTGCGCCCTCATCGGTTGCACCTCGTCAGCGCCTTCCAGCGCGGGAAGGCCGCCCACGGCGGTCGAGGCGACACAGGTTCCCGTCGGGCTCCTCCACGAGACCGTGCCGGGGCTGCGGGTCGACGACGAGCTCTACGTGCCGCTCGACGCGCTGGCGAAACGACTGGAAGTGACCGTTTCCACGGGCGCCGACGGTGTCGTCCGGGCCGAGTATTTCGAGGACGAGACCCCGCTCATCAAGCAGCACGACCCGCGCGGGCCCTGGCTGCACTTCGCCGGCGTGGACGTCACCACCTGGCGGCGCATCTCCATCGGGCCGGACGGGATCCCGGCGAGCACCTACGATTTCGGCACCTTCCAGTATCCGGTCGAGGTCGTCCAATACGGCATGGAAAATTACAGCAAGTGGGTCGCCACGGGCGACGAGAAATACCGGCCCAAGGCGGAGACCGTGGCCCGCTGGCTGCTGGAGCACCAGGACGCCAAGGGCGGCTGGCCCGTGCCCTTCGACTACTCCTATCGCGAAGGGCTGGCCGGCGAGCTGCGCGCCGGCTGGTACTCGGGGATGGCCCAGGGCATCGGGGCGGCGTTCCTCGCCAAGATGTACGACAAGACGCGTGAGTCGCGCTACGGCGACGCCGCGCTGCGGGCGCTCGGCCCCCTGCGGACCAAGGTGGAGGACGGCGGCGTGCTCCGCCGGTTCGAGGGCCGCTTCGACTGGTTCGAGGAGTACCCGACGCCGACCCCGACGCACGTGCTCAACGGCTACCTGTTCGCCCTGATCGGCGTGCACGATGTCGGCGAGCTCATGGGCGACAAGGCCGCGAAGGAGATGTTCCAGCAGGGGCTCAAGACCCTCGACAGGATCCTGCCGCTGTACGACCTGTCGTACCGGACCACCTACGACCTCCTCCACTACACCCGGACGCCCGCGACGGCGCCCAACCCCGCCCGCTGGAGTTATCACTCGTTGCACGTCACCCAGCTGTCGGCGCTGGACGCGATCACCGGGGGGCGCTACCGCGAGATCGAGCAGCGCTGGCTCGGCTACCTCAACGGGAAGGCGCTGCCCGGCAATTAGCATAAAGTCCACTAATCGATCTCGGGAGGTATCGAGGGATGCGCCGCTTACGTCGCCTGTTGTGGATATCCCTGACCTCCCTGGTGCTGCTGGGGACGCTCGGCACCGGCGGGCTCTTCATCTACCAGTCCAGCCTCGACAGCGACATCGTGCGGTTACCCACGGCCCTGCCCACCTCCCGGGAGGAGGAGAAGCAGCGCCCGCAACCCAAGCCCGGCCACGGAGAGACGTGGCTCCTGGTGGGCAGCGACCGCAGGGCCGACGCCGCCACCACGGGAGACGGCGCCAAAGGGGTGCTCTGGGTGCCCGGCTCGCAGCGCACCGACACGATCATGCTGGCCCACCTCTCCGAGGACCGGAAACACGTCGCCGTCGTGTCGATCCCCCGGGACTCCTGGGTGCTCATCCCCGGCCGAGGCCGCGCCAAGATCAACGCCGCCTTCTCCTGGGGCGGCCCCGCCCTGCTGATCAAGACCATCGAGTCGCTCACCGGCATCCGCATCGACCACTACGCCGCGATCGACTTCAAAGGGTTCGCCGCGGCCGTCGACGCGGTCGACGGGGTGGACGTCGAGGTGGCCAAGACGGTGCGCGACACGAACACCGGCACCACCTGGACGGCGGGCCGCCACCACCTCAACGGGGAGCAGGCCCTGCTGTTCGTCCGGCAGCGCTACAACCTCCCCGGCGGGGACTTCGACCGGATCAAGCGCCAGCAGGCGCTGCTGAAGGCCCTTTCCGACCGGACGCTGAGCGCCGGCACCCTGACCAACCCCGCGAAGGTCGACGTGCTGCTCCGCTCGATCACCAAGGCGACCACCGTCGACGACGGCGTGACTCTGCAGATGCTCCGCAGCCGCCTCATCGACCTGGCGGAGCTGGACGCGTCCGACTATTTCACGATGCCGACCCGCGGAACCGGCATGGAGGGCGCGCAGAGCGTCGTCTACCTGGACAACCGCAAGACCCGCGCGCTGAGCGAGGCCATCAAGACCGACCGGGCACGCGAATACGTCAAGAAGAGCGGGACGGGGAACTCGGTGGACACGGTCCGGTAGTCACCCGCCGAGAATGTTCCAGGCGCGTACGGTCCAGTCCGTGCTGCCGGAGACCGCGACCGTCGTGCCGCCTGCCTGGCCGGCGGCCAGCGCGTACACGGGACCGGCATGCCCGCTGATCGGCTTGCCGACCGCCTTGCCGGTGCGCAGGTCCCACACGCGCAGCGACCGGTCGTCACCTGCCGAGACCACCCGCCCACCGACCGCCGCCAGCGCTCGCACCCAGTCGGTGTGCCCGGTCAGCGGGGTGCCGATGGCCGTCCCCGTGATCAGGTCCCAGCGGCGCACCGTGCGGTCCTCGCCCGCCGACACCGCGACGGGACGGCCGTCGACCACGGCGGTGGCCACCGCGAGCACGACGCCCTGGTGGCCGGTGAGCGGGGCGCCGATCTGCTTGCCGGCGGTGATGTCCCACAACCGCAGCTCACGGTCCTCGCTCGCGGAGATCGCCACGGGCTTGCCGTTCACGATCGCGGAGGCCAGCGCCCTGATCGGCTTGCGGTGCCCCGGCAGGGGCGGCCCGAGGGGAGCCCCGGTGCCGGCGTTCCACCGGTGCAGGCGGCCGTCGGCGCCGCCGGAGACGATGACGTCGTTGATGATCGTGACGGCGTTGACGCTGCCCCGGTGGCCGGTGAGCGGCTTGCCCAGCGCGGCCCCCGTGTCCAGCCGCCACATCCGCAGGACTCCGCCCGCGTCGCCGCTGACGGCCACCGGGTTGCCGCCCACGGTGCCGGCGGCCATCGCCACGATCTGGTCGGCGTGCCCGAGCAGCGGGGTGCCGATGGCTCTTCCGGTCAACGGGTCCCACATCCGGACGGTCTTGTCCGCCCCGCCGGAGACGGCCATCGGCCTGCCGCCCACGGTTGCCAGCGCGACCGCCTTGACCGCGGCGGAATGACCGGGAGTGCCCGCGGCCATGGCCGAGGCGCTCCACTTGCTCAGGTCCCACGCCCGCATGGATTTGTCCGCGCCGCCGGAGAACGCGAGCGGGGCGCCGTCGACCACGGCCGCCGTCACGGCCATGACGTATCCGGTGTGCCCGGTGAGCGGGGTGCCCACCGGCTTGCCAGCGGTGTCCCAGCCACGGATCACACCGTCACGGCCCGCGCCCAGCAGCGTCCAGGACGTTCCCGTCTTGATCGCCGCGAGCGAGATCACGACATCGGGCACGTCGCGGATCGTGACGACCCGGTCGGAGGCAAGATCCCAGAGCCTGACCGTCTTGTCGTCGGAGGCGGAGACGACCGCGTCCGGCGTGACGGCCAGTGCCCGCACCCAGTCGGTGTGCCCGTCCCTGGCCGCGCCCGCGGGCTTGCCGGTCCGCAGATCCCAGAACCGCAGCGCCCGGTCCTTGCCCGCGCTCACCGCGACCGGCTTGCCCTCCATGGCGGTCGTGGCGACGGCGAGCACGGCGCCGGTGTGGCCGGTGAGCGGGGCGCCGATGGGGCGGCCGGTGGTGAGGTCCCACATGCGTACGGTCTTGTCGTCGCTGCCGGTGACCGCCACGGGCTTGCCGTTCACGGTGGTCGTGGCGACGGCGAGCACGGCGCCGGTGTGGCCGGTGAGCGGGGCGCCGATGGGGCGGCCGATGGTGAGGTCCCACATGCGTACGGTCTTGTCGTCGCTGCCGGTGACCGCCACGGGCTTGCCGTTCACGGTGGTGGTCGCCACCGCGCGCACCCAGTCGCCGTGACCCGGCATCGGTGCGCCGATCGGCTGCGCGGTACGCGCGTCCCACTGCCGGACCGTCCCGTCCTCGCTGGCGGTCACCGTGACCAGGCGCCCGGCGACCTCGGCCGTGGCGACGGCGGTGACCGCCGCGAAGTGACCGGTGGGGTGCCAGCCGATCGGGGCGCCGAACCCGGCGGCGACCTGCGTGGAACCGGGCGGCGCCGGCGGACCCGAGACCAACCGGGGCACCAGCACCACGCCCGCTCCGGTCAGCGCCACCAGCACCGCGCCTGCGATGGCCAGCCGCCCCACCCGCTTGCGGGAACGTAGGGTCGGCGGCGCGACGCCGGTGGGCCGCGAGATCGGGTCGGGGAACGGCGCCGGGGCGGGCCGGACGGCGCCGGGGGTCGAATCGGGCGGCGCGAAGGGCGAGATCACGGGGGCGGACGTCTCGCGTTCTGCGGGCCACGGTTGCGGCTGATCGCCCGGACCGGGTTGTGCCGAGGGCATGATCGGGGGAGTGGACGCCTCGCGTACGGCAGGCCACGACTGCGGCTGATCGCCCGCGATCAGGGTGTTGAGCACCTCACGCGCGGTCGGCCGCGACTCGGCCTGACGCACCAGGCAGGAGGCGATGATCGAGCGCAGCGGCTCGGCGATCTCGCTGAGGTCCATCTCGCCCTGGCGCAGGGTGATGGCCATGGCCGCGATGGTGTTGCCGCTGAACAGCGGCCGCCCCAGCGCCGCGAAGGTCATCGTCAGGCCCCAGCTGAACATGTCGGAGGCCGGGGTCACCCGCTCGCCCGCGAGCTGCTCGGGAGACATGTAGGCGGGCGTGCCCAGGACCCCCGTGACCGTCACGGTCTTGTCGCCGAACGCCCGTGCCACGCCGAAGTCGATCACGTACGGGCCGTCCGAGCCGAGCAGGACGTTGCTGGGTTTGAAGTCCCGGTGGACGATCCCGGCGTTGTGGATGGACACCAGCGCCGTGGAGGTGTTGACGGCGAGCCGGGTGAGCGCCGAGGCCTCCAGCGACCCCCTGGCGAGGACGTGCTGCTGGAGCGACTCGCCCGCGATGTACTCGCTCACCATGTAGAGGCGGTCGTCGTAGACCCCGTGGCCCAGCACGCGCACCGTGCAGAACGAGGCCACCTTGGAGGCGACCTCGATCTCCCGCTGGAAACGGAGCCGGGACTCGGTGTCGGAGGCGTCGACGGACGTCATTATCTTGATCGCCACTTGCTGGTCGTCGTCGTTGTCGACCCCCAGGTAGACCGTCCCCTGCCCGCCCTCGCCGATCCGGCCCGTGATCCGGTACCGGTCCACGGACCTGGGATCTCCGGGCCTGAGGGGCTGGA
The DNA here is from genome assembly GCF_040137845.1 of Nonomuraea sp. B19D2. NCBI lineage: Bacteria > Bacillati > Actinomycetota > Actinomycetes > Streptosporangiales > Streptosporangiaceae > Nonomuraea > Nonomuraea sp. B19D2. Next base: position 98,749 of record NZ_JBEFAK010000027.1, on the reverse strand, counting down.
TGTCCGGCACAAGACTCCTGGGCGGGGGCGAATGTGGGTGTCTCCGATCATAGGGCCACAAGCTCCACCCGGGCAGAGACGACGCCCGTGCGGTAGATCGCATGGTCGTGGCCCGGGTATGCCCGTGGCATGCGATCTACGTGCTGCAGCACGACTGCCCGCACCGGGCCCGGCCGGACGGCCAAAGGTGAACGTTGTGTGCACGTTGTGTTGGCAATCGCGTCATGTGACACCTCTAGCCTGCCCGGCATGAAACGCATCCCTATGGCGGTGGGTGCCGCCGTGCTGGCCGTGAGCCTCGCCGCCGCGGCCGGTCCCGCCTCCTACGCCGCCGCCGAGCCGGAGGGCGCGGGCCAGGCCACGCTGACCGGGTTCGCCTCGCTCCCGGCGCAGACCTTCGTGCCCGGCAGCGAGCCGTCCGGCTCGCAGCTCGGTACGGCCCCCGTCAACGGGGTCACCCCGCCCTTCTCCGGACAGCCGGTCCAGGGGTTCAGCGGCATCGTCCGGCGCGGTGACGGCACCTTCGACGTGCTGTCCGACAACGGGTTCGGCGCCAAGAACAACAGCGCCGACTTCCTGCTGCGCGTGCACCGCATCAAGCCGGACTTCCGGGCGGGCACTGCGGCGGGCACTGTGCAGGTGCTGGGCGGCTTCAACCTGTCCGACCCGGACAAGCGGGTGTCCTGGCCGCTGACCAGGGCGGATCGGGTGCTCACCGGCGCCGACTTCGACGTGGAGTCGATCGTGCGGGCGGACGACGGCACGTACTGGCTCGGCGACGAGTTCGGCCCGTTCCTGCTGCACTTCTCGGCGCGCGGCACGCTGCTGGAGGCGCCGATCGAGCTGCCCGGCGTCAAGGCGCCGGAGAACCCGACGCTGAACGGCGCGACCCCCAACCTGGCCGGCAGCAAGGGCTTCGAGGGCATGGCCCGCTCCGCGGACGGGCGGCGGCTGTATCCGCTGCTGGAGGGGACGGTCAGCGGCGACCCCGCGGGCACGTTGCGGCTGAACGAGTTCGACGTCCGCAAGCGCGCCTACACCGGCAAGCGCTGGACGTACCGGCTGGACAGCCCGGCCAACGCGATCGGCGACGCCATCGCGGTGGACGACCACCGCTTCCTGATCATCGAGCGGGACGGCAACCAGGGCGACGCCGCCGCGCTCAAGCGCGTCTACCTCACTGACAGCCGCGACCGCGACCACGACGGCGCGCTGGACAAGACCCTGGCCGCCGACCTGCTGAACCTGGCCAACCCGAAGGGGCTCGGCGGGTTCGGCAAGACGTTCCGCTTTCCGTTCCAGACCATCGAGGACATCGTCCTCCTGAACGACCGCACAATCGGGATCCTCAACGACAACAACTTCCCGTTCTCGTCGGGACGCACGCCGGGCCAGCCGGACAACAACGAGTTCATCACCGTCCGCCTGCCCTGGCGCCTGCACGCGCGCTGATCTTCCGATGGAGCGGCGACGTCACCATCGACGCCGGCACGCCCTCAGCGGTGATCTGGCGGCGCTGACGCCGCCCGGTCGGCAGGGGACCCTAGCGAGGGGTCACGGTCCTCTTGCCGACCGAGCCGCGGACCACGATGTGCGTGCCCAGGACGACGTGCTGCGGCTGGCTGAGGTCCAGTGCCAGCCGTACGGCGGTGCGGCCCAGCTCCTCGGTGGGGATGTGCACCGTGGTGAGCCCGGGCACCAGGTCGGCGGCGAGCGGGATGTCGTCGTAGCCCGCGACCGACACGTCCTCCGGCACCCGTACGCCCGCCTCGCGCAGCGCGGCCAGCACGCCGGCGGCGACCATGTCGGTGCCTGCGAAGATCGCGGTGAACTCCGCCCCGACCGCCAGCAGGCGCTTGGTGGCCTCGTAGCCGGCGCTGCGGGAGAAATGGCTGGGCAGGACGAGGTCCGGGTCGTACGGCACGCCGTAGTCCTCGTGCGCGCGGCGGAAGCCGTGCACGCGGTCGATCTTGGTGGTGTTCTGGTCCTCGGCGTCGGCGGCGCCGAGGTAGACGATCCGGCGGTGGCCGCGGGAGAGCAGGTGGCTGGTCATGGCGTACGCGCCGGCCTCGTTGTCGTACTCGACCACGGTGGTCGGCACGTCGTCGCCGAGCGGGGGACGACCGCACAGCACCAGCCGGGAGCCGGCCTTGTCCAGGGCGTGCGCGAAGTGCGTCATGCGGCGGCGGTAGGCGTCGTCGGCCGAGCCGCCGCCGACCAGGATCACCGCGTCGGCCCGCTGCTCGCGCATGGCCTCCACCACCGCCAGCTCACGCGCCGGATCGCCGTGCGTGGTGCAGACCAGGCACAGCCGGCCCTCGGCGGTGGCCTGCTGTTCGACGCCCTTGGCGACGTAGGCGAAGGAGGGTCCGGTGACGTCGTCGAGCACGAAGGCGACCATTTTGGTGCCGGCCCCGGACAGGGCGCGGGCGTGCACGTTGAGGACGTAGTCCAGCTCGCGCATGGCGCGCAGCACGCGGGTGCGGGTGGCCTGCGCGACCGGGTAGTCGCCCTTGATCACGCGGGACACGGTGGAGGCGGAGACCCCGGCCCGGGCGGCGACGTCGCGGATGGTGACGCCCTCGGCGTGAACAGGCGTCGCCTCCTGAGCGGCGTGCTGTGGCTTTCCCGGCTTGCGTGGCAAGGCGCACCTTTCGTCAGGCGGAGCAGTGGTGCTGAGCACGGCTGGCACAGCACCACGCGTAGTGTGCCCGGACCGGTCTAGGCAGTGGCCGGGAAGAGCGGCAGGGCAGCTTGATTGTCGCGGACGGCGCGCTCGCGCGCCACACCGAGCCACACGGGGGGCCGCCGGCCGCGCTCACTTCAGGCCACCCGGTCGAGGTCGTCGTGGTTGACCGGGTGCGCCAGCGGCAGCCCGGTGGCCAGCCGTTCCAGCTCGTCCACGACGACGGCGCCCATCCGGGCCAGCTCGTTGCCGTGCGAGCCGGCGATGTGCGGGGTGAGGAAGGCGTTGGGCAGGTCGAACAGGGGCGAGTCGGACGGCAGCGGCTCGGGCTCGGTGACGTCGAGGATCGCCGACAGCCGCCCGGACTTCAGCTCGGCGACCAGCGCGTCGGTGTCGACCAGCGACCCGCGGGCGGTGTTGATCAGCACCGCGCCGTCCGGCATCAGCGCCAGCCGGGTGCGGTCGAGCATGTGGTGGGTCTCGGGGGTGGCGGGGGCGTGCAGGCTGACGATGTCGCTGTGGCGCAGCAGCTCCTCCAGCGACGCCTGCGGCACGCCGGGAACCTGGGTGTAGGGGTCGTACAGGCACAGATCCAGGTCGTACGGCGCCAGCAGCTCGATCACCTTGCGGCCGATGCGGGAGGCGCCCACGATGCCGACCTGGCGGCCGTTGTTGCCGATCCCCTGCTCGATCTTGGCCAGGGTGAAGGCGCGTGCGCGCCGGTAGCGCTCGTTGAGGGCGAACACCCCCTTGCCGGCCAGCAGGATCGCGCCGACGGTGTACTCGGCCACCGGGACGGCGTTGGCCGCGGCGGCCGACGAGACCAGCAGGCCGCGTTCCCAGCAGGCGGGGGTGACCAGGCTCTTCACCGATCCGGCCGCGTGCAGCACGGCGCGCAGGCGAGGCGCGGCGGCGAGCACAGCCTCGTCGAGCGGCGGGCAGCCCCAGCCGGTGAGGAGGATCTCGGTGTCTGCCAGAGGCAGGCGCGGGTCGTCGAAACGCTCGGCCACCAGGGTGACGTCGATGTCGGCCAGCGTGTCCAGCCGCCGCAGCAAGGGCGCGGGGAAGAGCAGGGCGAGATGTTCCTCGCTCATGGCGAACAGCGCCTTCGGGCGTGTGGACACAGGGAAAGCCCTCCATTCGGATAGAGACCGGTTTCTAAACTAGAAGCACAGCCTCGTGCGGTCAACGGTCCGCGTCGATTGAGCCTGATCGAAATTGCTACCAGGGTTCCCCGGTTGTCCTGCGTTGTTGATGTGTAACGTCTCCGTAACGCAGCCTTGAAGGTGTCGACCACTCGGACGTAGCGTTCGCAGCGAACGGTTTCTATCAACCATGAGAGCCACCTGCTGCCGCCTCAGACGGGACTTCGGTGATGAGCACGCTACAGACGAGGCAAGAGCCTCAGACGAGACCGCCTTCCGGGCCGCCGGGCAGGCGCCGCGCCCGACGTGGGCCGGTCCGCACGAGCTGGACGATCGGGCTGCTCGCGCTGCCGGCGGTCGTCTTCTTCCTTGTCTTCAACTACCTGCCGATGGCCGGCCTGGTGGTGGCGTTCAAGCAGTTCGACGTCAACCTGGGGATCTTCGACAGCCCGTGGAACGGGCTGGAGAACTTCGCCTACTTCCTGGAGTCCGGGGACGCGGCGCGGATCCTGTTCAACACGCTCTTCCTCAACATCCTGTTCCTGATCGCGACGCTGGCCGCCGGGATGATTCTGGCGATCATGCTGAACGAGATCCGCAGCACCTTCTTCAAGCGGGTCTCCCAGTCCGTCGTCTTCTTCCCCTACTTCGTCTCGCCGGTCGTGATCAGCATCATCCTGCAGGTGCTGCTGGCCGGGGCCTCCGGCGGGGGCGGGGCGGTCAACGACGCACTCGGGGGCCTCGGGTTCCCCGCGGTGGACTGGTACACGGAGCCGGGGCCGTGGCCGTGGATCCTCACCGTGGTGAAGGTCTGGCAGCTCGGCGGCTACCTGAGCGTCATCTTCCTCGCCGCGATCACCGGCATCCCCGAGGAGGTCTACGAGGCCGGGATGATCGACGGAGCCTCGCGGGCCCAGATGGCCTGGCGCATCACCCTCCCGCTGCTGAAGCCCACCGCGGCGGTCCTGCTGGTGCTGGGGGTCGGCCGCATCTTCTACGGCGACTTCGGCACCATCTACGCGATCGTCGGGGACAACGGCACCCTGTTCGACAGCACGGACGTCATCGACACCTACGTCTTCCGCGCCCTGCGCCAACTCGGCGACTTCGGCACCACCGCCGCGGTCGGCCTGTTCCAGTCGGTCGTGGGTTTCATCCTCGTGTTGATCGCGGTGCTGATCCAGCGCAAGTACTCGAAGGAGACCAGCATCCTATGAGCGGCAAGAAGCTGGAACCGTTCACCGTCGTCAGCATCATCGGCGTCTCCTTCGCCGTGCTGGCCTGCGCGATCCCGTTCTGGATGATCATCTCGGGGTCGTTCACCAGCGAGACCGAGCTGGCCACCACCGGGTACAGCCTGTTCCCCGCGGCCTTCGACCTCACCGCCTACAAGATGATCTTCACGGGTCCGGCGGTGCTCGACGCCTACTTCGCCAGCGTCTTCATCACGGTCGTGGGCACGGCACTGTCCCTGGCGGTGACCTCGGGGCTGAGCTGGGTGATCGCCCGCCGGTTGCCCGGCATCAGCCGGCCGCTGACCGTCTTCGCCTACCTGCCGATGCTGTTCTCCGGCGGTCTGGTGCCCCTCTACCTGCTGGTCACGCAGTACCTGAAGCTGCAGAACAGCTACTTCTCGGTGATCCTGCCGCTGCTGGTCATGCCGTTCCTGGTCTTCGTCCAGGTCAGCGCCTTCCGCCAGCTGCCGGAGTCGATCTTCGAATCGGCCAAGATCGACGGTGCCGGCGAGCTGCGCATCTTCTTCACGATCGCGATTCCGCTGTCCAAGCCGATCCTCGCCGTCGTCGGCCTCTTCTACGCCGTGCACTACTGGAACGACTGGTTCATGGCGCTGCTGTTCATCGACGACGTGCACAAGTTCCCGCTCCCGCTCGTGCTGCAGAACCTCATCTCCAACATCTCGTTCACGCAGATGCTGCCGCAGCTGGCCGAGGCGGCCACCCCCGTCTACCAGCTCCGGCTGGCTCTCACGGCCGTCACCATCGGCCCGATCCTGCTCGCCTACCCCTTCGCCCAGCGCTACTTCGTCAAGGGCATCACCCTCGGCGCCACCAAGGGCTGATCCAGCTCCCCCCACCTCAGGAGTTACCGTGTCCCACCACATCATGTCGCGGCGCCGCCTGCTGGCCACCGGCGGCGGCCTGTCCCTCGCCGCACTCCTCGCCGCCTGCTCGGACGACTCTCAGAAGCCGCAGAGCACCGGCGGCGCCGCGAGCGGTGGCGCGCTCGCGCTGAGCCTGCTGCTCCCCGGCGACCTGCCGGCCGGCTGGGACCCCGTCCTGGCCGAGGTCAACAAGAAGCTCCAGGCCGACCTGGGCTTCACCATCAAGCCGCAGTTCATCCCGTGGACCAGCTACGGCCAGCAGGCGCTGCTCAAGTTCACCGCCGGGGAGAAGTTCGACACCGCGCTGCAGGCGCGCTGGCTCAACATGACCCAGCTGGCGGCCAGCGGCTCGATCGTCGAGCTGAGCAGCCTGCTGTCCAGCGGCAAGTACCCCAACCTGGCCGCCACGATCGACCCGAAGATCATCGAACTGAACCGGTGGAGCGGCAAGCTCTACGGCCTGCCCCAGATCAACTCGGTCGCCCGCTTCCACCACTTCAGCATCCGCCAGGACCTGGCGGAGAAGCTCGGCATGAGTGACATCACGGACTTCGCGGGGCTGGAGAAGTTCTGGTACGACGTCAAGCAGAAGAACAAGGACATCATCCCGATCGGGGTCAGCTCCCGGATGCCCAAGCTGCTGGTGGCGTGGAACCCGGTCGGCTGGCTCAACCCCTACATGTGGGACAACCCCACCATGAGCATCGCCTCCTTCACCGGCGACTCGCTCAACTTCGTCCTGGCCGCCGACGGCAAGCAGACCGGCTCGTCCAACCCGATCCCGTGGTGGGAGGCCCCGGGCATGGTGGACGCGCTGCGCAAGATCCGGAAGTACTACCAGGACGGGCTGATCAACAAGAACGCCCTCACCCTGGACACCAAGGCGCTGGACTCCCAGTTCAAGGCCGGCCGCGTCGCCAGCAGCTGGGCCATGACCGACGGCCTGTCCTCCACGGCGCTGCCTGAGCTGACCAAGAACGTGCCGGGCGCGATGATCGCGAACGTGATGCCGCTCAAGGGCGGCGAGAGCGCCAAGCCGTACCAGACCTTCCAGAGCGACAACTTCGTCGTGCTCAACGCCAAGGGCCAGAGCAACGAGAAGGCCATGCAACTGCAGGACTGGGTGTCGATCAAGGAGAACCACGACCTGCTCAATTACGGCATCGCCGGCAAGGACTGGAACCCCATCGGCGAGGACAAGTACGAGAAGCTGTCCACGTACACCTTCCCCGGCTTCGCCCTCGCCTGGCGGGCCAAGCTGGAGCGCCGGGTCAAGGACATGACTGAGTCCGAGACCAAGTGGTTCGACTGGGCACAGGACATCAACAACTTCACCATCGACCCGTACGCCAGCTTCGTTCCCGACCCGGAGCCGATCAAGCGGGAGAACACCCAGGTCACCGCCGCCATGACGCAGTTCGCCAACCCGCTGTTCATCGGCGCGGTGGACGTCGACCAGGGGCTGGACAAGCTGAAGAAGGCGCTGGACAGGGCGGGCCTGGCCAAGGTGCAGGCGGAGATGGCCAAGCAGGCCGACGCCTACCTCAAGGGCCAGTGAGAATGACACCCTGCATGTGACCGGCTCCGGCCACGCCCGTAATCTCGTCACCGGCCGCCGCGTCCCCCTCGGCCGCCCGATCGAGGTGGGACCGCTCAGCACCGTGGTGCTCTACCTGGAGGACTGATGCACTCCTTGCTCGACCTGTCGCCCGCGCTCACCTGGGAGGACGCGTTCCTCTCCGGCAACGGCGAGGTCGGGATCATGGTGTACGGCGAGCCGCGGGAGGAACGGGTGGTGGTCAACCACCACCGGTTCGTGCTGCCCAACGGCACCCGCGACCGCCGCCCGCCCGCCATCGCGCACCTGCTGCCGGAGATCCGTTCCCTGATCCTGGCCGGGCGGCCGGTCGAGGCCCAGGCGCTGGCGGCCGACGGCCGGAGCCTGGAGTGGACGCAGCCGTTCCACCCCGGCTGGGAGCTGGTGATCTCACGGTCGGTGTCGAGTGGGGAGTACCGCCGCACCACCGACTTCGCCACCGGTGAAGTCACCACGGAGTCGCACCGGGCCTTCGTCTCCCGGGCCGACGCCGTCGTCGTCCAGCGCCTCACCGGTGACGTCACCCTCCGCCTGACCGGCGACCTGCCCGGCAGGCCGGACACGGTCCGCTACGAGACGGCGGCCGGCGAGCGCGACGGCCAGGTCTTCCTGCGGATCCGCGGCACCTACCCGCCCGAGGGCGGCGGAGCCGTCGGCTTCGAGGGGCTCACCCTGGTCCGGCCGCGCGGCGGGAGCGTCGCCGTGGAGGGCGACACGGTGACGGTGACGGGCGCGGCCGAGGTGCTGCTGCTGACGAAGACGGCCCGGTACGACGAAAGCCCGGCGGAGCCGCTCCCGGCCGCCGACCTGGGAGAGCTGGCCGCGCTGGGGTACGACGGCCTGCTGGAAAGGCACGTCGCCCGGCACCGCCCGCTCTACGAGCGCGTCACCCTCGACCTGGGCGCCACCCCGGACGAGCGGGCCAGGCCGGTCGGCGAGCTGGCCGGCGCCGCGCTGCTGGAGCGGCTGTTCCACGCGGGCCGCTACCTCCTGCTGAGCTCCGGCGGCATCCTCCCGCCCCGGCTGACCGGCCTGTGGCTGGGGCGTGGGGAGCGGCCTGGTCGGGCGACTTCACCACCGACGCCAACCTCAACCTCCAGATGTCGGGCGTCAACATCGGCGCGCTGCCGGAGCTGATCGACGGGTACGCCGACCTCATCCGCGGCCAGATCGACCACTGGCGCACCAACGCCAGAGAGATCTACGGCGCCAGGGGCATCCTCGCGCCGAGCCGCACCGACGGGGAGAACGGCCACCTGTTCCACCTGAACGCGAAGTGGCCGTGGACGATGTGGCTGGCCGGGGCGGACTGGCTGCTTTATCCGCTGGTGGAACACGCAGAGACCACCGGCGAGCCGGTCCCCGAGCTGGCGGATTGGCTGGCGGAGTGCCGCCTGTTCTGGGAGGACTTCCTCGCCGGGACGGACGGGAGCGTCGTGCCGTCGTTCTCGCCCGAGGTGGGGCCGGGCGGTGGTCCCTTCGCCTGCGTCAACGCCACCATGGACGTCGCGGCGGCCAGGCACGCGCTCGGCGACTCCCCGGCGGGCAGGCGGCTTCCGCCGTACAAGATCGACGAAAGGGGCGCGCTCGCCGAGTGGATCGCGGACGTGGCGCCGTACGAAGATCACCGGCATGTCAGCCACCTGTACCCCGTCTGGCCGCTGCACGAGATCAACCCCGACGACACGCCGGAGCTGGCGACGGCCGCCCGCGAAGCCCTCCTGCTCAGGGGCGATGAGAACGTGTCGGCGCACGGGAGCCTGCATCGGGCGCTGGCGGCCGCGCGGCTGAAGGACGGGGAGCTGGCCTGGGCGAATGTCCGGAAAATTCTAGACAACGGGATGTTCTTCGACTCGTTGATGAGCTCTCACAACCCCGGCCGGGAGATCTACAACGCCGACGCGGCCATCAGCCTGCCGGGCGTCTTCCTCGAGCTGCTGGTCTACTCGCGGCCGGGGATCGTCGAGCTGCTGCCCGCGCTGCCGTCGGCCCTGGAGCGGGGCCGCGTGAGCGGCGTCCGCTGCCGGGGCCGGGTGACGGTCGAGGAGCTGACCTGGGGTGACGGCATTCGCGCCCGGCTCACCTCGCCGATAGATCAGACTGTCACGGTGATCCATCGTGCCTCGGGCCTGCGCCGAGAAGTTGAGCTGCCTGCTGGAAAGAGTGTGGAGATCGCATGATCCGCAACCCCGTACTGCCCGGTTTCCACCCCGACCCGTCGATCGTGCGGGTGGGGGATGACTATTACCTGGCCACCTCGACCTTCGAGTGGTACCCGGGCGTGCGCGTCCACCACTCCCGCGACCTGGTGAACTGGCGTCCGCTCGGCGGCATCCTGACCGAGCGCAGGCTGCTCGACCTGTCCGGCGTGCCCGACTCCGGCGGCGTCTGGGCGCCCGACCTGACCTACCACGACGGGCTGTTCCACCTCGTCTACGGCGTCATGGACAACTACGCCCTCGGGTACAAGGACATCGCCAACTACCTGATCACCGCGCCCTCGATCGAAGGGCCCTGGTCCGATCCGGTGCGGCTGCCCGGCCGCGGCTTCGACGCCGCCCTCTACCACGAGGACGGCCGGAGCTGGCTGCTCAACATGGTCTTCGACTCCCGGCCCGGACGCGGGTTCGCCGGGATCGAGATGCAACCCCTCGACGGCGGCAAACCCGAGCTGATCCTGCCCAACCGCAACATCACCGAAGGCCCGCACATCTACCGGATCGACGGCTGGTACTACCTGATGGTGGCCGAGGGTGGCACCGGTTACGAGCACGGGGCCACGGTGCTGCGGTCCCGCTCGCTGGCCGGGCCGTACGAGGAGGACCCGGCGGGGCCGATGCTCACCTCGCGGCACGACCCGAGCGTGGCACTGCAGAAGGCGGGGCACGGCTGCCTGGTGCAGACGCAGACGGGGGAGTGGTACGTCGCTCACCTCGTGGCGCGGCCGTACCACAATCGCAGGTGTGTGCTCGGGCGTGAGACCGCGCTGCAGCGCGTGGTCTGGGAGGACGGCTGGCCGCGCGTGGCGGGCGGCGTGGCCGCCGCCGAGGTGGTCCCGCCCGCGCTGCCCGCCCATCCGTGGCCGGCGCCCGAGGACTCCCCGAGCGGGCTCGGGACGGACTGGAGCACGCTGCGGCGGCCCGCCTCGCCGGACTGGCTGGTCGCCGACCCCGGCGGCTTCACCGTCCAGGGCGGCCAGTCACCGTACGGCCTGCGCAGCCCGAGCCTGCTCGCGCGGCGGGTCACAGCGCAGAAGTGCTCCCTGGAGGCCGTCATGCGGTTCGAGCCGGACAGCGTCCATCAATCGGCGGGGATCACCGCGTACTACAACTCGCGCAACTGGCACTACCTCGCGCTGACCACCGACGGCCTGGTGCTGACCAGCAGCGACCGGGGCACCCGCACCGAGCACCTGCTCGGCCCGGCGGGACCCGAGGTCAGGCTGCGGGTGGAGTTCGACGGGCCGGTCGTGCGGTTCAACGACGGTCCCGAGCTGGACGCGACGATCGTGTCGGACGAGCACGCCGACGAGTTCATCGACGGTCACGTGCGCGCGTTCGGCTTCACCGGCGCGTTCGTCGGATTCTGGGTGCAGGACCTGGCGGGCGAGGGCTGCGCCGCACGGTTCGAGCAGATCAGATACGACACATGAACGTGCACGTGGCGACCCGGGGCCACGAAGGGCCTGCGCTGCTCCTGGTGCACGGCTGGGGCGGCGACCACCGGGTGTGGGACGCGCTGGACTTCGGCGAGCGCCGGGTGATCGCCCCCGACCTGCGCGGCCACGGCAGGTCACCGGCCCCGGCAACCGGATATCGGCCTGCCGACCTGGCCCGTGACCTGCTGCCGCTGCTGGACGGGCCGGTGGTGGCCATCGGGCACTCCATGGGCGCCCAGGTGGTCACCGCGCTGGCGGTCGAGCATCCGGACCTGGTCAGCGCGCTGGTGGTCATCGCCCCCGCCTACGGCGCCGACGAGGCGGAGGAGCGGCTCATCCCCGGGCGGCTGGCGGCGCTGCGTGCCGACGGTGCGGACGCGGCGTTGCGGCAGCTCGGGCCGCTGCCCGCGCCGATCACGGAGCAGCTGCTGGCCACGCCGGGTCACGTGCTGGCCGAGTGCTACGCCGGGATGTACACCGTGCCGGGGGCGTTCGGGGTGCGCCGGGAATCCGCGCGTTATCTGGCCAGGCGGACGTGCCCGGTGCTCGCCGTACACAATGTGCCGCAGGCCGCGCAGTGGGAGGCGGGCCTGCCCGGGCACCCGCGCTCCACGACCGTGGTGTGGCCGGACGCCGGGCACTTCCTGCACCTCGACCATCCCGCGCGGTTCGTGGACCTGGTGCTGGCCGAGTGGGGCTGCTGAGTCCCGGCGGGCCGTGACGCGTGCCGCGCCACGGCCCGGCCGTCAACTCCGCAGAGCCCGGGCCGGGACGATGCCCGTGATGGTGCTCCCCTCGCCGGGCACTCGGTTCACCGTGAGCTCCCCGCCGATCTCGGCGAAGCACGCTTTCATCACGGCCACCTCCCGGTCGGCCTGACCGTCGGCAAGGCCGTCCCCGTCGTCGCTGACCGTCAGCCGCAGGCCGCTTGCGGCCAGCGTGGCGGCGATCGAGACCGTACGGGCACGGCCGTGGCGCTCGATGCCTGCCAGCGCCTCCTGCACCGCGGCGAACACGTTGCGAGTGGCGAGGTCGGGAACATCGCCCTTGGGCAGGGCCCAGATCTCGACCGCGACCCCCGAGCGTGCCGACCAGTCCTCAAGCAGCTTCTCCAACATCCGCGCAAGGCTCTCGGCCTCATGCGACTGCTCTTCCAAACGTTCCAAGATCGGGCCCCATCGTCGTGGTGTCGCAAGAGCGGCGGATGGCTAGGAGGTCTCGCGCCGTTTCCGCACGGCGGTCAGATCACCGCCACCGCGGATCTTCATCCCCTGTGTCCGAGATGCTACACGCACAAGGGGGTATCAGAGGGTATGCAGGGAATCACCCTCCGATGCGACCGGTCGCGCCGCCGGACAGGAGCACGTCGAGGAAATGGTCCATCGCCTCGTCCACCGCCTGCCTGTCCCCGGTGGCCAGCAGGTCCATCATCAGACCCCGGGCCACGGCGAGGCTGAGCCGGGCGTTCGCCCGCGCCTTCGCCGGCGGCAGCCCGGCGCGGCGGCTCAATTCCGTCAACGGCCCCAGCCAGCCCTCGACCATTCTGTCCAGCAGGTGCGTGGTGCCGGGCCGCCCCTGCAACGCCTGGCCGCACATTTCGAACCAGAGCCGCTCCTGCGACAACCGTGCCTGGTCGGTCAGCCGTCGCCAGAACCGGCGGGCCACCTCGGCCACCGGTGCTCCGTCGTCGAGCTCGCGCTGGAGGTCGGCCAGGGCCGCCTGCTCCTCCTCCTCCACCGCGCGGATAAGTTCGACGAGCAGTCCTTCGCGCGAGCCGAAGTGGTAGATCAGCATGCGGTGGCTCGTGCCGATCGCGGCCGCCAGCCCGCGAAGCGTGAGATCCGAGGTCCCCCTGTCGGCCAGGTGGCCGATGGCGGCGTCGAGCAGCCTGCGCTTCGGGCCCTTCTCCGCGGTGTCCTCCATAGGTGCGAGATCGTACAGGCAGGGGTACGGAGACGCGGCGGCGTGCGGCGCCCGCGGGGAACCGCTTCCGCCGATTTCCGGGCCGATTCAGCCGGATCTGCGCTTGCGATAGGCGCGCTGCTGGCAGGCGCGGGAGCAGTAGACGCGTGGGCGGCCCGACGCCCCGGGCTCCAGAGGCCTTCCGCACTCCTCGCACTGCTGAGTTTCGTCACGCTTTTCGTCACGGCTGTTGATGAGGGCCTCGACGCCGTCCAGCAGGCGGCGCAGGCCGAACTCGAAGGAGTCCTCGGGGGCGTCCCAGCCGCCGGCCGTCCACAGGTGCGTGATCGCAGGATAGCGGTCGAGGCGTTCGTAGAGCGTGTCGCGCGCGCCCCACCACTCCTGCTCGGACACGCCGCTGCGCCGTTCCTCGCGCTGGGTCTCGAGCAGGAGCAGGGCCTCGGCGTCGACGAACCTGCCGACTACGCCGACGACGGCGATCACCTCGGACGGGGTGAGCGCGGTGTCGATGAGGGTGCTCAGCATGTAGTCGTAGTGGGCGACGGCGTTGGGTCCTGGGAGGTGGCGGGTGCCGCGTACCTCGCCCAGCCAGGGGTGCCTCTTCCTGATCCGCCACGCCTGCCGCGCGCCGGCCTCCAGCCGCGCCCGCCAGCCTTCGGCGCTGGGCACGTCGTCGGGGTGCTCGCCCGTGACCTCGTCCACCATCAGGTCGACGAGCTGGTCCCGGCCGGGCACGTGGCGGTAGAGGGACATGGTCGTGAAGCCGAGCCGGTCGGCCACCTTGCGCATCGACAGACCGGCCAGGCCCTCGGCGTCGGCCAGCTCGATGGCGGCCTGCACGATCCTGCCCAGGCTGAGGCCGGGCCGCGGCTCGCGCTCCCGCGCTCGCCACAGCAACTCCACCCCGTGGTCCGGGTCCCCGGCTCTGCCTCGTGTCATTGGCGCCCTCCTTGCTTATGGTGTACTACTACGTGTACGCCATAAACCACAAATGGAGGTCCTGATGTTCCACTTCCATGTCGCGCCTTCCGGTGACGACACCTGGCCGGGCACGGCGGAGCGTCCCTTCGCCACGCTCGAACGCGCCCGGTCCGCGGCCAGGGAGGCAGCCAGAGAGTCGGCAGGTGACGTCGTCGTGCACCTCAGGGCGGGCGTCCACGTGCCGGCCGGGCCCCTGGAGCTCACCGAGGCCGACTCGGGGACCGTCTACCAGGCGTACGGCTACGGCACGCCCGAGCAGGAGGAGGCCGTGGTGAGCGGCGGCCGCCTCATCACGGGCTGGCAGGTGCGGGCGGACGGCGTGTGGTCGGCCGACGTCGGCCACCTGGACTTCCGCCAGCTCTACGTGGACGGCCGCCGCGCCCTCCGCGCCGGCATCCCCGGCCTGCCCGGCACTGCCGCCGCAAACGTCACGGGTTACGTCACAGACAGTGCGGACCCGCTCGGGTGGCGGAGCCCGGGCGACGTGGAGTTCGTCTACCGGGGCGTCTACCCGTGGACAGAGGCCCGCTGCGGAGTGGCCGGCGTCTCGGCGGGCGGCGGCCCGACGGTGATCACCATGGCGCAGCCGGTGTTCGGATGGGCCGCCGAGCTCTACAACTCCACCTGGGAGGGCCAGACGTCGCAAGGCCCCGGGCTGCCCACCCGCATCGAGAACGACGCCGCCTTCCTCAGCGAGCCGGGCACTTTCGTGCTCGACCGCTCACGTCCCGGGCGGCACGTCCTGCTCTACCTGCCTGGCCCCGGCGAGGATCCCGAGCGCACGCGGGTGGTCGCGCCGGTGCTGGAAACGCTGCTGAACGCCGTGGGGACGCGGAACGTGTCGTTCCGAGGCATCGTGTTCGCCGACGCGACCTGGCTGCGGCCAAGCCGTCCCGAGGGCTTCCTGCACTATCACGGCAGCGGCTACTACGAGGGCGGCGGCGTCGAGACGGCCGTCCTGGGCGAGGGGATGTCGGTGACGTTCCCGGCCGCGTCGGCGTCGATCCCGGCGTGCGTGACGTTCGCGGACGTGGCCGGGGTGGAGATCGAAGGCTGCCGGTTCACCCGGCTCGGGGCGTTCGGGCTGAGCATCACGGGCGGCGCCGAGGTCGTGGTGCGCGGATGTGACCTCGACACACTGTCGGGCGGCGGCGTCTCGGTGTCGGGCGGGCGGGATGTCACGATCGAGGACACCTGGGTGCATCACGCCGGGCTCGAGTACAGCGGGTCGCCGGGGATCGCCGTGATGGGCACGAAGGGGTGCGTGGTCGCGCGGAACGAGGTCGCGGACGTGCCGCACTGCGGCATCGTCGTGGGCCCGGGGGAGGGGACGCGCGTCCTGCGCAACCTCACCGTGGACACCATGCAGGTGCTGGCCGACGGAGGCGGGATCTACCTGGCCGGGGCGCAGGGAACCTCGCGTGCGGACGGGGCGCTGGTGCAGGGCAACGTCATCGAGGACACGCGCACGCCGTACAACTTCGGGCTCTACACCGACTACGGGGCCTCGTGGGTGACGGTGGAGGGGAACGTCGTCGCGCGGGCGGACAGCACGGCCGTGCTGACGGTGGCGCCGCCGCTGGAGAACGTCGTCTACCGGGGCAACTTCTGGGACGCCGACCCGGTCGGGCACGATGGCCCGCCCAGCGGGGTGACCTACGAAGGGAACGTGACGCTCAAGGACGAACGGGAACTGAACGCCGCCACCGCCGGCATCCGGTCACGGGCGGGGCTCGCCCGTCCGCGGGCGGGGTCGCGCTCGGCGGGATCGTCGCGCCGGTGAAGCCCGGCACCGGCGCCGTCCCGTTCTGGTCGCCGGCCTGCGCCTGAGCTCATGGCTCGGCCCTGCCGGTGGCCCAGGCCCATGCGGCGATGCCGACCCGGTTCCTGGCGTCGATCTTGCGCTGGACGGCCGCGATGTGGTTCTTGACCGTGCCCGGCGCGAGGAACAGCTCCGCGGCGATCTCGGCGTTGGTCTTGCCCTGCGCCACCATCGCGACGATCTCGTCCTCGCGCTCGGTGAGGACGACGTCCGGCCGCTCGCGCGGCAGGCCACGCTCGCGCAGCAGCCGGACGGTGAGCTGGGGGCTGATGAGCATGTCACCGGTCATCGCGGCCCGGATGGCCTCGACGAGCAGCGCGGGGCCGGAGCGCTTGAGCACGAACCCCGACGCGCCGTGCCGCAGCGCCGCGTGAACGTACTCGTCGAGCCCGAACGTCGTGACGATCACCACGTGGATGCCCGTGCCGGACAGGGCGCGGGCCACCTCGATGCCGTCGGCCCCGGGCATGCGGATGTCGGCGAGCACGACGTCGGGCTCGATCGCCCTGGCCGTGTCGATCGCGGCCCGGCCGTCGGCGGCCTCCGCCACGACGGTCATGTCGGGCTGGGCGTCGAGGATCAGCCGGAAGGCGCTGCGGATGCCTTCCTGGTCGTCGGCGATGAGGATGCGGGTGGCCACTCCGGCGATTGTGCCAGCGGCAGTCGGGCGATCAACGACCACCCGTCCCCTACGGCCTCCGTCGCCAGGTCACCGCCCTGCTCCCGGACGAGCGCCGCCAGCCCGGCCAGGCCGGACCCGCCGCGCCGCCCGCCGCGCGCTCCGGTCACGCCGTCGTTGGCCATCGTGATCTCGAGCGCGCCGGATTCGGCGCCGACGGTGAGGCCCACCCGGGTGGCCTGGGGAGCGTGCCGCCGTACGTTGGTCAGTCCCTCGACCACGATCCGGTAGGCCAGCGCCCCGAGCTCCGCGGGAACCGTCACGTGCGGATCCACGCGCAGGCGGACCTGAGCGGCGCCCGCGGCGGAGAAACGTTCGGCGGCTGCGCGGATGCCGCTCAGGTCGCCCGCGGGGGAGCGGGGCCGGTCGTGGTGGAGCATGTCCAGGGTGCGGTCCAGCATCGACATGGCGCGCTGCCCCGCCGCTTCGACGCGTTCGAGCGCCCGCAGCGGATCGCCCGTGACCGTGCCTGCCTGGGCGTGCGCCACCATCTCGCTGATGTCGTGGGCGACGAAGTCGTGCAGGTCCCTGGCGAGCCGCAGCCGCAGCGCGGCGCGGGCGTCGGCCACCGCGCGGGTCTCGCGTGCCTCGACATGGCGCAGGTAGCCGCCGACGGCGGCGGCCAGGAGCGCGCCCAGGCCCCAGAACGCGCAGACGCCCACCCCTTCCAGCGGCGAGGCGGGGGTGAACGAACGCAGCAGCCACACGGACGCGGCCAGACCCGCCGCCGGCGCGGCCGCGGCGGCCTGCCGCGGCGGCGCGTACCGGACGACCAGGCCGGTCAGCGCCATGAGCGCCAGGCTCTCGGTCATCCACAGCGCGCCGGCGCCCGGCGCGGGCGCGGCCACCCCGAGGACGCAGGCCAGCGTGACGGCGAAGGAGACGGCGGCGGCCGGCCAGACCAGGGCGGGCAGCCGCGACCTGAGCGGCCGGCGGAACAGGACGGCCGCCGCCGCTCCGACGGCAACCAGCACCGGCACGGAGGCCGCGACCCACATCAAGCTCACCGCACCGAGGATATGCCCGCGCCAGAAGCACCCACAGGGTGCCGAACGGCATGTTCACCGGCGGCAAGGGTGCCGAACGGCATCTCGCCCGGCAACGGGCCCGGCCGCGACGCTGATCCCATGGAAACCGTTACTTCTCGCCGGCGCGGCTACGCGGCTGCGGTGTGGGCGCTGGCCTACGGGGTGCTCGGGGCGGCATGGGCGCTGGGGATGCCCGGCTTTCCCTGGGGCGCCTCCGACCCCGACCCGGACGGGGCACTGTCCATCCTGGCCGGTACGACGCCGCGCTTCGGCTGGTGGATCGCCGCCTTCGCGCTGCTCACCATGGTGACGGCGCTGGCGCTGACCCGCGGCGGCGGCCGGGCTCCCCTGTTCGCGGCGTGGCCGATCGCCGCGCTCCTGGTCCTGGTGATCCCCGACTCCCGCCTCATGATGGGCGTCGCCTATACGCCCCTGCTGCTGGTCGCGCCGGTCTTCGGCTGGGGCCTGGGCGGGGCCACGTTCGCCGACGCCTGGCCGTGGCCCGTGCTCAACCAGCTCGTCTGCGTGCTCGGCGGGCTGCTGCTGACGGCCGCGGCGCTGGCCTGCGGCCGGGGCCGGTCCCACTGGTTCACCCCGTCGCGGGGGCGCAGGGCCGCGTACGTGGCCGCCGTGGTGCCGCTGGTGTACTGCCTGACCCGGTGGGCCTGGGCGCTGGGCATCCCGCTCGGGGTGAGCCGGGAATTCCTCGCCGAAGGCGCGGGCGGCCTGTGGCTGGCCGGGGCCTACCTGGCGACGTTCGGCGCGTTCGGCGGCGTGCTCACCCTGGGCCTGGCCCAGCGGTGGGGTGAGATCTTCCCCCGCTGGATCCCCGGGCTGCGCGGCAGGCGGGTGCCGCCGCTGCTGGCGGTCATCCCGGCGGGGTTCGTCTCGATCATCATCACCGTGGCCGGGCTGACCTACATCCGGTGGACGATCGCCGGCCGCTTCGGCCTGGACGAATGGGGGGCCTGGCTCCCGGAGTGCTTCTGGCCGATCTGGGGCGCCGCCCTGGCCACCGCCACCGTCTCGTACCACCTGCGCCGCAGGGACGTCAGGGTGGGCGAGGCGGCCGGAGTGGGGGAGGCGGCCGGCGGCCGGCGCGGTCGGCTCTGATAACGGTGAATCCTTTCGCGGTCCGGGGCCCTCTTATGGGGTGACGGTCACACTGAGAAGGAGATGGGTATGCGTGACGTCATGAGGCCGGCTGACCGCTCCTGGGTGAGCGCGCAGCTCATTGAGGCTGCGCAGGCCGGCGATCGCGAGTCGATCACCGCGGTGATCGACGGCGCCCATTCTCACGTGCGGCGCTTCGCGGAGCATCTCTGTGCGTCCCCGCAGGACGCCGAGGACGCCGCGCAGGAAGCGTTGATCATCCTCTATCGGAAGATCGGCTCGCTACGCGCCACTGGGGCACTGGCATCGTGGATGTTCAGAATCGTCCGGAACGAGTGCCTGCGCCGCGCGCGACTGCTGTTCGACCGCACCGAGGAGGCCGGCGCCGGTCTGGCGACGTCAGCCGAGGACGAGGTCATCCGGCGGCTGGAAGCCGAACTCGTCGCGCAGGCGATCAGGGAGCTGCCGGATGTTCAGCGCAGAGTACTGATCATGCGGGATGTGCTGGGCTACCCGGGCCGGAGGGTCGCGGGGATGCTCGGCTTGAGCAACGCCGCGATGAAGTCCCAGCTGCACCGGGCCCGCAGCAGGCTCCGGCTCAGCCTGGGCGGCATGACCGGCCCCACCGGCGGCCCGGCTGACCCCGGAACCACCAGCGCCTGACCTGAGCCGACCGCATTTCCACCACCCGAGTCCGAAGAGGAAGTTCCGCCATGCTCGAAACCGGATCGCCCGCGCCCGACGTAGTGCTCGAGGACACCGACGGCCAGGCCGTCCGCCTGTCCGACTACCGGGGCAAACATGCCGTGCTGATCTATTTCATGCGGTCGACGTCGTGCCCGGTCTGCAACAGGCACGTGCGAGATCTCATCCGGGGCCGCGACGAGCTCGCGGCCGACAACGTCCAGGTGTTCGTCGCCGTTCCCGAGGACCGTCAGGAAGCGGCCGCGTGGAAGGCCAAGCGCCAGGTCCCCTTCCCCGTCCTCGTCGGGCGCCGCGGCACTCCGCACGAGATGCTCGGCCTGAGCAGAAAGGTCTTCGGCTCGCTGCAGCAGTCAGGCGACATCCTCATCGATTCCCAGGGCATCATCCGCCATGCGCACGGCGCCACCCTGCCCACCAGCGGCTACGACAAGAACGGGATCGCTGCCGCTGTGCAGGGTCTCCGCGCTCAGGCCGGATCGTCGCCGCGCACGCCCTTGTAGATCCCGTACATGGCCTCCAGCCCGCCGACGACCATGAGGACCACCCCCACCTTCGACGGCGTGAAGATGAAGATCTCCTCGTCGAGCCCGAACAGCCACAGCGCCAGCCCCCCGACGAAGGTGGCCGAACCGGTGATCAGCGTCTTGCGGGCGGAGGCCATGAGGGAACTCTTTCGATCGCGAGGGGTGGAATCTCCGGAAACCCTAGTGAAGGGCAGGGTCGCGAGGCTTCCTGCGGACTGAGGAGGTCGCGTACATCTTTCGGCTGATTCCGGTGGACAGGTGGGTGCGCCGTCCGGGCCTCACCTCGTCCAGCCGCTACTGGATCGGCACCTGCAGATCGCGGAAGCTCCCGATCTTCACCTTCAGCGTGGTGGCCGCCTCGGGCAGTGCGAACAGGCTCCAGAACTCGCGCTGCTGCCCGGGGCCGAACTTCTCGGTGTTCAGGCGTACGCCGGACACGTCGGTGCAGGCACAGTAGGAGTCGAAGCCGCCCTTGTCGTCGGCGACCTGGAGGCGGGCGGGCAGGTACTGGCGGCGGGCTGCCACGTCGGTCAGCGTGACGTTGGAGGCGGCCTGGTACTTGAACGACATCCAGTCCCGCGCGTGGTGGAGCTCGTTGAACCAGGCTTCGCCGGCACCCTGGTTCTCGATCCGGTACGTCAGCAGCCCGAGGCCGCCCGGCAGCCGCCGCAGGCCGGTGATCTCCATGGAGATCGGCTGGCCGTCCGCCTGGCCGGTGCCCGTCAGGCCGGTCGCGCCGGGAGTGACGGTCGTGGCGGGCGCGGCGGACGCCGGCGACTGGGGCTTGGCGAAGGTCACGGTGACGCGGCGGTTGCGCCGCTTGCCCTCGTCGGTGTCGTTGCCGTACAGGGGGCGGCGCGAGCCGTACCCCTTGGCCTGGAAGCCCACGCCCTGCCTGGTGACCAGCGCGGACAGCGCCTGGCGCACGGCCTGGGCGCGGCGGGTGGACAGGGGGTCGTTGATGGCGTTGTTGCCGGAGGAGTCCGCGTGCCCCGCCACCTTCACCGTCGCGCCGGCCGAGGCGTCGATGAGCTTCGCGGTACGCGCCAGGACCGCTTTCGCCTTGGGGGTGAGCGTGGCCTTGTTCACCGCGAACAGCACGTCGGAGGAGAGGTTGACCTGCAGATCCCGGCCGTCGTCCGCGGTTTCCTCCGACTTGTCGAGCGACTCGGACGGGGTCACGAGACGGCGGGTGACGGTGGTGACGGGCTCGGCGTCCGGGTCGGGGATCGTCATGCCGGACGGCGTGACCGGCGGGTCGTCGCTGATCGGGACGTCTGTCATCGGCGGGCCCACGGGGGTGACGACCGTGGTGGTGGACGGGTTGCCCGAGGGGGCGGGCATGACCGCGTACAGGCTGATCGACTTGCCCGGTTCGATGAAGTAGCCGAGGCCGTCACGGTCCTGGTCGCTGCACAGGCAGGGGGAGCCGGCAGGCTGGTACGGCAGGATCCAGGAATGCGCCTGCGCGTCCAGCACCCCGATGCCGGATGCCCAGCGGATCTCCCCGAGCGGGCGGGTGTTGTCGCCCATCTCGCCGGTCCACGGCAGCTTTTCGCTGCCCGTGTTCGTCAACCTGAGCTGGACGACCAGGTGTTTGCTCTTGACCCGGTTCAGCCCGACGACCTCGACCTTGAGGTTCTCGGTCTTGGTGCTGCGGGTCTGCGCCAAGGCGGGGCGGGTGTCCTGATCGGCTGTGCTCGGCTTGCTGGTCGCGCTGGGGGAGGGCGTTGTCGCCGGCGGTGCCGACGTGCGCGGTGCGGCCTGCGAGGACAGGCCGCAGGCCGAGATCGCGAACAAAGTGATCAAGGGGGCGGCGATCCGGTGGTTCATCTGGGAGATACTGCCGTATTTGTATCTTGACGACCTAATTCCCGGCGCCGGCTCTTCCGGTCAGCGCGGCGGCGGCCCGCTGCCGGAGCGCGGCCTCGTGGGCAGCGTCGGTGCGCAGAGTCACGGTCAGCCCGCCCTCGGCGGCGTCGGCGAGGACGGCCAGCAACGTGGCGAACTGCTCGGGAGGCTCGGCGTCGAGCAGCTCCTCGGCGTGCTCCACGAGCAGGGCGACGGCGCCGGTGTCGCGCAGGCAGTCGGTGAGCGCGTCCCAGTTGCGGCCGAAGTAGCCGGGGAAGCGCAGAGCCCGCGCCACCTCCTCGAAGAAGGCGGCGCGGGTCCGGCAGACCCGCCCATCCACCACCGCGGGCGCTGGGCTGGTGGACACGGTCAGCCAGTGCGGCAGCGGGTGTGCGGCGGAGGTCATGGCAGTCCTAGAGCCGGTAGAAGTCGGTGTAGTGGTTGGGCGAGAACCACACCACGCCGGTGCTGCGGTTGACGACGATCCGGTACGCGTCCCGCGCGGCACCCCGCGCCCGGGAGTACACGTCGTACTCATAGTAGGTGGCGCCGCTGGGGAGCTGGCCCTCGCGGTTGTAGAAGCGCCCGCCGGTGTAGTTGTACCTGCCGTCCGGCCACGAGTACCAGCCGCGGGAGGTGGGGTAGCCCTTGGAGGCCCAGATCGAGCTGGCCGAGCGCGCGTCGGCGCACCGCGAGATGGTGCAGGAGTTGTAGACCGCGGCGCCGGCTGGGGTGATGCCGACCAGGGCGATGACGGAGACGATGGCGGCGAGGACGACGGTGAGCCTCACCGGCCAGGACGGTCCGGGGCGTTGGGGAGTGTGCACGAAGCCTCCTTGTGGGGTGCGACGGACACCGTAATGATCACCGCTTAAGTCAGATCAAAAAAGACAAAGTCGTCAAAAGTATGGTGAATATTTCGCGGCCGTCCCATACGTCGGGTCGGCGGCAAGCGCACTCGCGCTGGTGGTCACGCTGATCGCCCCCGTCTCGTCCCCGCCCGCCGCCACGGCCAGGACCGCGCCGGCCGCTTTCGCGCACCCCGGCGTGCTCGTCAGCAAGGCCCAGCTGGCCGAGACCGCCCGGATCCAGGGGCAGGACCTCTACCCGGAGATCGCCGACCGCCTGCGGCACGCGCTCGGCCTGCACGCCAAGTACCAGCTCGGGGCGGCCGTGCCGTCCTGGCTGTGTGGCGGGAGCCTCACCCTCGGCCTGGAAGACCCCTCACCCGCGCCGGTAACCCCAACTGGACGCCGCCGCCCAGTGCCGGAAAACTGAGATTGACGAATCCATTCAGGCCATGAAATAGTGGCCTTGGCACCGAGGTTGACGCTAATAGTAAGTGTGGACATTCGTTTCTGATTTAGGTTATGCTGCCCTCTCGTGCTGCCCTTTTGACGTCCCGCTTCCGCGTTAGTGGTTGTTGGGGCGTCTGGCATGCGCGCAGTTCGATTCCATCCGTGCCCTCCGGAAGGACATCTGTTGGCAGCCTCGCGCAACGCCTCCGCCGTACCCGCTGGTCCCCGTCGCGTGTCTTTTGCGCGCATCCAGGAGCCCCTCGAAGTTCCTGACCTTCTGGCCCTGCAGACCGAGTCTTTCGACTGGCTGCTCGGAAACGAGAAGTGGAAGGCCCGGGTAGAGGCGGCTCGCCAGGCCGGGCGCAAGGACGTCCCGACCCAGTCGGGCCTCGAAGAGATCTTCGAAGAGATCAGTCCGATCGAGGACTTCTCGGGGACCATGTCCTTGTCGTTCCGCGACCACCGGTTCGAGCCGCCGAAGTACTCAGTCGATGAGTGCAAAGACAAGGACATGACCTTCTCCGCCCCGATGTTCGTGACGGCGGAGTTCATCAATAACACCACTGGTGAGATCAAGAGCCAGACGGTGTTCATGGGCGACTTCCCGCTCATGACGCCGAAGGGCACGTTCATCATCAACGGCACCGAGCGTGTCGTGGTCTCGCAGCTGACCCGTTCGCCCGGCGTCTACTTCGAACGAAGCGTGGACAAGACGTCCGACAAGGATCTCTACGGTTGCCGGGTCATCCCGTCCAGGGGTGCCTGGCTGGAGTTCGAGATCGACAAGCGCGACAGCGTCGGTGTGCGCATCGACCGCAAGCGCAAGCAGGCCGTCACCGTGCTTCTCAAGGCACTGGGATGGACCAGCGAGCAGATCCTCGAGCGGTTCGGCCAGTACGAGTCCATGCGGGCCACCCTGGAGAAGGACCACACGGCCGGCCAGGATGACGCGCTGCTGGACATCTACCGCAAGCTGCGGCCGGGTGAGCCGCCGACCAAGGAGTCGGCGCAGACCCTGCTGGAGAACCTGTACTTCAACGCCAAGCGGTACGACCTGGCCAAGGTCGGTCGCTACAAGATCAACAAGAAGCTCGGCGTCGACGCGGAGATCTCCCAGGGGACGCTCACCGAGGACGACATCGTCTCGGTGATCGACTACCTGGTCCGGTTGCACGCCGGCGAGGCTTCGATGGGTGAGGTCGTCGTGGAGGTCGACGACATCGACCACTTCGGCAACCGCCGCATCCGCAGCGTCGGCGAGCTGATCCAGAACCAGGTCCGTCTGGGCCTGGCCCGGATGGAGCGCGTCGTGCGCGAGCGCATGACCACGCAGGACGTCGAGGCGATCACGCCGCAGACTCTGATCAACATCCGCCCGGTCGTGGCGTCGATGAAGGAGTTCTTCGGCACCTCGCAGCTGTCGCAGTTCATGGACCAGATCAACCCGCTGGCCGGTCTGACGCACAAGCGGCGGCTGAACGCGCTCGGTCCCGGTGGTCTGTCGCGTGAGCGGGCGGGCATGGAGGTGCGCGACGTGCACCCGTCCCACTACGGCCGGATGTGCCCGATCGAGACCCCTGAAGGCCCCAACATCGGCCTCATCGGCTACCTCGCGTGCTTCGGCCGCCTCAACGCCTTCGGGTTCGTGGAGACTCCTTACCGCAAGGTCGTCGACGGCCGGGTCACCGAACAGATCGACTACCTCACGGCCGACGAGGAGGACCGCTACGTCAAGGCGCAGGCCAACTCGGCGCTCAACTCCGACGGTTCGTTCGCCGAGGCCCGCGTCCTGGTCCGCACCAAGGGCGGTGAGACGGAGTACGTGCGCTCCGGCGAGGTCGACTACATCGACGTGTCGCCGCGCCAGATGGTGTCGGTGGCCACCGCGATGATTCCGTTCCTCGAGCACGACGACGCCAACCGGGCGTTGATGGGCGCGAACATGCAGCGGCAGTCGGTGCCGCTGCTCAAGAGCGAGGCGCCGCTGGTCGGCACCGGCATGGAATACCGTGCCGCGACCGACACGGGTGACGTGATCAGCGCCGAGAAGGCCGGTGTGGTCGAGGAGGTCTCCGCCGACTACGTCACGGTCATGAACGACGACGGCACCCGGACGACGTACCGGGTGGCCAAGTTCAAGCGCTCCAACCAGGGCACCTCGTTCAACCAGAAGCCCATCGTCGCCGAGGGCGACCGGGTCGAGGTCAACCAGGTCATCGCCGACGGCCCCTGCACCGACAAGGGTGAGATGGCGCTCGGCAAGAACCTGCTGGTGGCGTTCATGCCGTGGGAGGGCCACAACTACGAAGACGCGATCATCCTGTCCCAGCGGCTGGTGCAGGACGACGTCCTGTCCTCGATCCACATCGAGGAGCACGAGGTCGACGCCCGTGACACCAAGCTGGGCCCGGAGGAGATCACCCGGGACATCCCGAACGTGTCGGAGGAGGTCCTGGCCGACCTCGACGAGCGGGGCATCATCCGCATCGGCGCCGAGGTCGTGCCCGGCGACATCCTGGTCGGCAAGGTCACGCCCAAGGGCGAGACCGAGCTGACTCCGGAGGAGCGGCTGCTGCGCGCGATCTTCGGTGAGAAGGCCCGTGAAGTGCGTGACACCTCGCTGAAGGTGCCGCACGGCGAGCAGGGCAAGGTCATCGGGGTGCGCGTGTTCTCCCGTGAGGAGGGCGACGAGCTGCCGCCGGGTGTCAACGAGCTGGTCCGCGTCTACGTGGCCCAGAAGCGTAAGATCACCGACGGTGACAAGCTCGCCGGCCGCCACGGCAACAAGGGCGTCATCTCCAAGATCCTGCCGGTCGAGGACATGCCGTTCCTGGAGGACGGCACCCCGGTCGACATCATCCTCAACCCGCTGGGCGTGCCCGGCCGGATGAACGTCGGCCAGGTCCTGGAGACCCACCTGGGGTGGATCGCCGCCCGCGGCTGGGACATCTCCGGCATCCAGGAGGCCTGGGCCGAGCGGCTGCGCGACAAGGGCTTCGAACGGGTAGAGCCACGTACCAACATGGCTACCCCGGTCTTCGACGGCGCCCACGAAGAAGAGATCATCGGGCTCCTCGACAGCACCATCCCCAGCCGCGACGGGGATCGGCTGGTGCAGCGCAGCGGCAAGGCCCAGCTGTTCGACGGCCGCAGTGGTGAGCCGTTCCCCTATCCCATCGCCGTCGGCTACATCTACATCCTGAAGTTGCTGCACCTGGTCGACGACAAGATCCACGCGCGGTCGACCGGCCCGTACTCCATGATCACTCAGCAGCCGCTGGGTGGTAAGGCCCAGTTCGGTGGCCAGCGCTTCGGTGAGATGGAGGTGTGGGCACTGGAGGCCTACGGCGCCGCCTACGCCCTGCAGGAGCTGTTGACCATCAAGTCCGACGACGTCCTGGGCCGCGTGAAGGTCTACGAGGCCATCGTCAAGGGCGAGAACATCCCCGAGCCTGGCATCCCGGAGTCCTTCAAGGTCCTCATCAAGGAAATGCAGTCGCTGTGCCTGAATGTCGAGGTGCTCTCCAGCGACGGCATGTCCATCGAGATGCGCGACACCGACGAGGACGTCTTCCGCGCCGCGGAGGAGCTCGGCATCGACCTGTCGCGGCGGCCCAACGAGGGGACGATCAGCATCGACGAGGTCTGACCCGGGTGCCCGGTGAGCCAGGACGAGCGGCGGTCTCGCCGCTCGTCCTGCCGGGAGTCCTACGTGTGTCTCGCCGTGCAGAACGCCGGATCCGCGTGGGCTATGGCGTGGGACATCATCCCGCGGAGGAAGAGACCGTGGCCGTGGAAGCGGCCGAGGTCGTATTCGTCGTCATGCCGCCCCGCGCCGGATTGCCGACCTCGCGGAGTTTCGCCACGCAAGGCGACCGGCGAAGATCAGGCGTCCTGCTGGTTGTCTGCAGACAGAAACGGAAGCACGCGCGGCAGCACTTCATCCGGCCGCCGCAAGGCCCCGCCGTGGTCGGCATCCGGGACGGGGAAGAACTCCACGCCTTGTGACCGCGCGTAGTCCCGCATGGGATCGTGCCAGGGGTCGGCCGTGCCCGCGTACATCAGCGCCGGCACGCCGGACGCGGCCAGCCTGCCGCCCAGGCCAGGTTCGCGAGAGAACATCTCGTAGTTGGCGCGGTGGGCGGCCGGATCGCCGCGCTCGATCACCGCGACCTGGTACGGAGAGCTCAGCGCGCCCTGCTTGACGATCTCGTACACATCGAAGTCGCCGGGCAGTCCGAGCGCGGCCAGCACGTCCGGCACCCGCGACCTGAACCCGTTCGGGTCAAAGGCCCCGGCCACCAGCCGGGTCAGCCGCTCGGGGGCATGCGCGGCCATCGCGTAGCCGGTCATCGCCCCCAGCGAGTACCCCCAGAAGGCGGCCCGGCCGAGGCCCAGTTCGTCCAGCACGGCGGTGACGTACTGGACCCGGCGTTCCAGCGCGTACGCCGCCGGCTCGCGCGGCCCGTCGCTCGCGCCCAGCCCGAGCGGGTCGATGGCGATCACCGTGTGGAAGGCGGCCAGAATTTCGGTGTAACCGAGGTGAGCCCAGTGCCGGCCGTCCTCGAACATGCCCGGATGCAGCACGACAGGCGAGCCGCTCCCCGAGACCTCGAAGAAGATCTTGTATCCGTTGCTGCGCGCGAAAGGCACGACAAACCCCTCTGTCCAGGAACGTTACGACTTGTAACGGGCATCATCCTGCGGCAAGATCGATGACCTGAGAAGGAGGCACTTTCTTGTCGCAACGGAACACCGCGGTAACGGACCAGGTCGCATGCCCACTCCCCGAGGTGCTCAGACTGATTGGGGACAAGTGGTGCATCCAGATCTTGGTCGAGCTGGGGGAAGGGCCGCGCAGGTTCACCCAGCTGGAGCGCGCGATCGAGGGCGTCAGCCGCCGCATGCTGACGCTCAACCTCCGCAACCTCGAACGCAACGGACTGGTCACCCGGACCGTCCACCCTGACGCGCCGCCGAGCGTGGAGTACGCGATCACTCCGCTGGCCGAGGAGATCCGCGAGCCCCTGGAGGCACTCGCGCAGTGGGCCCGCCGCGCCGTCCCTGCTCTGCTCTCGGCCCGCCAGGAGTACGACAACCGGAACTGACGCGGGACATGACGGCGCGGCATCAATCGCTCAGCAGCTCGTACAGCTCCAGGGGGCTCTGCTCGGGGAGCAGGGTGGCTGGTTCGGGCTTGAGGGGCTGTTCGGTCCAGATGCATTTGCCGTTGGCGGTGAAGCGGGTGCCCCAGCGATGAGAGAGGGCGGCGACCAGCTGGAGCCCGCGCCCGCCCTCGTCGGTGTCGGCGGCGCGGCGGATGCGGGGTGTGGTGAGGCTGCCGTCAGAGACTTCGCAGGTGAGCACGTTGCTGCGCAGGAGGCGCAGGTGGATGGGGCCTCTGGCGTGGCGGACGACGTTGCCGACCAGTTCGCTGGCCAGCAGCTCGGTGGTCATCGACAGGCCGTCCAGGTCCCAGTCGTGGAGCTGGGCGCGGACGTGCTCGCGGGCCTCGCCCGCGGCCCGGGGGTGATCGGGCAGTGGCCAGCAGGCCATGTCGTCACCCGGCAGCGCGTGGGTACGCACGATCAGCAGGGCAGCGTCGTCGGTGGTCTCCTCCCCGGGCAGCAGCGTGGTGGTGAGGCGGTCGCAGAGGCACTCGAGGCACTCGGCGCTTTGGGGGCCGGCCGCGTCCGGCGCATGCCGGCATGGCGGAAACCCGGTGATCGTGCCGTTGAGCGCCTTGGCGAGCTGGGCCATGCCCTGGTCGATGTCGAAGGTGGGCGATTCGACCAGTCCGTCGGTGTAGAGCACCAGCAGACTGCCTTCGGGCAGTTCCATGTCCACGATGTCGAAGGGCGGGGTGGCGGCGCCGAGAGGAGAGTTCGGGTCGGCCTCGGGGAAGAGCACGGTGCCGTCGGGGCGGACCACGGCGGGTGGGGGATGGCCGGCGCGGGCCAGGGCGCAGGAGCGGTTGGTGGCGTCGTAGACCAGGTACAGGCAGGTGGCGTAGAAGTCGTCGCCCAGGTCGCTGACCAGGTCGTTGAGGTGGGAGAGCAGCTCGTCGGGAGACAGCTCCAGGTCGGCCAGGGTGCGCACCGCGGTGCGCAGGCGGGCCATGGTGACCGCCTCGGCCACGCCGTGCCCCATGACGTCGCCGATGACGATGGCGACCCGGTCCGCCGACAGCGGGATGACGTCGTACCAGTCGCCGCCCACCTCCATGTCCTTGCCGGCAGGCAGGTAGCGGGCCGCGGCGGTGACGGCGGGCAGGCACGGCAAGCCGCGGGGGAGCAGTCCGCGCTGCAGTTCCCGGGCGCGGGTGTGCTCCTTGTCGTACAGGCGGGCCCGTTCCATGGCCTGGGCGACCAGCCCGCTGAGCGCGGTGAGCAGGTTGCGCTCCTCGCCGGTGAACCGGCGCGGCTCGGAGAAGGAGACGACGCAGCTGCCCACCGGGTGCCCCGAGGCGATCAGGGGGAGGAAGGCCCACGCCTTCTTGCCGCCCGCCGCCGGCAGTTCGGCTGTCGTGGGGTAGCGCTCGATGTACTCCTCGACCGAGTTGACGAACATCGGGGTGCGATCGCGCAGGCTCTCCGCGATCGGGGGGCCGCCGGAGGCCGGTATCCGGGCTATCCGCTCGACGAACTCCTTCGAGTACCCGGTGAACCCGACCGGCCGCAGGTGGCCGCCCTCCAGGAAGGCGAGTATCAGCCCGGCGGCGCCGAACGACGGCAGGACGTGATCGGCGCATGCTTCCACGACGTCCCGCACGGTGGCCGCCTCGGCCAGCGCTCTGGTCAGCTGCTTGATGCGGGAGGCCCGCTCTGCGGCGGCGCGCTCGGCAGCTCCCGGCCCCGGCTCGGTGAGCGCCTCCAGGTCGTCATGGGTCTTGGTGACGTCCCACAGCGTGCCGATCATGCGTGCCGGTTCGCCGTTGTCATCGACCACCAGCCGGCCGCGGGTCCGCACCCAGGCGGACGTCCCGTCCGGGCGGCACACCCGGTACTCGCTGCTGTACATCCTCCCCGCGCAGATCGCCTCATCCATCTCGGCCAGCACCCACGGCAGATCGTCAGGGTGGATGATGCCCATCCAGGTCTCGATGCGTCCATCGAAGGTGTCCGGGTCGACGCCGAACAGGGCGAGCATCGCGTCGTTCCAGATGACGTCGCCGGTCCGGATGTCCCAGTCCCACGTGCCGACCGTCTGCAGCTCCTGCGGCAGATGCGAGCCGGTGGGCTGCTCCCGCCGGCCTGCGAGTCGCGAATCGGGCGGCGTCGCGGAGGACTTGCTCAGGCGCTCGCCCACCCATCGGCCCAGCGCGTCGAAAAAGGCCAGTTGCCCGGGCGACGGCTCGTGCGAGGCGACCGTCACGACCGACAGCGCTCCGACCGGGCCGCCGGGGCACAGCAACGGGACAGCCACCATCGCCGTGCCGACCGGCCATGACCAGGGCGCGGCCGAGGAGCCGTCCGGCCGCCCGCTCGTGGGCTGCTGAGGCATGCCGGCGACCACGTTCGCCATGGACACCCGTACGGACCCGGCATCCCGGAACGCGCGCGCCGGGGCGAGCGGGCCGTTGCCGTCGATACGCTCCCACGCCTGGGCACAAGCAGGGGGCAGTCCACTGCTCGCCACCAGGCGCAGCCCGCCGCCCTGGCTGGGGCCGCGCAGATGCACCATGCCGCCCAGCCCGCCTAGCTCGGCCACCGCCTGCTGGATCGCGAACCGCAGGAGCTCGATGCCCCACAGATCGTCACCGACCTCCGCCAGCAGCCGTTTCCGCTCCTCGGAAACCTGACCCGCCGGCACGATCCGCGGACCTCGCGCACGCTGTTCGCCCATCCCCATGTACTTCCCTTCACCGTGTCTCTGGTATCGATCCGGGAAGAATCTGCATATATGGGGGTATATGACCCGAGTATAACCACCTGCGGTACGGCCGCTCGGCCTCCCGTCACGTACGTTGTGCGGCCTCTTCGGGGAGAGCCGGGACGGGGCGGCGGGCGGCGCGCTGGGTGAGGGCGATGGCGGCGAGGATGACGAGGGCGCCGACCGGCTGGTTCCAGCTGATGCTCTCCCCCAGGATCGCCACCCCGGAGATCGCGGCGAAGACCGGCAGCAGGTAGGTGACCGTCGAGGTCGTGGTGACCCCGGCGCGGACCTGCACCCAGTAGAGCAGCAGGTACGCCACCCCGGTGCCGAGCCCGCCGAGCCCGGCCAGGCTCCACCAGACCGAGGCCGGCGCGTGCGGGTCCACCAGCGGCACCCCGGCCAGCAGCGTGATCACGGCCAGCTGGACCGTACCGCTGAGCAGCTGCCCGGCGGCCAGCACGACCGGTGGTTCCGGGCGCCGCCCGGTGATGAAGCGGCCCATGTAGGCCCCGCCGAGCCCGTAGCAGGCCGCAGCGCCGAAGCAGGCCAGGCTGCCGCCGAGCTGCCCGCCGGCCATGGGCTGCCAGACCCCGAGCACGACCATGACGCCCGCGAAGCCGAGACCGAGGCCCGCGACCCGGGCGGGGGTCGCCTTCTCGGTGCGCAGCAGCAGGGTGAAGGCGAGCGTGCAGAGCGGGGTGGTGGCGTTCCAGATGGCGGCGACCACGGAGGACACGTACTGCTCGCCGTACGCGAAAAGGGTGAAGGGCAGCGTGGTGAGCACGACCGAGGCGATCTGGAAGTGCCCCCACAGACGCGGATCGCGCGGCAGCCGCCTGCCGCCGAGCAGCGCGGCCGGCAGCAGCACCAGCGCCCCGATGGCCATCCTGCCGAACGAGACCTGGAGCGGGTGCAAGGCCTCCACCGCGACCTTGATGAAGAAGAAGCTGTTTCCCCAGATGGCGGCGAGCAGCAGGAAACCGGGCAACCAAGGCTTGAGCACTTATGGAGGGTAGCGGTCAGGACCGACAAATAACCATTTCGAACGAGGGAGTGCTCGCTCATCGGCGCGTTCGCCGGCTCGGCGTCGGTGATGCCGCGCCACCCGCCATCGCCGCCGTGGGTATCACGGTGTTGAAGACACCGCCGCGGACAGCGAAGGCGAACTGCTATGTCGAGCAATATGAGTAAGCCGTACCTCGATCCAGCCGACTGGTACGCGACCCTGCCGGCGGCGTATGCCTCGGCATGCGTGCTGCTGACTGACGACGACGACCGCGTCCTGCTCGTCAAGCCGAACTACCGCCCGCATTGGGGCATCCCCGGTGGCATCGTCGAAGCCGCAGAGCCGCCGCACGAGTGCGCCATGCGGGAGATCGCCGAGGAACTCGGGCTGGTTGTCCAGGTCGGAGATCTGCTGGTGGTCGACTGGGCACCGCCGGTGGGGGAGCGGCCGCGCGCCATGCTGAACTTCCTCTTCGACGGCGGCGTCATCCCCGACCCCAGCCGGATCAGGCTCCAAGCCGACGAGCTCGACGCCGCCGAGTTCCTCGGCTGGAAGGAGGCCGAAAGCAGGCTCCCGAGCACCACGGCGGCGCGGATCCCGGCCGCACGCCGGGCCCGCAAGAGCGGCCGTACGGTCTACCTTCCCGCCGACGCGTCGCCCGTCTGACTCCCGGTCACGTGAACAGCTGGCCGCCGTTGACGTCGATGGTGGTGCCGGTGACGGCCTTGGCGTGATGGGAGGCGAGGTAGACGACGGCGCGGGCCACGTCCTCCTCCGTGGCGACGCGGCGCAGCGCCATCGCCGAGACGTCGCGGGCGAGGATCTCCTCGAACGCCACGCCTTCCGCCGCCGCCCGGGTGCGCATCCACTCGTCGAGCACCTCGCTGGCGATCCAGCCGGGCGCGACGCAGTTCACCCGCACTCCATACGGCCCGAGCTCGTCGGCGAGGCAGTGCGACAGGAGGTGCGCGGCGGCCTTGCCCGCGGCGTAGTCGCTGCGCCCCGCGTAGCCCTTGCGGGACGACATGGAGGTGATGTTGACGATCGAGCCGGAGCGCTGGGCCACCATGTGCGGTGCGATGAACCTGCAGGCCAGCAGAGTGCCGTAGCCGCCTGTCTCGACGGCCCTGCGCCATGCCTCCAGATCGCCGGTGGACATGTCGAGCACGTTCTTGCGGTGCGATCCGGGGAAGGCGGCGTTGACCAGGACGTCCACCCGGCCGAACCGTTCGATCACGGTGTCGGCGAGCCGCCGTACGTCCGTCACCCGCGTCACGTCGGCGGGTACGGCCAGCACGCCTGGCACTTCGGCGGCGGTCTTCTCAACGGTGGCGGCGGTGCGGGCGGCCACGACGACCCTGGCGCCCTCCTCGCTCAGCAACCGCGCCAGAGTCCGCCCCAGTCCGGGACCGGCTCCGGTGACGACCGCGACCTCGCCGTCCAGCAGCACGCCCTGACTCTACCAAGCGTTTGCTCGACGCGCACCGGGCTGTGGCGCGGCTGGGTGTGGCGGCCGGCCATCACCGGCGGAGCGTCGACAAAGGCGGTCAGCGCGTCACCAGGATGCCGTCGTCGTCGCTGAACAGCTCGGCGCCGGGACGGAAGGTGGCGCCGCCGAAGGTGACGGGGACGTCGCGCTCGCCGGTGCCCTCCTTGCCGCTCTTGCGCGGGTTGGAGCCGAGGGCCTTCACGCCCAGATCCAGCTCGCGCAGGGCGGCGACGTCGCGTACCGCGCCGTTGATGACCACGCCGGCCCAGCCGTTGGCGACGGCCATGCCGGCGATGGCGTCGCCCATGACGGCGGTGTGCAGCGAGCCGCCGCCGTCCACCACCAGGACGCGGCCCTCGCCGGGCTCGTCCAGGACGGACTTGAGCAGGACGTTGTCCTCGAAGCAGCGGACGGTGACGATGGTGCCGGCGAAGGCGCGGCGGCCGCCGTACTGGCGGAGCTGCAGGTCGCAGGAGTCGAGCTGGTCGCCGCGCTCGTCGTACAGGTCTGCGGTGACAACGGTCATGGTGGAACCTTTCTGCGGATCGACGGGAAGTCGCCGGGCGGCGACGCCGGTTCGAGGACATGGTCAGCGGCTGGCCCACGCCGAGCCATGCCGCTGCCAGGCCTCAGGCATCTCCCTCGCCCTGGCCGGGGAAGTCCGGTCCGGTGTGCTGCTTGCGCAGGCGCCAGGCGGCCTGGGCGCCGAGGCTGGTGTCGATGTGCTCGCGCATGACGGCGGCGGCCGATTCGGCGTCGCCCGCGATCACGTACTCCAGCAGGGCCTCATGCTCGGCGGCCTTGCGGTCGCGCGCCGCCTGGCCGCGCTCGACCTCCAGGGCGAGGCGCCGGTAGCGGTCGGCCTTGTCCCACAGGCCGTCGAGGGTCTGGATGAGCAGGTCGTTGTGCGAGGCGCAGTAGAGGGCGGCGTGGAACTCGCGGTGGGCGACGAGCTGCTCGTAGGCGGGGTTGCCGGGCAGCGACTCGAGGCCCTCGTGGGCGGCGCGCATGGCGGCGATGTCCGCCTTCGTACGGCGTTCGGCGGCCAGCGCGACCGCCAGCGGGTCGAGGGAGCGGCGTAGCTCCAGCAGGTCGCGCGCCTCCTCGGCGGCCAGCGGCGCGACGCGGGCGTCGCGGTGGGCGTCGAGCTCGACCAGCCCTTCACTCTTGAGGCGGCGCAGGGCCTCGCGCAGAGGGGTGGTGCTGATGCCGATGTCGCGGGCCAGCTGCGCCTGCGCGATGACCGAGCCGGGCAGCAGCGTCCCGGACAGGATCAGCTCCTTGACGCGGAGGTACGCGAAGTCCGCCTTGGTCGTGTAGAGCTCGGCTGCTGATTCGCTCATCGCTGTCCCGTCGCGTCGCTGATCGGTTATAACCTATACCGCTGCCCATCGTTGCCTGTCTCGACCATGTCGACCGACAGACCCGGCAACCGCTTGTAGCCGCCATAGCCAGCTGAATGCGGCGGGGGTGTCGTAGGTTATAACAAAGTGTCGCGCTGGCCGGAGCGCGACGTCGGCTCAGGTACGCACGGTGCTGGCGTCATTGCCGGCCTTGTACGTCTTCGACGCCCGCTGAAGCTTGGTCGCCTCCTCCCGGAGCGCGGTCGCCAGCAGTTCGAGCCCGATGCCGATGTTCTCCATCCGCTGGCCGTGTGCCTGCCAGTACATGCGGGCGTAGTCGTCGTCGCCGAGGGCGGCGCGGGCCCTGCCCCACGAGGTCTCGAACCGGATGCGGGCCTCTGACACGTCGTCGGCCATGCGGTCGGCCGTGTCCGAGAGCCGGTGAAGGTGGTCATGGCTGTAGGCGACGCCGTTGAGCTCCACGGCTGGGCAGCTTAGCGGCACGTGTGGATATCAGCGCGCTCAATATCGATATTTCGGGAAGAATGGTGCCTCTGAGGCCTTTGATGCTTGATGTGATCGGATGTGAGGGACGGGGATGACGACGGACGAGCACTGGCGGCTGCTGGAGCAACTCGTCCAGGAGGTCAACCAGCAGACCGAACAGCTCAAGAAGATGCAGGAGAAGGTACGGGACCTGTCGGCGACGGTCACGTCGGAGGACGGCATGGTGACCGTGACCGTCGGCCCCCGCGGTGAGGTGCGGGAGATCGAGCTGGACCCCCGGGTTTACCGCAAGCTGTCGCCGTCTGAGCTGTCCGCCTCGATCGTGGCGCAGATCGGCCGGGCGACCAGCCAGGTTTCCGGTGAGATGAAGGAGTTGATGGAGCCCTTCGGCGTACCGGATCTTCCGTTCGAGGACCTGTTCGGCGAGGGAACGAGCTTCGAGTCATTCCTGCCGCACCCCGGCACGCCAGAGCCGCGGGCTCCGCGGTCGCCATCGTGATCAGCCCGTGCCGATCACGACGATAGACCGAGAGGGATGACACCGGCTGATGGGGCTTGATCTCAGCCTGGTGCCCGACCTGGTGAAGCCGATGGCGCTGCCGTTGACGGGAGGGGCCTTCCCTGAAGCCTTCGTCGGCGGGGTCATCGACGAAGCGCAGGCGCTGGAGGATGTGGCGGACTTCCTGGCCAAGCTCAATACGGACGACGCCTCCGCGATCGTGCGGTTGCTGCGCGGCCATGAATGGCAGGGCGCCGCCAAGGAGGCGTTCGAGCAGGTGTTCGCCGCGCTCGGCGGGCAGCAGGAAGCGGATGACCCCCACTCGGAGGGGGCGCTGCTCGACCTGCTGGAGCGGGCGCTCCGGGACGAGGCGAAGTCTCTGCGCGAGCACGGCGTGCGGATGCAGCACACCGAGTGGATGATCTATGCCTCCCTTGCGCTGCTCGGCGCGGTGATCGTCAAGCTGCTGGTCTGGATCTACGTCAATGGCCCGGCCGTTCTCCGGCTGATCCAGCACCACACGCTGCTGACCCAGGTGAACATCCAGACGATGAAGCGGCTCGTCCTCGTCAACATGCTGAAGTTCGCGGGCATCATGGGCGGCCTGGACTTCGGCGTGCAGGCGGCGCAGCAGATCTGGGGGGATCGCGAAGAGGGGGACTTCGACCTCGCCTCGCTGGCGATGTCGCTCGGCAGCGGCGCCCTGACCGGTGCCCTGTTCGCCGGTGCGAACGTGGGGCTTTCGCGCCTGCTGAGCCGGGAGATGGTGTACGTCGCCTCGGAGGCCGAACTGGCCGTGCGTGACAGGATCGTGGCGATCGGGCAGAGCATGTACGGCCAGGCGCTGCTGGGCGGTGTGGCGGGGACCGCCGGCGCCGTCCCCGGGCTGGCGCTCAGCGGGCAACTCGACGCCTCGCACCTGGCCTACACCTTCATCGCCGGCGTCGCCGGCGGCCTCGACGTCCCCGCCTCGGCGCGGGTG
Organism: Nonomuraea sp. B19D2; assembly: GCF_040137845.1. NCBI lineage: Bacteria > Bacillati > Actinomycetota > Actinomycetes > Streptosporangiales > Streptosporangiaceae > Nonomuraea > Nonomuraea sp. B19D2. Next base: position 61,916 of record NZ_JBEFAK010000027.1, on the reverse strand, counting down.
AGCTACATCCCGATCGGGGCGGTCGCAGAGATCGGCGACACCCCGTCCGCCAACGTCCCGCACGCCGACACCGACGCGCCGCGCCAGCCCCCGCCCTCTCTCACTGCCGCACCGCACGATTCACCCGGAGAGCAGCCTTCGCCTCCTCCCAGAGCCGTGCCGCACGACCCAACCGTAGAGCAGCCTCCGCCTCCTCCCGGTGGCGTGCCGCACGACCCGTCCGGCGGCGACATCCTGCCGGCCGCGGGGCACGACACCGCTGCCCTGTCGTTCCACCCCCGGCCCGAACACCACGCCGACGTCGACACCCTGATCAACCGGCAGCCGTCCGAACCGGGCGCCAACCCGCCCCAGCCGCACTCGGACCGGGTGATCGCGGGTGAGGTCATCCGGCGCCATGACACACTCCTGCACGGTCCGGCCGGGGACGGAGCCGAACAAGGCGGAGCACCCGTACGACCCCCGCAGAACCTCCCAGCCGAGCGAGCCCCGAGCGGCGAGACCGCCCCCGCCGCTCCGCGGACCCAGGCCGTGGTCCCGGGCGAGCTCCCCCGCAGTTCACTGCTCCCGGCCACCGTCCCGGCGATCGTCACCGCGCCCCCCGATGACGCAGGCATCCCCGAACACGACGCGGCACAGGCAAGCCATCATGGCCAGGAGCACGCGGATCCCAAGACCGCCGCAACGCGGCCCGCGACGCCCGACGCGGCCGATCCGCAGACATCGACGCTCTCGAGGACCCCCCAGGACCGGACGGGGCCGGCCCTGGAGCCCGTGCCGGGCCCCGTGGCGGGCCCGGCCGCCACTCGCCCGGTGACGGGTCACGGGGACCGGTCTGCCGAGGCGATGCTCGCGGATCCCGCGCCGATCGCCGATGCGGCGGCGGCGTCCGTCCGTCCGCACTCCTCCGAGCACGGGGAACGCCCTGCGGAGGGGCCTGGTTCAGGCGCCACGGCCGACATGCCGCGTACGGGCCTCCAGGGCGACGCGAGCGTGCCCGTCGCCCGGTCCAGCGCGTTGCCCGAGCACCCTCGCGGGCTCGAGCCGGTGGTGAGGCGGGTGGCGGACCTGCTCAGCCGGGACGGCGAACACGACCCGATCAGCGCCGCAGGCTGGCAGGCCGCCCATGCCGCGACGGTGAAGATGCTGATGGACACGATGCGATCCCCGACGAAGGAAATGCTCGGCGTGGGGCGCAAGGGGAATCTGGCGGAGGCGCTCGGCAACCCCGAGTACGATCTCGTCCTGAGCGAGCTCCCCTTCATGGGCAGAACCTTAAGGACCTGGCAGCCGGTCGAACGGAGTTCCATCGCGTCCTTCGGGGAAGGCTCCCGCAAGTACGCGGATGAGCCACGCCGGATAATCCGCCAGATACCGTTCGACTCGCCCGAAGCGCACGACATAGTGAGACGGCTGGCCGCCGAGGAGCTCCTGCGGACATGGGGATACGGCGCCAGTGAGATGCTGCCGGAGCGGCTGGCCATGCACATGGCCGCGCGCGAGGAGTTCGGGCTGACCGGGGTTCTCGACCTGGAGGCGTACGGTGATCCCAACCGCAACAGGACCGCCAGGGACGTGCACGCCCGTAGCGGGGACATGCTGCGCGACTTCCTCCGGCAGCAGTACGCGCAGACGCAGCGCGAACTGGAAAGCCGCGGGATCGACGAGTTGGTGCTTTACCGGGGAATAGCGTTCGACCCACTGCATCCGGTCCCGGGCTTGGCGGACGCCGCCGACGGCGATGTCGTGCCGGCTCCGCCCGCACTGCCGCTGCAGTCCTGGAGCGCTCTCCCCGGAGTCGCCAAGCGGTACACCGGTCTGGGGGACGGGGCGGTCATGGCAGGGGTCTTCCCTGCCTCACAGGTGTTGTCGACCCCGTGGACCGGCATGGGCCAGCTACCCCTCAACGAGTTCGTCCTGCTGGCCACGCCCGGCGAGGTCACCGTGCTGCGACCACCGCACATCGGCGCCCCCGGCATGTCCGCAGCGCATCCCACTCTTCCAGCCGGCTGGCAGGTCCGGACGCCCACCGACGCATGGACACAGTGCGAGCAAGGGCACCGGCACTGGGGAACCGAAGGCGGGGCAGGTCTGCTGCTCTTCCACCGCCTTCCTAACGGTGAGGTTCGTGTTCTCCTGCAACTCCGCTCCATGGAGACGCACCACGGAGGGACCTGGGGACCGCCCGGTGGCGCCCGCCACAGCGGCGAAGGCCCGATCGATGCCGGTCTCCGTGAACCCCGCGAGGAGAACAGGCTGAACACGGACGAGGTGAACGTGCGGGGAGTGCATCACGACGATCACGGCGGCTGGGCGTTCGACACCGTCATCGGCGAGATGTCGTACCTGGCTGACGTGTGGCCCGCGTCCCGCGAGTCCCTCGACAACGCATGGGTGCTGGTGGAGGAGGTGTCGCGCCTCAATCTGCACCCCGACTTCGCCCGAGCGTGGCCCGACGTACGCGCGGAACTCGAACGCATCCTGGCGAGCTCCGACACCGGTTCCCGCCCGCCGGCGCCCCCGGCTCCGCCCACATCCCCGGCGGCGACGCACCGGGTGCCCGCCCCACCGAACACCGCGACCGGTCTCTCTTCTGTAGCGGACGCGCGGCCACGGAACTTCGCCGAGGCCGCAGCGATCTTCTACCGCTGGACGCCTGACAACGGGAACACTCCAGACCCGAACCGCCGGGACACTTCCGGCTCGTCGCCGACCGTGCCGGATGCGGAGCTCCTGGCAGAAGGCCGGCGCCTGTCAGCCCAGCTGCGTGTCCGCGACCACGGCGAGACGACGATCAGGGCTCTGGCATTGATGAGCCGGACCATCGGCGGACCGAACCCGCCGGACGAGATTTCCGAAGTGGCGGCCGCACTTGGCCTGCCCCACGACATCGATGCCCTGGTCGAAGTGTTCAACGACGCCCGGCGGTATGGCATGTCCCCAGACAGCGCGACCGACCGCGCAGCCCTGACCGACATCCTCAGGAGGTCCATGGAGGCAGACCCTTATCGCTGGACGGGGCACCGGTACCAGACCGTGGTCGGTCTCCTCGACGCGAATGTCAGGCAAGAACGCGCGGTCGGGCTCATGGTGAAGATGATGGGCGACCCTGTCACCTACAGGAAGGCTCGAGATCTCGTCAGACCCGTGCTCGAGCGGTACGGCATCAGCGACGTCCAGCAATTACTCCCGGTCATCCATGCGGCCCACCAGAATGGCTACTTCCCCAGCGGAACGACCGGGGAGCCGGCATTCCGTGCGGGCCTGGACCAGTTCTGGCGACAAGACGCGTATCTGTGGGCCGGCGTGCTGCTCACCGAAAGCCTTTCGCTACCCGATGTCCGCGACTCGACAGCACGATTGGTCGCGCGCCTGTACGAGATCGTCACAGGACTGGCCCTGGACAGGTTCCGCACCGTCGAGCCGCTGGAGCACCTGGCCGGCGACGTCGGGCAAGGACGCTCCGTTGAGCAATTCGTCCGCCTGGCCGAGGAGGCGCAGGCGGACGGTGCCGACCTCGCGCGGGCGGCCGGCCGCCAGGAGATCATCGACCGCCTCATCGCCCACCGGGCGCGAGATCCGCATCTTTGGGACGGACTGCGGGTCGCGGCCGAGCGCGACGTCATGCGTCCGGGCGACGACGAGGCGCGAGTGCTTTCGCGCCTGGCTGAGATCACCAGCTCCGAGGCGCCATCCCCTCTGTGGGTGTTCGACCCGTTGCGCCGGCTGGCGGGAGAGGCAGGTCTCGACCATTCCGTCGAACGGCTGGCCCAGCGGGCGGTCGAGGTCCAGCGGGACGGCTTCGACCTCTTCGGGCCGGTCGACCGGCGGCAGGTGCTCGACGCCCTCACTCAGCACGCCGGCCGTCCCGCGATCGGCCGGCAGCCGGACACGCCGCACGTCCCGCCGGGGCTGCACGATCTCGCCCCCTCGACCGTCCGGGACGCCCGGCAGGCCGCAGTCCAGGAGCACGCCACGGCGCGGCAGGCGTATCGCCAGGCCCACCCTCCCCTGCGCCGCTCCCTGTCACGGCTCGCCGGCCCCGACCCGCTGGCCGTGGCGGAGCAGCAACGGGTCGCCTCGCTGGAGGCCCGGGTTCGCGCGTGGAAGCGCTGGCCGGAGGTCCCTGAGGTGTCTTATGTGAGGGATTTCGCGGCGTTCCGGCGCGCGTACGACCAGGCGGTGGAACGCGCCGCCAGGGGAGAGGCGGTGATTCCCTACCTGCTGAAGAACGCCACCGCATCCCTGGCGGCCCGTGACGGCGGGCGCGGGTTCGGGCTGGAGCTCGAGTTCGACCTGCCGGTCGGCGACGCCCGCCGCCGAGCCCGGGACGCCATAGCCCGCGACCTGTACAGGGCAGGTCTGACCGGCGACACCCAGGTGCACGACTACCACACCATGCAGACGCAGGGCTACCGTTCGGGACGGAACGGCGGGCGCGGTCTCTGGAGGCTGGAGCAGGACGGCTCGGTCGCGGGCGAACTGGTCTCGCCGATCCTGTACGACGAGCCGGCGACCTGGGAGAACCTCCGCATCGCCTGCGAGATCATCCGAGCGCATGGCGGCACGGCCAGCGCCCAAACCGGTGGGCACATCCACGTGAGCACATACGACTACGACCACATCGTGGAGAACTACACCAGCGTGGTGGACTACGTGGACCATCACAGCGACACGTTGTTCAGACTCGGGCACAACCCGGAGCGGGAAAGCCACCGGGGCCTCAAGTATTGCCGCCCCAACCGGCAGCCCGCAGCGGGCTACAAGTCGATAGGCCTGGTGCGGGATCACAACAGCAGGGCCGGCACCGACCACGGGTACGCGGTGAACCTGGAGAGCATAACCGGATCTCCGGAAGACCATGTCGAGTTCCGCCTGAATGACGGTTCGCTCTACGCCCCGTTGATCCAGTCCCAGGTGAAGGTATCGGTCGCGGTGGTGGATGCGGCGTTCCGCAACGTGCTGCTGGGCGAGCCCCCCAACCGGGGGCAGCGTGACCTGCTGGGCACCCACGCCGAGCTCCTCAAGCTGGATCCGGCGTTCGACCTCACCGAGCAGGGAAGCCTCTCCTTCCGCTGTCTGATGGACGAGCTGTTCTGGCGGGCCGCCGACAAGGAGCAGCTCACCGCCGTGTACGCCGCCACTCGCTGGTTGCGCGCGGCATGACGACGCAGAACGACCTCACCACGAAACGGGATGCCATCCAGTGGCCGTGATCATCCGTAACACCTCGGCGATGGAGCCGCCTCCGGCCGCACCGATCAACGGCGATGGCCGGCCGTACCGCTATGAGATGATCTATGCGGGCGGGACCTACCGTGGCTACGCCGACGATTTCGCCGAGCTGGTCGAGATGCTCGTCCCCGGCTACGCCTCGCTCGCCACCGACGGCGAGCGCGCGTCGGCGCGCGTCCGCCTCGCCATGGACATGCAGGTCAGGACGCAGGCTCAGCTCGCGGCCGGAGGACGACTCGATGCGTGCAGCGAGGCCGAGCGGGTGGTGATCCTCGGCGGACGACACGAACCACCGGCCCCCGCTCGATGGGAGGCGCCGGTTCCCCTGGTCCTGGTCTCGACCTTCTATGAGCCCGCCGGGGTGCTGCCGAGGCCGTCGGGGCCCGCAGACCTGCAGGTCTGGCTCGACCCGGCCGACGACAGGACATTGCTGACCAGCCTGCACATGGCCGGCGTGATCGTTGTGGGTACGCAGGACGGGGCGTGAGCTTCCCGGGGGATCCTGGTCGCGCCGGCTGTGACCGGCCTGCCGTTGCCGCGCCTGCCGGGAAAGCAGTCCGGGCCTGACCCCCGATGGGAGGGCAGGCCCGGACTTACGACACGCTCGAGGTCAGGCGGGGACGATGTTCTCCGCCTGCGGGCCCTTCTGGCCCTGGACGATGTCGAAGGACACCTTCTGGCCCTCGGTCAGCTCGCGGTAGCCGCCGTTGGAGACGATGTTGGAGTAGTGCGCGAAGACATCGGCGCCGCCGCCGTCCTGCGCGATGAAGCCGAAGCCCTTTTCGGAGTTGAACCACTTCACGGTTCCGGTAGCCATGTCGATCTCCTTCAGATACGTGCAGGTAACGGAGTCGCGCCGCGCGAAATCCGTGTCGCCGCGATGAGCCCATCCGGAAATGACCGGCAAACAAAAACGCGCCCGAAAATTACTCTGGCAGGCGCGCGCAAAGTCTCTATGGGAACCATAACTGCAACACCCGACAGGCTAGCACACGCTTGCGGTGGTGCCGGTGACACGGCGTTCACAGTGAGGCTTCCGACGTAATCCGGGCCCCTGTCCGGTTTCGAATGCATGGCGGGAAACCTGAATGGAGATGTCATATGACCCTATTTGTCGTTGCTCTCGGCGGCGGCCGGGCGGGCACGGAGCGGTGATGCCCGGGCCATGGATCTCGGCTCGTGATCGGCCGAAGGGAGCTCTGTAGGCTGGCCGGTGGATGCCGACGTTCAGGAGCCGCCATGAAGCTCGGTCTGCACATTCCCGATTTCACCTGGCCGGGCGGGGCCGGCAGGCTCGGGCCCGACCTCGCCGACGTGGCCAGGAGCGCCGAGGAGGCGGGCTTCGACCGGATCAGCGTCATGGACCACGTCTGGCAGATCGGGGTGGTCGGTCCGGCCGAGCACGAGATGCTGGAGGCCTACACCACGCTCGGTTTCCTGGCCGCGCACACCACCAGGGCCAAGCTGCTGACCCTCGTCACCGGCGTCGTCTACCGCGATCCCGGGCTGCTGGCCAAGATGGTGACCACGCTCGACGTGCTGTCCGGCGGCCGCGCCATGCTCGGCATCGGGGCGGCCTGGAACGAGGAAGAGGCCCGTGGCCTGGGGCTCTTCTTCCCGCCCCTGGCCGAGCGGTTCGAGCGGCTGGAGGAGGCGCTGCAGATCTGCCTGCAGATGTGGGCCGAGACCGAGCGGCCGTACAACGGAGAGCATTATCACCTCGGGCGCACGCTCAACTCGCCGCAGCCGATCTCCCGCCCGCATCCGCCGATCCTCATCGGCGGGTCCGGCGAGAAGAAGACGCTGCGCCTGGTGGCGAAGTACGCCCAGGCGTGCAACCTGTTCCCAGGCCCTGAGCTGTCTCGCAAGCTCGAGGTGTTGCGCGCGCACTGCGAGCGCGAGGGCACCGACTACGACGCGATCGAGAAGACCGTGCTGTTCAACTTCGACGTCGGCGAGAAGGGCGAGAACGTCCCGCAGCTCGTCGACTCGCTGGGATCCCTGGCCGAGCAGGGATTCAGCGTCGCGCACGGGCGGGTCGCCGGGGTCTCCGCGATCGCCCCGCTGGAGATCATCGGCAGCGAGGTGGTCCCGGCGATCGCGGACCTCTAGGGCGGAGACGGCCCGGCCGGCATCGCGGCACACGCCGGAGTCAGCTGAGCAGTGACACCCCCGCCAGCGAGATCGCTCCGATGAGCCCGGTGGCGATGCCCCCGAGCAGCATGACCCGCCCGCCCTTGAGCAGTTTCCGCAGGTCGATACCGGTGCCGAGGGCGAACAGGGCGGCGGCCATCAGTACGTTCGTGACCACGGGCACGTTCTCGGTCACCGCCGGCGGCAGCAGCCCTGTGCTCCGCACGACCACCATCGCCAGGAACCCGGCCACGAACAGCGGCATGATCGCGGTCCTGTTCCGGCTGCCCGCCGCCGTGGGAGCGGCGGCGGGCGGTGCCACAGTGGGGGAGAGCGCGGTGCCGCGCGCGGACGCGGGCGCCGTCGTACCGGCGGGCACAACCACGGGCATCCGGCCGGCGTCCGGTGCGCCGGCAGACGTCCTGGCGGCCGGCGCGCCGGCAGGTGGTGCCGCGCGGCGGCGCAGGGACGTGGTGATGGCGACGATGGGGGCGAGCAGGACGACCCGGCCCAGCTTCACCGTCACCGCCGTCACGAGGGTGCCCGAGGCGGCGCCGATCGCCGCCACCTGGGCGACCTCGTGCACGGCGGCTCCCGCCCACACTCCGAGCTGCTCGGGCGAGAGGCCCAGCCAGGACGCCAGCAGCGGCAGCACCACGATGGCGGCGCTGCCGTAGAGAACCACCACGGCGAGCGCGCCGGCAGCGTCATCGTCCGAACTGTCGGTGCTGTCGTGCATGGCCGCGATCGCCGACGCCCCGCAGATCGACACGCCCGTGGCGACCAGCAGCGACGTCCCGGGCGGAAGGCCGAGGCGGCGGCCGGCCAGCGGGGTGAGGACGAACGTTAGCCCCGTGGCGGCGGCGACGACCGCGAGCGACTGCCATCCGAGCGCGAGGATCTGCGGCACCGCGATCTGCAGCCCGAGCAGTACGATCGCCGCGCGCAGCACCCGCCGGGAGACGAACAGGAGCCCGGGGCGCAGCCGCGTGCGGATCGCCCCGGCGCTGGCCAGGGCCGATCCCAAGGCCACGGCGGCAGTGGCGGGACTGAGCCCCGGCACGAACCGGTTGACCACCAGAGCGGCCGCCACCGCCAGCGCGCACGCCGCGATGCCCGGCAGAAGGGATGCCTTGGTGGGGGCGAGAATCATGATCCCAGTCTTCGGGGCCATCGAGCGGGCCGGTAGCCGCGCGTTGCCTGGGAGGTCATAGCCTATGGCTATGACCCCGTTGCCCGATCTCGACTCGCTCAAGCTCCTGGTGGACGTGGGCGAGCTCGGCAGCCTCGGCCAGGCGGCCAAGCTGGCGGGCATCGCGCAGCCGTCCGCGAGCAAGCGCATCGCCCAGTTGGAACGGCGTCTCGGCCTGCCACTGCTGGAGCGGACGCCGCGCGGCTCCACACTCACCGCCGAGGGCAAGATGGTCGCGGGCTGGGCCGCGCAGGTGCTCGCGGCCGCGCAGGAGCTCATGCGGGCCGCCGAAGCCGTCCGGCACAGCGAGGCGGCGCACCTGCGGGTGGCCGCCAGCATGACGGTGGCCGAGTACCTGGTGCCGCGCTGGCTCGGGGAGTTCCAGAGCCGCGAGCCCGGGGTCCAGGTCGGCCTGGACGTGCTGAACTCCGCCGACGTCGCGGCGCTGGTGTTGGCCGGGACCGGGGCCGTGGAGCTGGGGTTCGTGGAGGGGCCCAACGTGCCGGACGGGCTGGCCAGCCGGGTGGTGGGCACCGACAGGCTGGTCGTCGTGGTGGCCCCGGGACACCCGTGGGCACGCCGCCGCACGTTGCTCAGGGGCCCGGAGCTGGCCGCCACGCCGCTGGTCGTACGCGAGCAAGGCTCGGGCACCCGCGAGACCCTGGACGTCGCCTTCGCCGGGCACCACCGGGCCAGCCCGCGCCTGGAGCTCGGGTCGAACTCGGCCGTCAAGGGCGCCGCCCAGGCGGGCGCGGCCCCGGCGGTGCTCAGCTGGTACGCGGTGGAAGCCGAACTGGCCACCGGCCGCCTCGTCGAGGTGCCGCTGGCGGGCCTCAACCTGGTGCGGAGCATGCGCGCGGTCTGGCGCCGGGGCCGCCCACTCGCGGGCCCTGCCGCGACCCTCCTGACCATCGCCAGCCGCCCCTGACCCGCGTCGGCCGTCGAACGAGCGCATCGTCGCCGCCAGGACCCGTTCGAGATCGTCCGCGGCGACACGTTCTTCGCGCTGCTGATCCGGGCTATTCGGGCAACCGCCAGCCGGCCGTCCACAGGCGCGTGCCCGAGCGGCGGTCGAGGCGGCGCAGGAACGACAGGACGCCCGCGGTACCGGTGCTCCAGGTGTAGGCCGGCTTGTCGAGGTCGTTGCCGGGGAAGACCGGCTGCGCCGGCTCGCCGCCGGCCCGTACCAGCATCAGCTCGGCGATCTCCTCCGCGCCGCGCCAGTAGCCGCCGTCGCCCGTGACCATCGCCAGGTCGATCAGCGCCTCGCCGATGCCCGCCAGGCCGCAGCACTGCGAGACCACCCACGCCTGCGGGGCGACGACGAGGCACGCCCGCGCGCCCCGCTCGGCGAGGTCCAGGTAGCGGTCCTCGCCGTACGCGCGGGCCGCGTGCGCCAGCGCACCGACGATGCCTGACATGCCCTGGCACCAGGACGCCCCCATCGCCCGCGCATCCGGGCCGTGCAGCTCGCCGATCAGCGCCTCGGCGCGTACGGCCAGCGCCGCGAACCGTTCCCTGGCCGCCTCGCCGGCCGCCCGGTCGCCGGTGGCCTCGTGGTAGGAGAGCAGGAAGTCCGCGCAGCCGGCGTCGCCGTGGGCGTACGCCGTGTCGACAGACACGCCGGAGCCGGGCTGCGCGGGCGCCACGGCGTCCTCCGACCGCGTGACGTCACCGGCGATCAGCAGCCGGGCGCACTCGTCGGCGATCCTCAGGTGCCGGGCGTCGCCCGGTTCGGCGGCTGCCAGCGCCAGATGGCCCGAGCCGATGCCTGCCACGCCGTGCGCCTGGTCGGCCCGCTGCGGGCCGTCGAGGGTGACGGGGGCCGGCGCCGCCAGCTCCGGCACGGCGGTCAGGCGGGCCGCGGTCAGGAACAGCGTGGTGCCGGTACGGCCGAAGTACAGCGAGGGCGGGAGCTTGGCGGGCGGCATCACGCGGGCCGTCCACCGGGCCAGGTCGGCGGCCACGGCCTTGGCCTCCGGGTGGTGCAGCAGCTCCATGCCGACTCCGGCGCAGCCGCCGTAGACGTTGGTCACCGGCGGGCTCTCCCGTCGGGCGTCCTCGGGCGCGGCCATCAGCCGCTCGGCGAAGGCCGCGCACTCGCGCACGGTGTGGTCGAGCGCCTTGGACAGCAGTTCCCCGGTGAGCTTCGGCGTGGCGGGCAGGCTCCACCGCCCCGCCGGTGGGCGCTCGGTGGCGGGTCGTCCGTCGCTGAAGCCGGACGCGGCCGCCTCGGGGCGCGACCCGCGGGCGGATCTGATCTCGGCGGCGGCCGCGGTGCGGTCGGCGGGGTCGAGGCTCAACAGGCCGGGCAGCAGGCCGACGACGCCCGTCGTGACGTCCGGGAACATCCGTGCCAGGCACATGAGCGTGCGCTCGACGTTACGGACCGGGTCCGGGCCGATCATGATCGGGTTCATCCCGGTGGCCGCGAAGAACAGCGTGGCGCCCATCGAGAAGTAGTCGTCGGCGGGCACGGAGTCGCGGTCGGTGTGCTGGTCGGGGACGCTGTAGCCGCGGCTCCAACCGGGCAGCTGCAGTCCCTCGTACCTGCTGTTGCCGAAGTCGATGAGGGTGCAGCGGCCGTCCTCGCCGAGCACGACGTTCTTGGGCGACAGGTCACGGATGACGACGCCGCGCGAGTGCACCGCGTCGATCACCTCCAGCAGCCGGGCGGCCAGCGCGCCGAGGTCGCGCTCGCCGTCGGCGGACTCCCTGGTGAACAGGCCGTTCTCCGCGACAAACCGGTTGAGGTCGCGGCTGCCCTCGTCGGTCATGACGAGGAACTCGTCCGCTCCGTGCCGGAAGTGGTCGATCGGGTCCGGTATGCCCGCCACGCCCTTGAGCGCCTGGAGGATGCGCAGCTCGTTGCGGAGGTACATCCGCAGGTCCCAGCCCTCGACGTTCTCCCCGACGTACGCGCGGGCCTCCTTGACCACGACCCGCCGGCCGACGGCGTCGGTGGCGCGGTAGACGTTGCCGCGCGGGCCACGCACGACGCCGGACGTCACACGGTACCGGCCGCCGATGACCCGGCCGGTACTCCCCTCGGCGCCTTGCCCTGCCGTCTCCGCGGGCGGCAGCGTTCCCAGTGACGGCCGTTCACCGGGCTGCTGCGCGTCCGGCGGGCGGTCCTCGGTGGAGTCCGCGGGGCGGAACGGGTCCGTCGCCCAGGGCGGGCAGGTGAACTCGGGGCCGGCCGCGCCCGGCAGTTGCTCGCCGTCCGGACCGATCACGATCAGCTCGAAGTCGCCGTTCTCGTCCACGCGGTACTGCGGGGCGAACGGGGCGTACCTGTAGTAGACCGGAGCGTCGGGGCGTACCCGGCGATCGCTGACGATGCGCGGGGCCGACAGCCCGGACAGGGCGTCGGCGAGGGCGTGGCCAAGCTCGACCACCGCGTCCTGCTCCGGGTAGACCGTCATGGCCTTGCCCACGGCTCCGGGGTCGACGTCGCCGGAGTTGAGCTCCATGAGCCTGTGGGCAGAGCGGGCGACCTTGAAGGCGCAGCCGGCGCCCGCCAGGATCGGCAACACGCGGTCAAGGGTGTCGGCGAGGGTGCCGGGACGTGCGGAAACGTGGATTTTCCAGCCCTGTAATGGAATGTCACGGCGAGAGTCGTGAACGCTGATCCACGTGTCGTCCTCGTATATTTCCCTACCATTCGAATCTGCAAATTGGGTAAGGCGGTCGAGCACATTACTATCCACAGTAACCCCTCGATAACGGTGCGCATCCTCTGATACGAGAAAAGGCCATCAGAACAGCGCCGATGGCCTTTCCCCAGCGCTTCGCATCACCACGCGTCACCGCGTGGGATCAGGCGCTTCACACGCAGGCGTCACACGATGGACGGGCAGCACGGGAAGCTGCTGCACACCGTCCGCTTGCAGGTATTGACGCAGGCCTGAGGGCCGTGGAGCAGCTTGCTCAGCTCGCCTTCGAAGTCGACGGCGAGGTCTTCGTACTCCAGGACTCCGGCGTCGCGGGGCTCAAGGGCGAGGACCGACATAAGGGCTCCTTCCTTGGCCGCCTTTGGGCGGCCGACGTGGGGATCCGAGCGTCGGGATGGTGCCGGTAGGCGCCTTTCCCGTGCCCTGCCCACGACCGGCGAATCGTTTACACGTTCCCCCGTCGCGAGCAAACGGACGCATTATGTGCATATATCCGGAAGTCTGTCCAGGGGTGGCCGTTAACGGCCATAAATGTGTTGACATGCTCCTTTACACGGGGAGTTCGATCTTCTAGATTGGCGTGCGTGATGGGGGGATCTTCGGCGTGCCTGCCTCGAAACGGCGCCCTCGCGTGAAGCTCTGGCGGCGCCGGCGCGGTACGAGCGTCCCGGACGACAGGTCGGGGCTCGTGGTCGCGTACTGGGAGAGTCACGACGAGCACCTGCTGGCCGCCACCCTCGGCACGATCGCCCGCAGGCTGCCGTCCCTGGTGGCCGCCGCGCTGCGGATGGCGTGGCAGGCCAGTCCCCGCGACACGGCCGTGGCCCTGGTGGGAAATCTCGCGGCGGGGGTCTTCACCGTCTTCGGCCTGGTGGCCACCTCCGATGTGCTGGCCTCGCTGTTCTCCGCCGGTCCGACGCCCGATCGGGTGTGGAGCGCGCTGCCCTCGCTGCTGCTCGTGGCCGCCGCCACGGGGCTGCGCGGCGCGCTGCTGGCCGGCGCCGGGTGGGCACAGGCGCGGCTCAAGCCGCAGGTCGAGCGGCTGGCCGAGACCCGTCTGTTCGAGCTGACCACCCGGGTGGAGCTGGCCGCGTTCGACGACCACGACTTCCACAACGCGATGCGGCGGGCCCGTGACAGCGGCGTGCCCGACACCGCCACCGTGGTGGAGATGACGATCGCCGTGGTCACCGGCGCGGTCGGCGTGCTCGCCTCGGCCGTGGCACTCGGCCTGCTGCACCCACTGCTCATGCCGTTGCTGCTGGTCACCGCCGTGCCGGCGGGCTGGGCCGCGGTGCGTATGGCCCGGCTGGGCTATCAGGCGTTCTACCGGCTGTCCGCCGCGCGGCGGCGCAAGTTCATGTTGTCGGACCTGATGGCCGAGCGGCAGCCCGCCGCCGAGGTGCGGGCGTTCACGCTGCGGGACTTCCTGCTCGGCGAGTACGGCAGGGTGGCCGACCTGGAGCAGGACGTCCAGCTCGACGTGGCGCGGCGGCGGGCCGCGACCAAGGCGGGCGGCGACCTGCTGACCGGCGTGGCCACGGCCGGCGGGTACGTGGTGCTCGGCGTGCTGCTGGCCGTCGGCGTGATCCCGCTGTCGGTGGCCGGCGCGGCCGTGCTGGCGATCAGGACCGGGCAGATGTCGCTCACCGCCCTGATCCAGACCATGAACCGGCTCTACGAGGCGGGCCTCTACTTCGGTGACTACCTGGCCTTCTGCGAACTCGCACGGGAGCGCGTCCCCTCGCCGCCCACCGCACTCTCGCCCACCGCTGAGCCGGCTCCGTTCAGCCTGCTCACTGCCGAGAACGTCACGTTCACCTACCCCGGCGCCGACCGGCCCGCGCTGTCGGGGGTCAGTGTGAGCGTCGGCCGGGGCGAGGTCATCGCCCTGGTCGGCGAGAACGGCTCCGGCAAGACGACCCTGGCCAAGCTGCTGGCCGGGCTGTACCGGCCGCAGGAGGGCACGATCCGCTGGGACGGCGTCGACCTCGACGCGTTCGACGGTGACGCGCTGCGGCGGCAGATCTCCGTGATCGCCCAGGACCACACCCGCTGGCCGCTCACCGTCCGCGAGAACATCCTCATGGGACGCCCCCTGGAGGAGGACCGGCTTGCCGCCGCCTCCGCCGCGGCGGGCGCCGACGAGGTGGTGGCGAGGCTGTCCGACGGCTACGACGCGCTGCTCGACCGCCGCTTCCGCGGCGGCCACGACCTGTCGGGCGGCCAGTGGCAGCGCATCGCCGTGGCACGCGGGTTCTACCGCGACGCCGCGCTGGTCATCTTCGACGAGCCGACCTCGGCCCTGGACGCCCGCGCGGAGCACGCCCTGTTCGAGCGGATCCGCGGCCACGCCGACGGCCGCACCATCGTCCTCATCACGCACCGGCTGGCCAGCGTCCGCTACGCCGACCGCATCTACGTGCTCGACGGCGGCACGGTCGCCGAGCAGGGCACGCACACCGAGCTGATGGAACGCGACGGCCTGTACGCCGGCCTGTACGAGCTGCAGGCCTCGGCCTTCCAGCAGACGGTGCCATGATCGTCGCCGAGTCGGCGTACCTCGCCGTGGCCGCGATGCTGCTGGTGGCGGCGCTGGGCAAGCTGCGCGACGTGCGCGGCTTCGCCCGGTCGGTGGCCGGCTACCGGGTGCTGCCTGGCGGGCTGGCCGGGCCGGCCGCGGTGGCCGTGCTCGCGGCCGAGCTCGCCGCCGCCGGGCTGCTGCTCGCGCCGGGCGGTCAGCGGTGGGGAGCGGTGGTGGCGGCGGCCCTGCTCGCCGCGTTCCTGGCGGCCATGGCCTCGGTGCTGCGGCGCGGGATGGCCGTGGACTGTGGCTGCTTCGGCGGCCGTGACCTCGTCGGGGCCGGCACGCTGCTGCGTACCGGCCTGCTGCTGGTCCTCGCGGTGACGGCGGCCTTGACCGGGCCGGTCGCGTTCGCACCCGTCCAGCTCCCGGTGGCGGCGGCCCTGCTCGGGCTGGCCTTCCTGCCCGCGCGACTGCTGCGGGCCGGCAGGCCCTCGTCCGGGCCGCGTCCCGGCACCCGCTTCGCCCTCGCCGGGGCGCCGGAGCCGGCCGGTGACCGGGTGGTGTACGCGTTGGTCTCACCGGCGTGCGGGTTGTGCAGGACGATGCTGCCGGAGTTCGCCGCGATGGCCGCCCGCCTGGAGGTCGTGCTGGTCAGCGCGGTGGACGGGTACGGTGGCGCCGGGCTGCCCGTGGTCGTGGACCCGGACGTCTTCGACCGCAACGACATCCCGTGGCCGCCGTACGTGGTGGTGACCGACCGCGCCCGCACCGTCCTGGCGGCCGGCGGCGCGGCCGAGCCGGCACAACTGGAGCAGGTCTTGAGTCGAATCGATTCGAGTGGACGATAGGTCAGATGGCGCGCCGGTGGCCGGGCGCGGGGCCGGTTGTGCTGCGGAGCGAGATCGGCGGGGCGGCCAGGAGGTGGCGGTGCGCCGTGGCCGGGTCGGCGATGCGCTGGATGAGCAGCTCGACGGCGCGGGCGCCCATCTCGTCGGCCGGGACGTCGGCGGCGGTGAGCGGCGGGTGCAGGTTCTCGGCCCAGTGCCGGGCCGCCACCCCGGCGATGGAGAAGTCGCCGGGCACGGTCAAGCCCGCCTCGGCCAGCGCGCGGTACATGCCGGACACCGCAGCCTCGTTGATGGTGGCGATGGCGGTCAACTCCGGGTGCTCGGCGAGGAGTTGCTGGAGGCAGGACTGTCCGGCCTGCGCGTCGTCGCCGCAGCAGACCTGCACGCCGTGCAGGCCGCGTTCGGCGATGGCGCGGTCGAAGCCGGCCTGCGCGCGGTGACCGGGGCCGTATCCGGCGGCGACCAGCTCGGCGTTGCGGTTGACCAGCGCCAGCTGCCGGTGGCCGAGGTCGGCCAGGTGGTGGACGCACTTGGTGATGAGCGCCTCGTAGTCGACGTCCACCCAGGACATGTCCTCCGGGTGGCGGGTGCGGCCGATGCCGACGAACGGCAGTCCGCTCGCCAGCAGCCGGGCGACCCGGTCGTCCTCCAGGCGGATCTCCATGAGGATCACACCGTCCACCCGCCGGCCGGTGACGACGCGCTCGAAGGAGCGGTCGTGCTCGCCGCCCGAGGGTGACAGCAGGACGTCCAGGTCGGCGCGGGCGGCGGCGTCGACCACGCTGGCCACGAAGCCGAGCTGCATGTCGGTCAGGCGCTGGCCGGCCGGCGGAATGACCAGGCCGATCGTGCGGGTACGGCCCTCCTTCAGCGCCCTGGCGGCGGCGTTGGGCCGGTAGCCCAGCTCGTCGATGACCGCCAGGATGCGGCGCTTGGTCTCCTCCGACACCGGGCGCCTGCCGGTGAGCGCGTACGAGACGGTGCTGCGTGACACGCCCGCCCGCTTGGCGATCTCTCCGATGTTCACCCGTGCTCCTCGTCCGGTCCGCCGGTCGGCGACCATCGTAGGTCGAACCGGTTCATGAAGGGTACGCTGCCGGATTCCGCGGCCACGACGTGCCGCGTGCCGCGTATCGCGCGCGACCTCCCGGAAAACCGTACCGCACCACCCATTGACGCCCAGGGTGGAGCGGGCCTATCTTCGGTCGAACCGATTCGCCGAATCGATTCGACATCGTTCGGAAACAGCCGCGTAACGCCTGTCAGCGGAGGTCAGCTCAATGAGATCAGCGGCAAGGAGCCGGCGTGCGGCCGGCGCGAGTCTGGCGGTCCTGGCCGCCGTGGGCGGGCTGGCGGCCTGCTCGTCATCGTCCGGCGGCGACGGCGGCGCTTCGGCGAGCGCGAGCCAGTCCGCCGGGGGCGGGACGTACACGATCTGGGACCCGTATCCGCAGTACGACAAGAGCTCGGAGTGGGTGAGGCTGCTGGAGAAGTGCGGCACCGACGCCGGGGTGAAGGTCGAGCGCACCGGTTACGACACCAGCGACCTGACGAACAAGGCGCTGCTGGCGGCTCAGCAGGGCAACTCGCCGGACGTGCTGATCGTCGACAATCCGGTCGTCTCCACGCTGGCCGAGGCCGGGGTGCTCACCACCACCGAGGAGAACAAGCTCGACGTCTCCACGATCGCGCCGAACCTGCTGGCGGCAGGACAGAGCGGCGGCAAGACCTACGGCGTCCCGATCGGCGCCAACACGCTCGCCCTGTACTACAACAAGGAGGTTCTGAAGGAGGCCGGGGTGGACATCGCCTCGGTGAAGGACTGGGCATCCCTGACGGCGGCGCTGGCGAAGGTGAAGGCGGCGGGCAAGAAGGGCATCACGTTCTCGGCGATCGGCACCGAGGAGGGCAGCTTCCAGTTCCTGCCCTGGTTCTGGGGCTCCGGCGCCGCTCTCACCAAGCTCGACTCGCCCGAGGGCGTCTCGGCCGTGGCGCTGTGGACCGACTGGCTGAAGAAGGGGTACGCCCCGAACTCCGTCATCAACAACACCCAGACCACCAGCTGGCAGGAGTTCGCCGGCGGCGATTACGCGTTCGCCGAGAACGGCACCTGGCAGCTCGCCAACGCCAAGAAGGCCGGCTTCGACTACGGCATCATCCCGGTCCCCGGCAAGGGCGGCGGCACCGCGCCCGCCCCCACCGGCGGCGAGTTCGTCAGCATCCCCGTGCAGTCCGACACCGGCCGCTACGCCACCTCCCAGAAGCTGGTGACCTGCCTGACCAGCACGGACAACTCGCTGACCACGACCACCACCCTGTCCTACATCGCGCCCACGGAGGCGGTGCAGGCCAAGCAGGTGGCGGCCACGCCCGACCTGAAGGTGTGGGTGGAGGCGGTCAAGGCGGCCAAGGGCCGCACCAGCGACGATCTGGGCACCAAGTATCCGAAGATCTCCGAGCCGATGTGGGGCGCGGTGCAGGCGGCGCTGAGCGGGTCCAAGTCTCCGCAGGAGGCGATGGCGGCGGCGCAGTCGGCTGCGGCGAGCGCGACCCAGTAGCAGCATGAGCCGAGTCATCCAGGCGCCGGCGCGTCCCGCCCGAGCGACGGCACGAGGTCATCGGGCGGCACGCGTGCGATCCGGCCAGTGGGCGGCATGGGCCTTTCTCGCCCCGGTGGTGCTCTACCTGCTGGTGTTCTACGCCTATCCGCTCTACCGCAACGTCGAGTTGAGCCTGCGCAACTACACCGTGCGCTCGTTCGTACAGGGCGACGCCCCGTTCGCCGGGTTCGCCAACTACGCGAAGGTGTTCGCCGACGTGACCTTCGGGCCCGCGCTGTGGCACACGGTGGTGTTCACGCTGGTGTCGCTGGCCTTCCAGTTCGGCATCGGGCTCGCGCTGGCGCTGTTCTTCCAGAAGAACTTCCGGCTGTCGGCCACGCTCAGGGCATTGTTCCTGGTGCCGTGGCTGTTGCCGCTGATCGTCTCCGGCTCGACCTGGTCGTGGATGCTCAACAGCGACTCCGGCGTGGTCAACGCCGTCTTGGCCTGGTTCGGGATCGGGCCGGTCAACTGGCTGACCTCGCCTGACTGGTCGCTGTGGTCGGTCGTCATCGCCAACATCTGGATCGGCATCCCGTTCAACCTCGTGGTGCTCTACTCCGGGCTGCAGGCGATCTCACCGGCCATCTACGAGGCCGCCGCGCTGGACGGCGCCAACGGCCGGCAGCGGTTCTGGAAGGTGACGTTCCCGCTGCTGCGGCCGGTGTCGGCGATCACGCTGCTGCTCGGCCTGGTCTACACGCTGAAGGTGTTCGACATCATCTGGATCATGACCAAGGGCGGGCCGAGCGGCGCCTCGACCACGTTCGCGACCTGGTCGTACCGGCTCGGGTTCGGCAACCTCGTGCCCTCCTTCGGGCCCGGCGCCGCGGTCGGCAACCTGCTGATCGTGACGGCGCTGGTCTTCGGGCTGATCTACATCCGCGTGCAGCGAAGGCAGGGCCCGATATGAGGCATCTCAAGACCGCGACCGGGCTGGTGCTGACCGCCGTGATGTTGTTCCCGGTCTACTGGATGATCAACGTGTCGTTCACCCGTGACCAGGACATGCGCAAGAGCCCGCCGAACTGGTTCCCGGTCGACGGCACCCTGGACGGTTACCGGGCGGTGCTGGACCAGCAGCTGCCCTACCTGGGGGTGAGCCTGGTCGTCGGGCTGGGCACGGTGGCGCTGACCCTGCTGCTCGCGGCGCCGGCGGCGTACTCGCTGGCCAAGCTGCGCCCGCGCGGCGGCGGGGCGCTGAGCTTCGTGCTGCTCATCGCGCAGATGATCCCCGGGATCATCATGGCGATGGGCTTCTACGCCATCTTCCTGTCCACCGGCGTGCTCAACACCGTTGCCGGGCTGATCGTGGCCGACTCCACCCTCGCCGTGCCGTTCGCGGTCCTCATCCTGACCACGTTCATGTCCGGCATCCCCGAGGAGCTGCTGCAGGCCGCCCGCACCGACGGCGCCGGAGTGGTGCGTACGTTCGTCTCGATCGTGCTGCCCGTCAGCCGCAACTCCATCATCACCGTGTCGCTGTTCGCGTTCCTGTGGGCGTGGTCGGACTTCGTCTTCGCCTCCACCCTCGACCAGGGCGGCGACCACCAGCCGATCACCCTCGGCATCTACCACTACATCGGCAACAACAACCAGGAGTGGAACGCCATCATGGCCACCGCCGTGATCGCCTCCATCCCGGCCACCATCCTGCTCGTCGTCGCCCAGCGCTACGTCGCCGCCGGCGTCACCGCGGGCGCCGTCAAAGACTGAGAAGGGACCTTCGCTTCATGACCGTCGCCGCTTCAGGCCCGGTGTTCTCCCTGCGGGAAATCCCGTTCAGCTACCGCGGATCCTGGTTCGGCTTCTCGCCCGTGGTGGCGGAGAAGACCTACGCCGAGGACGTGCACCTGGTCTCGCACCAGACCGGCATGCACGCGATCCTGCGGCTGATCCCCACCGCCGCGACCGCCGTCACCGCCACCCCGCACCAGCTCACCTGGAGCCACGACGACGGCCGGATCGACCTCGCCTACGAGAACCCCGACACCGTACGGGTCAAAGGCCGCGGCCTCGGGCTCCGCCTGCTGGCCGCCGACCCCGTACTGACGCCGTTCAGCGGCCCGTACTTCTACCAGGACCCGGTCGACGGCTCGTACGTCTTCACCGTCTACCAGACCGGCCGCCGCTACCGGATCACCCTCCTCGGCGGGCAGGCCGAACACCTCGGCACGCAGGCGCTGGGCACCGCCGAACGCGGTCTCGTCCTCAGCGGCGACTGGGAGATCGCCATCGAGGAGTACGAAACCGCCCGCGCCCCGTACGCCGGCACGGACGCCTTCGAGCAGGTGGCCAAGGCGGCGCGGGCCGAGTTCGACGCGTTCGCCGCGGCGGTCGCGCCCTGGCGCAGCGACCGCACGCCCGCCGCCGAACTGGCCGCCTACGTGCTGTGGTCGGCCGCCGTCCGCCCGGCCGGGTTCGTCACCCGCCCGGCCGTGCTCATGTCCAAGCACTGGATGGACAAGGTGTGGAGCTGGGACCACTGCTTCAACGCCATCGCCCTCGCAGGCGGCCTGCCCGACCTGGCCTGGGACCAGTTCCTGCTGCCCTTCGACCACCAGGACGCCGCCGGCGCGCTGCCCGACTCCGTCACCCACTCCGAGCTCCTCTACAACTTCGTCAAGCCCCCCATTCACGGCTGGGCCCTGCGCCACCTCCCCGCGGCGCCCGACCCGGCCGAGACCTACCGGCTGCTGGAACGCTGGACCACGTTCTGGCTGGCGGCCCGCCGCGCCCCCGGGCGGGATCTGCCGTACTACCAGCACGGCAACGACAGCGGCTGGGACAACGCCACCACCTTCGACCCCGAGCGCGTCGTCGAGACCGCCGACCTGGCCGCCTTCCTCGTTCTCCAGATGCGCGAACTGGCCCGCCTGGCCACCGACCCGGACGGGTCCGCCCGATGGAGCGAGCAGGCCGACCGGATGCGCGACGCCCTCCTCGCCGAGCTGTGGGACGGCGAACGGTTCGTCGCCCGCGGCGCACACTCCGGACGCACCTGGTCCAGCTCCAGCCTGCTCGACCTCATGCCGATCGCACTGGGGGAGGAGCTGCCGCAACCCGTCCGCACGGCCTTGGCCGCCCGGATCGAGCAGCACCTGACCGCGTTCGGCCCCGCCACGGAGCTGCCTGCCTCTGAGCACTACCAGGACGACGGCTACTGGCGCGGCCCCATCTGGGCGCCCTCGACCGTCCTGATCGAGGACGGGCTGCGCCGAGCCGGACACTCGGAGCTGGCCGATGAGATCAGCGCCCGCTTCCGCGCACTGTGCGAGAAGTCGGGGTTCGCCGAGAACTTCGACGCCCGCACCGGCGAGGGTCTGCGCGATCGCGCCTACACCTGGACGGCCAGCGCCTACCTCATCCTCGCCGCCGCCCACGAGAGGCGGACCAGGACGTGATCCGGTTTTGACAGGTCAGGGTCGCCGGAGGCCCGGACCGGAGACGGGCCTCCGGCGAGGTCACCGGACACCCTCCGCGGCCGTCACCATGTGCGTGGTCAGCACGACAAAGGCGAGGCCCGTGGCCATGTGAACCCGTTGCCACTTGTCGTACGGCACCTTCGTGTTGATCGCGTGCGCGACCCGACAAGGAGAAGTGTTCCGAGGATGGACGTTCCGATCCGGCGATGGGCGTTGCACCCGTGAGTATGGCCAGGCCGGTCAGCCATCCCAGGGCGGGACGAGCTCGTGTCCTACATTCAAGGCATCGGCGAGCTCCGCCAGACCCTTGTCGAAGGAGGCGCGTGATGGCGCTGCACCGGCTCAGCTCGATCATCATCGGGGTGCCCAACCCCGCGGAAACCATCGCCTACTACACCGAATTCGGCCTGCGGCCCGGCGCGGACGGATGGCTGGCCACCACCGACGGCGGTGACCAGCTCCGTGTGGTCACGGCTCCGACCCGGCGCCTGGTCGAGGTGCGGATCGGCGCCGACGATCCCGACGATCTGGCGGCCGCCGCCTCCCGGCTGCGTGCCCTGGAGGTCCCCGCCCAGCTCGGTCCCGCCCAGCTCGTCGCACACGACCTGGTCACCGGGGTTCGCGCCGTCGTCCAGATCGAGGACCGCCTCGCCCAGGACCCTCGGGCGGGCACCCCGTACAACGGCCCTGGCCGCCATGACCGCATCGGCACCCGCGCGCCCGGAATCCTGCGCACCGACCCCGTACGGCCCCGCAAGCTCGGACACGCCGTGCTGGCGACCACCGACCTCACCGTCACCACGGCCTTCTTCCGCGACGGGCTCGGCTTCAAGGCCAGCGACTACGTCAAGGACGTCGGGGCGTTCCTGCGCTGCTCGACCGACCACCACAACATCCTGGTACTCAAGGCTCCCGTCACCTTCCTGCACCACACCTCATGGCAGGTCGACGACATCGACGACATCGGCCGCGGCGCGACGCGCATGCTGGAAGACCATCCCGAACGGCACGTATGGGGGCTGGGCCGGCACCACGCCGGGTCCAACTTCTTCTGGTACCTCAAGGACCCCGCGGGCAACTTCAGCGAGTACTACTCCGACATGGACTGCATCATCGACGACCAACTCTGGACCCCGGAGACCCTCGAGGGCGCCCTCGGCCTGTTCAACTGGGGCCCACCACCGCCTCCGTCGTTCCTGCACCCCGAAGACCTGGCCGCGCTCATGACCGGGGCGCACAGCACCTAGACCGATTCTGTACGCTTTCCGCACGGAAGGCTCTGTCCTCCAGAGTGCGAAGGCGTCCCCGCTCAGAACGCGGCCTGACCCCGTGGCAGCGGTCAGCGGCCCCAGAGCCGCCAGGTCTGGTTGAGCGGACTGGCCTGGCCCGCCGGGTTGCAGGTCCACTGGTGGATGGGAGCCCTGGGCGCGGTCGAGATGGTGCTGACGTCGACGCACTTGCCGCTGTGGCGGGCGACGAGCTGGTGGTCCCGGGGATCGTTGCCTGCATAGGTGACCCTGCGCAGCGTGAACTGCTGGTTCTGCGCTCCGCTGCTGCACGCCCACTGGCGTACCGGCGCGCCGTCGGCCGTGGACGACGCGCTCACGTCGAGGCACTTCCCGCTCTGCTGGTTGACCAGCGTGTAGGTGCCCGCCACGCCGGCGACCGGCCGGAAGTTCCACAGCTGCTGATCGCCGCCCTCACAGAAGAACTGCTGCTGCACGTTGCCATCGGCGGTGCTGAGGTCGGTGTTGTCCAGGCACTGCTGGGAGTGTTGCGCGACCGCGACGGACTGGAAGCCGCTCTCCGACGGCGGCAGCAGCGTGATGGTGAACGTCTCGTCGGCGTTGGTGTGGGGCAGGTTCAGCGTGGCGCCGGTGCCGGACAGCGTCAGGACCGTGTTCTGTACGGTGATCGGCCCCTGGACGGCGCCGCCGCCGTTGTACGAGATGCGTTGGACGACCGCGCGGACCTGGTTGTTCTGCGCGATGCCGCTGGTGGTGTCGAGCCGCCGGAGATTGACGGCGATGTTGCCGGTCGTCCCGCCGCCGCCCACCAGGATCTTGGCCATGCCGGTCGTCTTGGTGGCGAAGGCGTCGTAGGACGCGCTCGGGGTCACCGAGACGATCTGGCCGGTCTGGGAGGCGTAGAAGCGGTAGACCCACCATTCGCCCTTGGGCAGGTGCTGCCCTGTGCCGTTGCGGACGAGCAGGCTCGCGAGATCGTTGTGCAGGTTGCCGGCGCTCGCCCAGTTCGCGCGCAGCCCGTCGGCGCCTGCCCGTTCCAGCCGGGCGATGTACCACGACCCGTCTCCCGGGTTCTGCTCGTTGGGCGCGGCGTATTCGTTGATCTGGTACGGGCGTGGGTGCGGGATGCCGCGCGCGTCGAGCGTGGTGTTGGCGGCCGCCACGTTGGCCACCGGGTCGCCGGGCAGGGAGTGCCAGCTGACGATGTCGGGGACGACGTTGTTGGCGCGGACGAAGTCGAGGTACGCGTTCCACCAGCTGTGCGTGGTCGAGGGTACGCAGGCGCAGCTGGGGCCGACGATCAGGTGGTTCGGGAAGGCGGCGCGGATGCGCTGGTGGCTGCGGCGCCACAGCTCGAAGTACTGGGCCTGCGGGCGGTTCCAGAACAGGGAGAGGTTCGGCTCGTTCCAGATGTCCCACTGCACGGTGATCCCGGCGGCCCGCACGTCGTTGATCAGGCGGGTGAGGAAGGCGTCGTAGTCGGACCAGTTGCCGCCGTCGCCAGGAAAGCGCGAGATCGGGTATCCGTCGGCCCCCCACAGGTCGTGCGGGAGGATGATGAACTGGCCGCCGAGCGCGATCGTCCGGCGGGCCTGGGCCAGCGTGGCGTTCCACCTGCGCTCGTAGGCGCCCGACACCCAGCCGCCGGGTGAGCCGAGCTGGGCGCCGCCGGCCCGCATGTACCGGAACTTCACGTCACGGAAGAAGTGGTCCGCCGGCCCGGACGCGTTCTCCGTCATGCCGTAGATCCACCCGGACGCGCGGTAGGCCGGGGCGCCGCCGGCCACGGCGAAGTCGACACTGATGGATTCGTCCGCGGCCTGCGCCGGCGCCGGGGTAGCCGGGAGGATGACGGCGATGAGCATCCCGGCCAGCAGCCGGGAGACGAGGGCGAGGCGTCTGCTGGGCGGTCGTTGCGTGGTCGTCCTCATGGGTGGCTCCTAGGGGGAGTGGGGGTGGATGAGGCGAGAGGGACCCAACGATTTGCAACGCGACTGTGAACCGATTCGAACGCATGCAGCCAAGCCTCACTCGGGCATGAACTCCGGCGAGTGAGAATGCTCAGCATCTAGTAGCGAATCGATTCGACCGGATAGTAGATCTCCTGATGGAGACGTGTCAATGGCATGTAAAGAGGGCCTGATCGCCTGAAGGCGGGCCCCACTCGCAGTGGTCAAGGGCGAGGCGCTCGGCGGTCCCGCCGCTCTTCGAGTTCTTCCGCACTCACCGGGATGAGCATCGGCTGCCCGGCCACACCGAACATCGTGACAACGAACTCGGTTTCGGCGTCCGGGAGATTATTGGCGTCCTGGTAATGGATGAGGTCGCCGCCCGGCTCCCAGAACGACTCGCCGGCCTTGATGACGCGCTGCGGTTCGCCTTCCAATTCGAAGATCATCTCACCTTTGATGAGGTACCCGAACGCGGGACCGGTGTGGCGGTGCGGCGGGTTTCCCGCACTGCCCGGCGGCAGAGTGACCAGGATCGTCATCGCCTCGGCGTTGTCCGGCATCGGCGGCGGCGCCGGCACCGACGAGATGAGTTCGATCCTCGGCGGCGGAGTGGTCGCGTCGGGGTTCTCGAGGTGGTGCGCATGTTCGAAGCTCATGGATTTCCTTCGTCCTCTCTGGCGGCGGCTAGTTCGGCGGGTCTTCGACCTTGAGCTCATCGCCTGTGTCGGAGATGAAGGTCACCAGCGCATCCGACGGTTGCCGCGACCATGCCGGCAGCCAGAAAGCCACAGGCAGACCGTATCCGGATCATGACGGCTCTCCTGTCCAGACGGAGTGGAGTTGCCTGAGTACGCTGCCCGCGGTATTTCGAGGCCGGCCAAGGACGAGTTCAAGCCTTCGTCATGGTCCGCTCAGGCGCAGCCGGCCCCGGACTGCGTCGGAGGAGAGCGCCACACCGTCGCGTACGTGGCCGGCTATTCGTCTTCCGTGACCCGGATGATCGTCTTGCCGCGGGTGCGCTGGGCGGGTGCGAGCGCGGATGGTGCCTCGGCGAGCGTCCGCACGGCCCCGACGATCGGGCGGAGCCGTCCGTCCCGGAGCCGCCGGCCCAGGTCCGCGAGCCGGGCGCGGTCGGGCTCGACGACGAAGAAGATCGCCTGCCCGTCCCGGGGCCGGACCGTGGGCGGCGAGGCGATGGTGACGAGCGTGCCGCCGGCTCGCACGAGCGCCGCCGAGCGGTCCAGGATGTCGCCGCCGATCACGTCGAACACCACGTCGAGCTGGCCGGCGTCTTCCAGGGGATCGGACTGCAGGTCCAGGAAGGCGTCCATGCCGAGACGGAGTGCGGTGTCCCTGTCGCCGGTCCTGCCGGTGCCGATCACTCGGGCTCCTGCCTCGCGCGCGAGCTGCACCGCGAGGGAACCGACTCCGCCCGCGGCGCCGTGGATCAGGACGGTCTGTCCGGCAGCGGCGCGAGGTTGCGGGCCTCCACTGCCACGTACTCGGCCAGCGCGCCGTTGCGGGCCCAGTCGGTCACCCCGAACACCCGCTGGCCGACGGTCAGGCCGGTGGTTCCGTACCCCAACTCGGCGACGACACCGGACACGTCATGCCCTGGCACACTCGGCGTACGGTCGCGGCCCGCGCGATCGGACCACGTCGCCGGCCAGTCGAGCTCGCCGCGGGTGAAACCGGCGGCGTGCACCCGCACGATGACGTCGTTCTCGGCGGCGCGGGGGTACGGCACTTCCGTCAGGGAAAGCCCGGCCAGGCCGGCGGAGCGGTCTCGGACCGTGATGGCTTGCATGACAGGGCCTCGTTCATGGCGGAGATGGCGAACACGACGAACGTACCCGGATGCCGGACACACCATCCGCAGCGGCATGCGCCCGCTGACTCTGGGTTTGGCCTGCTCAGTTCGGTTGTGCGGGGTTGAAGAAGTGGCGTAGGGCGGGGGCGACCGTGTGGGGGTTGCCGCTGCGGTCGGTGTTCCAGGCGGCGCCGTGGCCGACGCCGGCCAGTTCGATGCGTTGGGCTGTGGGGAGGGTGTTGGCCAGGGCGTTCAGTGCGGCTCGCATGTATGGCGGGCTGTGTTCGGCGCCGAGGAGCAGGACTTCGGCGTTGATGGCGCTGTAGCGGGTGATGTCTTGGAGTTGCTCGACGACGGCGATGTCGTAGGGCAGGGCTCGGGCCAGTTCGGCGGTGGAGGCGTAACGCCCTGGCTTTGCTCGGGCTTCGCGGCGTAGAACGAGGCGCATGGCGGCTTCCAGGAGGAGCCGCGGGATGAGTTCGATCGGGCGTGGGGCGAGGCCGGTGAGTTTCATGGCGGTGATCAGCATGGCGGGCAGGTCGTCGTGGGTGGTGTCGTGGTGGAAGCGGGTGATGAGTTCGGTGGGCAGGCCGTCGAGGTAGATGGGGGGTTCGAAGGCTGCGACGCGTCGGATGTTGGGGAGTGTGCGGGCGGCTTCGAGTGCTAGCAGTGCGCCGGTGCTGAGTCCGAAGATGTCGGTGGCGCCGGTGGCGTTGAGTATTGCGGCGAGGTCTTCGATGTCTCGGGCGGCCTGGTGGCCGGGTTCGAACGGGCGTGGGCTCAGGCCGCGGCCGCGGCGGTCGGGCAGGATCACGGTGAAGGAGTCGGAGAGCAGGCCGGCGAGTTCGGTGAAGTTTTCGCAGGTGCCCATGGCGCCTTGGATCAGGACGAGGCTTGGTCCGGTGCCCACGGTGCGGTAGCCGATGCGGGTCTGGTCAGCCGAGACAGCGGCCGCATCCGTGATGGCGGGTAATGGCGATATGGGCATGGAAGCACCTTTCGATCGCTCATCTGGTTGACGCGAGGAGCCCTGCCGAACGAATGCGTCCCGTGGACAGTGTTTCGGCCCGTCGTGAAGAAGTCAGAGCACCAGCAGACGCAGCGACGAATGTGATGGCGCTCCACCCCCGAAGTCGGCACCATAATAATTAGCGGCTGATTATTAGGAAACCGTCCCGGCCGGGGCCGTGCTTCATGGCTGAAAGTTTCACCCAGCGACGAACGGCCGGAGCGGCTGCCCGCGACAAACGCGCGAGCAGCCGCCCCGCAGGTGCCTCTACAGCGTCAGGGTCCATCCGTTGATGAAGCCCTTGTCGCCCTTGGTGAGATCTTCCGCGCGGAGTCTCCAGGTGCCGCTGGCCGGCGAGACGTTGGCGTTCACCCAGTAGTTCTCGTCGATGTTGTCGGTGCCGTCTTTGGGATCGGCGGCACGCAACGCGTACACCTTGCCGTCCGGCGCGACCAGGTCGAGCTTCAGGTCGCCGCGCCAGGTGTGCTCGATCTCGACGTGGACCCGGGTGCGGGTGGGGGCGTTGCCGTTGATCCAGGCCAGGACGATGCTGGATTCGGCGGTGCCGGGATCGGGGATGGCGGCGTCGTCCCAGTTGCCGAAGCACGGCAGCCGGATCCACCAGCCGTCGATGTAGCCGGTGTCGACCCATTCGACGTCCTGCACGCGCAGCTTCCAGGTGCCGTTGGCCGGGGAGGCGCTGGCGTTGACCTGGAAGGTCTCGTGAATGATGTCGGCGCTGTCGTTGGGATCGTTGGCCACCAGCGGGTAGACCTTGCCGTCCGGGGCGATCAGGTCGATCTTCAGCTCGCCGCGCCAGGTGTGGTGGATGTCGACGTACAC
Source organism: Nonomuraea sp. B19D2 (assembly GCF_040137845.1). Lineage (NCBI taxonomy): Bacteria > Bacillati > Actinomycetota > Actinomycetes > Streptosporangiales > Streptosporangiaceae > Nonomuraea > Nonomuraea sp. B19D2. Next base: position 33,421 of record NZ_JBEFAK010000027.1, on the reverse strand, counting down.
CTCGGTGGTGGCGGGCGCGGTGCCCATCAGGTCGTTGATCGGGATGGAGGACTCCACGGTGCCGTGGTCGGGGATCGCGGTGTCCTTCATGTTCTCGTAGTACGGGACGGTCCAGGCGCCGGGTTCAGGGGCATTTCCCCCCAGTACGGCGGTGTCGACCTGGATGCGGGGGATGGTCACCCCGTTGTAGGCGATGGCTTTGCCGGTGGTCTTCAAGGCGGTTTCGAGCTGGGCCAGCGGGGCGTCGGGCAGTGCCTGGCGCAGCACGGCCAGGGCGCCGGTGACGTGCGGGGCGGCCATCGAGGTGCCGTTCAAGGAGGCCCATTTGTTGCCGGGCACGGAGGAGACGATGGACACGCCGGGGGCGAAGAGGTCCAGCAGCGCGCCGCGGTTGCTGAAGGCGGCCACGCCGTCCTGGTCGGTGGTCGCGCCGACGGCGATGGCCGAGGACACGCAGGCGGGGGCGGCTACGGCAGCGCCGTAGCCGTTGTTGCCGGCCGCGATCACGGTGGCCACGCCGGCGGTGCGCAGGCCGTCGATGACCGTCTTGCGCGGGTCGCCGTCGCAGGCGGCGGTGTACTGGCCGCCGCCCAGGCTGAGGTTGGCGGCCACCAGCGGCACCCCCGCCTCCTTCAGTTCCAGCACTTTCTCCAGGCCGGCGAGTTGCGCGCTGGTGAAGCTGAGCACGCACGGGGCGGCGCCCACCCCGCACAGGTCCTCGGAGGCGAACTTGCTGAACACCTGGATGGCGACGACCTCGGCGCCGGGCGCGACGCCGGCCGGCGGGGCACCGGTCACGCCCTGGCCGTCGCCGACCGCGATGCCGGCCACATGGGTGCCGTGGTCGCAGTCCAGCGCGGGGTCGGCGCAGGGGCCCTGGTCGGTGTCGGCGGCGCCGGGCCCTTCCTGCTGGGCGTTGCCGTCGGGACACAGGCTGGTGGCGGAGTAGTCGGCGTCGATGGGGGAGAAACAGGCCTCTTCCAGCACCCGGTCCTTGAGGAAGGGGTGGTTGACCGCGACGCCGGTGTCCAGCACGGCCACCACGCTGCCGGCACCCGTCTTGCCCGCGGCCCTGGTCTTGTCCGCGCCGATCAGCGGGACGCTCTCGGCCAGCACCGGCGGCACCGGCCGGTCCTCGGTCACGCTCACCACGCTGGGCAGCTTGGCCAGCCGGTCCAGCCCGGCCTGGTCGACGCGCAGGGTGACCAGGGGGAAGCGGGACAGTTGCTGGACGACCTGGCCGCTGGCGGCCGCGTCCGGCAGGTCGGCACGGGTTTTGCTGACCACGTTCACTCTGATCTTGCCCGCGGCGGCCGCCCGCTCGCTCAACTTGGGCTCGATCCAGGGGATCGCTGTCGGAGTGGGGGTGGAAACCGCCTGAGGAGTTGCTTGGGGGACAGCTTGGGGGGCCGCTGCCGCGCTGGCCGGCCCGGTCGCGATCGCCGTGGCCGCCAGCGCCGCGACGACACAGGATAAGACTCGTGATTTCATGACGTACCGCGCCTTACGCTAAGGGAGGTGCAGGGAAACGACGCCGGCATGAGGGGTGGCCGGACGGCGGCCGATGCCGCCATCCGGCCGAGGGAAAGTTCCCGAAAGGTCAGAGCTCAGGTGTCACGTCGGACTCACGCTGTGCTCAGGGATTGCCCTTCTTCTTGACGGCCTGGTAGTACACCCATGCCCATGCCCTGCAGTCGGGCCGGAAGAGGATGAAGTAACCGCCGCACACCTTGTCGCGCATGGTGATGTAGAACCGGTTGTCCACGTCAAGCTTTCGCGTACGGGTGAAGTCGAGGTAGTACTTGTAGTTCTTCTTCTTGTTGCGGATCAGCCCGTACCCGTAGTCGTGGGAGTCACAGGCCGGCCGCATATCGAAATTGTGGGGTTTGTCCGGAGAACTCGTGCAGTGGTCGTAGTAGATACCCCTGACCTTGAAGCCGCTGGCGGTCCGCTTCCAGTCGGGCTTGCGCCATTTGCCGCCGTGGAACGCCCAGGCTGAGCAGCCCGACTTCGTGTACCACATCCAGGTGACGGCCGTGCTGCACTTCTTCGGGTACGACTGCGGGGGATCCACGCCTTCCGGCAGGAAGTCGCTGGCCGGCGGCTCGGTGGCGTTGGGGTCGTCGAGCCCGGCCGCGCCCGTGGTCGTCCCACCGTTCTCCGGCATGTCGGTGCCGGTGGCGACCACCTGGGGAGCGGCGGCGCCCGCCGGGAACGACAGCTGCCAGTCGCCGTTGGTGAGGGACTCGATCGACGACAGGCGCCCCACCGAGTCGTAGGCGTAGGTCCCCTGGACGGCACCGACGCTGGGATCGCTCACGGTGCGCAGCAGGCCGTTCAGGTCGTAGGCGTAGCTCGCCTCGGTCTGCGGCGCCTCGGTTCCATAGGTGACCGCGATCTCCTTGAGCCGGCCCGCGTAGTCGCCGTTGGAGGTGCCGGTGGCCGTGGTGGCCGTGGCGTAGGTGAACCTGGTGACGGACGCGGGCTCCGTGGTGCCGGCCGGCTCCTTCACGGTGCTGACGCGGCCCTGGGCGTCGTAGGTGATCGTGGACTTGCCGAAGGCGGTGCTGCCCACATCGGTCACCCGCCAGGGGTCGGCGCTCGGCGCCCCGGCCGGCCGGGTCCACGTGTAGGTGAGCTGAAGGTCGCCGGTGCTGATGGGGGTGCCGTCGTCGTTGGTGAAGCCCTCGTCGCCCGCCTCCACGGGGCCCGGATCCATCGCGAGCGTCTCGACCGTCGTGGTGCGCATCGCTCCGACGTTCGCGTCCCACTTGGTGGTCTCGGTGATCTTGGATCCGTTGTCGGCCTCGTACGTCAGGACGCCGCCGCCGTCGGGGAAGGAGACGCTGCTCTTCAGGGGGTAGCTGGTCGACGTCCCTTCGTCGAGCTCCGTGACGACGAGGGTGCCGTTCTGGTTCGCCAGTTTCCGGTTGATCGTCCCGCCGGCGAACTCGGCCTGCCAGCCCGGCCCGAAGACGCCCAACTCGGGGCGGGTGGCCGGAGCCGACTGCGGCCGGGCCAGATCGCCGCCGGTCAGAGCCACGCCGTGCTTGCGGCCGATCGCGCCGGCGGACACGTCCAGTTCGGTGAGTTTGAACGTTTTGGTGTCGGAGGAGTATTGGCCGGGGCCGATCTCCTGAACGTCGGCCGGCGGCGGGTCGTCGAGCGCGGCGGCGAAGACCTCCGGGGCGAGGAAGGGGAGGAGCATCGACGCGATGGCGGCGGGGAGCGCTAATCGGCGCAAGTGGTGCCTCCAGGTAAAGAAGGAAAGTGATTTGATCACCTGGAGAGTAAGTGCTGGTAAATCGCTCGGCAAGGGCTGGACAATTTCCTGGAACGGTGTTCAAATCGCCTACGAAGCTATGCCTCGGGGGAAAATCATTCGTGCGTTCACGCAGGTCGGGAAATCATATGGCGAGCTTATCGATAATTTATGGAGCTCGTGTGGGGCCTTCGCGAACAATGGCTCGGCGGCATGGCGTGAAGGCGTATTCGGTCATTTGGATCACTGCGGCAGAACGGCACGCAACCGGGCGCAGAAACGGTCGGGCTGATCGGCGAAGCCGGTGTGGTCGCCCGGGAACAGGACGGGCTCGACGCCGAGGGCGTCCGCCAGAGCCCTGGAGGTGCGGTCGCACAGTTCGCCGGCCGAGTCCTCGCCGATGCCGACCATCAAGCGGATCGGCAGCGAACGCATGACGTCCAGGTCGGGCAGCCAGCGGTTGGTGTGGATCATCTCGTGGGCGAACCAGCGGCGTTCGTCCTGGATGTGCTGCGGATCGCGGTCACCGCCGAACATCATCTCCAGAGCCCCCTCGGGCAGCGTGATGTCGGCCTGCTTCATGAACTTCGCCCACGCCCCGATGACGTCGCCGGCCAGGTAGGTGGCGATGAGGTCGTCGGTTCCGGCGTGGAGCCGCTCGCGGTCGGGCAGCAGGTTCACCAGCGGGGGTTCGTGGGCGATGACGGTGTGGACCTGCTCGGGACGGGCCTGGGCCAGGGCCAGCGCGGTGACCGCGCCGCCGCTGGAGCCCAGGATCGTGGCCGGCCCGGCGTCCAGGTGCGCCAGCAGCCGGGACAGGTCGTCGGCGCGCGACTGCGGGGTGGAGTCCTGCTCGGGGTCGTCGAGCCGGCTGCGGTTGATGCCGCGCGGGTCGGTGGTGAGCACCGTGTGGTCGGCGGCCAGCAGGTCGGCCAGCGGCGCGAAGGACGCAGCGTCCATCGGGGCGCCGAGCAGCGCCACGAGCGGGCCCTGCCCGCGTACCTCGTAGTACAGGCGCGCGCCCGGGACGTCGAGCGTGGCGGTGGTGATCGTGGGGGTCATGGCGTCCTCCTAAGTGCGGGGGCGGTGTGAGATCTGACGACTGCGGTCAGCAAGGGTGGCACTGTCGCGGCCACGAGCCGATCGGTGGATCTTGCACGGCCATCGTGGCGGCCCCGGCGTCGTGGTGTCAAACACCTGTTCGAACGCGATTCACGCGCCAGGCGTGTCAATCGGTTATGAAGGAACCGTGCCTGACGACGTGGAGATCCGCCTGCTGCGCCACTTCGTGGCCGTGGCCGAGGAGTTGCATTTCAGCCGGGCCGCCCAGCGGCTCTTCGTGGCCCAGCAGGCGCTCAGCCGTGACGTCCGCCGGCTGGAGGACCGGATCGGGGCCCGGCTGCTGGAGCGCACCACGCGACGCGTCACGCTCACCCCGGCCGGGCGGCTGCTGCTGAGCCGGGCGCGCGAGATCCTGGGACTGTACGACTCGACCCTGCTCGAACTACGCGGCGAGCCCCAGTCGCTGACCGTCGACGTCGTCGGCCCTGGCCTCACCCCCACGCTGGTGCTGGCGGAGGCGCGCCGACGGGCTCCCGAGGTGGAGTTCTTCGCCCGCTTCCACACCGGCACCGAGGCGGCCGTGCCGCTGCTGCTGGCCGAGAAGGTGGACGTCACCTTCGGCCGCGTGCCGGGCCGGCTCGACGGGGTACGGCAGCGTGCCGTACGACATGAGCCCATCGCCGTACTGCTGCCCGAACACCACCCGCTGGCCCAGGCCGACGCCGTGCCGCTGGAAGCGCTTCGCGGCACCGGGGTCTGCATCCGCGCAGGCAACCACGCGACGCCGGGCTGGGAGCACGCGGTGCTCCAGTTGCTGGCGCCCTTCGGAGTCGACCCGGCCCTGGCGCACCCGCACGTTCAGGGCGTCGACGAACTCGCCCAGCACATCCGCGACCGCAACGCCCCCATCCTCACCATGACGACTCAGCCCGCCGTGCCCGGCGCCGTCCTGCGACCGCTGGTGGAGCCGGTCGCGTTGTTCCCCTGGGCGATGATCTGGCGGGCCGACACCGACCACCCCGGCCTGCGCGCCCTGCACCGGGCCGCGGACGAGCTGACCGCCGCCCACCTCTGGCTCACGGTGCCGCAGGAAGCCTGGTTTCCCGAACCCGAGGCCGGGCTGCGGCCACCCGGTTAGCGTGAATCGCTCGGATGTACGCCTGGGTCGACCGCCCGAACCACCCGCTGGCGCGTATTGAGCGCGCCGCTGCGCCCGCCATGCAGCGCGCCATGTCGGTCAGCGCCTGTCGGGTCGGTATCGGAGGATGAGCACAACAACGGCCACATAGCTGAGCCGCAGCACGACCGCCGCGATCAGAGCTGCACGTCGTCGGCTCGCCCCGGGAGCGCAACACGTCGCCGGCCACGGCCGCGCTCACTGCGCCGGACGCCACGCCCAGCAGGATGCCGCTCGCGAAGGCCGCGGGGAACTGGAGGAAGATCCACCTCTCGCCTCGTACGTAGAGGAATGAAGAGACGGAGCCGCCGATGAAGCCGACCAGGAACAGCACAGTGCCGAAAGCCGGGCTCAGCCAGCCGGGGCCATGTATCGCGAGCCATGTTCCTCCGTACGCCAAGCCCACGGCGCAGAGGGGGATCCCCACAGCGGCGATCGCCTCGAAGACACACCATCGCCATGCTCGTGCCAGCAACCAGCGTTCGAGCCGATTCACTGGCCCCGGGCCCGCGACAGCCATCGGCGCATGACCTCCTGTGAGAGAGGTGTCTCACCTGACCTTGTCACTCACGTACGACCCGAACAAGGTCAACCATCCGGCGCCGATCACTCCGCGCTCGCGAGTTCTCTCTCAAAGCGCTCGCGCAGCGCGTCCTTCTCCGGCTCCGGCAGCCAACACGCCTCCACCCCGGCCAGCGCCATCGCACGCAACCGCTCATCCCGCACGGCGAGCTGATCGGAGAGGATCCGGTACTCGTTCGCCAGCGACGTCGGGAACATCCCGGGGTCGTCGGAAGCGGGAATGACGTTGAGCCCGGCCTCGAGCATCGCCGCGATCGACGCCCGCCGCCACGGCCGCCACGAGCGCCGCGAGGTGGTCGAGATGACGGTGAACGGGATCTGCTCGTCCCTGACCCTGGCGACGACCTCGTCGTCCTCGAGTACGAAGTAGCCGTGGTCGATCCGGTCGCACCCGAGCACGTCGAGGCAGGTGATCGTGTTGGCGGCGACGGGCGCGTGCTCGGAGGAGTGAGCGGTACGGCGGAGCCCGGCCGCACCGGCGAGCCGGAAGGCGGCCTCGAACCGCTCGGGCGGCCCGGCGGTCTCCAGGTTGTCCAGCCCGATCCCCGCCACGTAGTCGTGCGGGTTGTCCACGACAGTGCGTACCCAGGAGAGCGCCTCCTCGCCCGACTTGCTCCGGTCGATGGCCGCGATGAGCCTGCCCGACATGCCGAAGTCGCGTTCTGCCATCCTGATGCCCTCGGCGTACGCCTCGACCACCGTGGCGTAGCCGAGCTTCTCCTGCTGTTCGGTCAGCGCGTCGAAGGAGAGCTCGAGATGCCTGGTCGCGCTGGTGCGGTGGGCGTCCTCGAACGCCTCGTAGGTGATCCTGGTGAGATCGTCAGCGTCGCGCAGCACCTGGAGCACCCACGAGGACACCTGGAACAGGGAGTAGGAGACCTCGGGCTCGTCCGCGCTCCTGCCCTGCGGAACCGGGATCCGGGTGTCCAGGTAGAGTGCCGGGTCCGGCGGGAGCGAGTTCACGTCCGCGTAGATCTGCTCGGGCGCGTCGGGCAGGTCGAGCCCCTCCCGCCTGGCCAGCTCGGCGAAGGTCGAGGCGCGCACGGTGCCGATGAGGTGGCAGTGCAGATCGACCTTGGGCATCAGGTCGAGGTTCACTTGCCGGCCACCTCGCGGGTGAAGCGGTCGACCCAGGTGGCGCGGGTGTCGACGAGCTGGGCGGGGTCGAGGGTCTTGAACCCGGCGGCCACGGGGTCCTTCGCCGCCTCGCCCGTCACCTTGGCGATGTCGGCCGGGATCTCGGCCTTCGAGTTCGTGGGCAGGTCACCGACGGCCTTCGCCATGGCGCTCTGCGCCTCGGCCGACAGCATGTAGTCGATGAACTTCGCCGCTCCCTGCTGGTTGCGCGCGCCCTTGGGGATCATCGCCCGGTTGGTGGCCATGTAGCGGCCCTTGGCGGGAGCCGTCCAGGCGATCGGCTCGCCCGAGGTGACAAGCTTGGTGGCGAAGCCGCTCAGCGCGTCGGCGGCGACGATCTCGCCCTGGGTCAGCAGGTTCGTGACCTCGGTCGAGGAGGTGTAGAACTGCAGGACGTTCGGCGCCCAGCCGGCCAGGGTCTGCAACGAGGTGTCGATGTCGTACGGGCCCTTGCCGTACGACTCACCCACCCCCGAGATCATGAGTTGTCCGGCGGTCACCGAAATATCGGGAAGCGCGACCTTTCCCTTGTTCGCCGCGTTCGCGAACAGCGCCCAGTCGGCGGCCTGCTTCTGGCTGAGCCTGCCGGTGTTGTAGATGATCCCGTTGAGCTGGTGCGTGTAGGCCGGCCCCTCGTAGGCGCCCTCGGTCGCGAACGGCGCGAGCTCCTTCATGTTGGGCACGTCGACCTTCTGGAAGAGGCCGTCCTTCTGCCCGAGCGCGGCGAAGTAGTCCGAGATCAGCACCACGTCCGCCTCCGGCTCGCCCTTGGCGAGCTTCAGCTTCGACAGCCGGTCGGAGTTGGACCCGGTGTCCAGCTCGACCTTGATCCCCGTCTGCTTGGTGAACGGAGCGACGACCGCCTGCTCGAACTCCTTCACACCGAAGGGGAAGGTGCTGACGACGATGGTGTTCTGATCGGCCTGCTTCTCACTGGAGCCGGCGCCGGAGCCGGAACATCCGGCTGCGGCGAGCACTGTCAGAGCAGCGGCCAGTACGGCGCGGCGCGTGGGCATGGGCTTCCTTCTTTCAGCGGGCTTTCAGCGGGGGAGTGAGACCAGATGGTCGTCTGGCGCGATCACCGTGACGCTCGATCCGGGCGTCAGGGTCGCGCCGCTGCGTACGTCGGCCAGCAGCCTGACGGTCGCGCCTGACGGGTCGACCACGTCGAGCGAGACCAGCAGGTCGACGCCGCGGAAGGCCACGTCGACCACCGTCGCGTCAAGGCCGTGACCTTGCTCGGCGATGCGCAGATGCTCGGGCCGGATGGTCAGAGGGGTGCCGTCGGCCGCGGTGAGGAAGTTCTCGTAGCCGAGGAACTCGGCGACGAAGCGGTCGGCCGGACGGGGGAAGACCTGCTGAGGAGGGCCCTGCTGCACGATCCTGCCCTCGTTCATGACGACCATCTCGTCGGACATCTCCAGCGCCTCGTCCTGGTCATGGGTGACGAGGATGACGGTCAGCTCGGTCTCCGCCTGGATGCGCCTGATCTCGGCCCGCATCTGGACGCGCAGGCGGGCGTCGAGGTTCGACAGCGGCTCGTCGAGCAGCAGGAGCTTGGGCCTGATCGCGATCGCCCTGGCCAGCGCCACCCGCTGCTGCTGCCCGCCGGAGAGCTTCTTCGGTTTGCGGTCGGCCAGGTGCGCGAGCCCGACGAGCTCGAGCGTCTCCATGACCCGCGACCGTCTTTCCGCGGACGGCACCTTGCGTAGCTTGAGCCCGTACCCGACGTTGTCGGCCACCGTCATGTGCGGGAACAGCGCGTACGACTGGAAGACCATCCCCAGATTCCGCTTCTCCGGCGGCGTGCGCGTGCTGTCGATCCCGTCGATGCGGATCGTCCCCGACGTCGGCGCCGAGTAGCCCGCGATCATCCTGAGCGTGGTGGTCTTGCCGCAGCCGCTCGGGCCCAGCAGCGTCGTCAGCTTCCCGGCCGGCACGGCGAGGTCGATCTTGTCGACGGCGGTGAAGGAGCCGAACCTCTGGGAGACTCCGATCAACTCGGCGGCGGCGGTCATTGGTTGATCCCTCCGAAGATCTTGGCGAATCCGACCGTGCGCTCGGCGATCACCGCGATGACCACGGTGGCGGCCAGGATGAGGGTGGAAGCGGCGGCGACCATCGGGTCATAGGACTGCTGCACGTAGTCGAGCATCGTCACCGGCAGCGTCCGGAAGTCGCGGCCCTGCAGCAGCAGCGACAGCGGCACGTTGTTGAACGACGTGACCACGCTGAGCAGCCCGGCGGAGAAGATCCCCGGACGCAGGACGGGCAACGTCACGTTGAAGAACGCGCGCAGCGGCGAGGCGCCGAGACCCCGGGCGGCCTCCTCCAGGACGGGGTCGGCCAGCGCGAGCGAGGCGCCGGTCACGCGTACCGCATAAGGCAGCATCAGCGCCGTGTGCCCGACCAGCAGGGTGCTGAAGTTGTCCAGATCCAGGCCGATCATCAGCTGCTGGAACAGCGCGAGGCCGACGACCAGCTCAGGGACGATGAGCGGCGACAGGAACAACCCCTCGACCAGGCCCTTGCCAGGAAGCTTGCCACGGTGGACGGCGAGCGTGACAGGCACGCCGATCAGCAGCGCGAGCGCGGTGGCCAGCACGGCCAGCTCCAGGCTGGAGATCGCGGCCTCGATGAACGGCTCGTAGCCGAGCGCCTCGTCGAACCAGCGCAGCGAGATCCCGTCGGGCGGGAACCTCAGGGTGCTTCCCGCCGTGAAAGCGGTGGCGACCACGAAGATGATCGGCACGATCATGATGACGTAGCCGATGACCGCGAGCGCCGCTGTGATCGGCCGCTTCATGAGGTGGCCCCCTTCCGCCCGATCAGCGAGGACAGCCCGGAGACCAGGAAGACCAGAACCGTCATGATCAGCGCCGTCGCCGAGGCGGAGGCCCAGTCGACCGTGGTGCTCGCGTAGTTGAACAGCTGCGTGGAGAGCATCCGCTGGCTGGACCCGCCGAGCAGATAGGGCGTGGTGTAGGCGGTGACGGACCCCGCGAAGACCAGGGTGGCGGCCACCACGATGCCCGGCATGGTCAGCGGGATGACGACGTTCCACATCGTACGGATCCTGCTCGCGCCGAGCCCGCGCGAGGCGTCGTCCAGGCCGGGATCGACCTGGGCGACGGCCGAGTAGCAGGAGATTATCGCCAGCGGCAGGAACAGCTGGGTGAGGCCGAGGACGATCGCCAGCTTGGTGTAGAGCAGCTGCGGCGCCACGTCGACGATGCCGAGCTGGACGAGCAGTTGGCCGAGCGCCCCTTTGGAGCCGAGAATCACCAGCCAGCCGAACGTCCGCACCACGTTGCTCAGCATCAATGGGAAGATCGCCACTGCCAGGAAGACCCCGCTCCAGCGTGACGGCGAGCGGGCGAGCCAGTAGGCGATGGGGAAGCCGAGGACGACGCAGATGATCGTGACAGCCAGGGCCAGCCCGACCGTGCGCCCGATCACCTCCAGGTCGTAGGGATCCGTGAGCATCTCGCCCAGACGTGCGAAGATCTCGCTGGTCGGCACGTCCGGCGGCGCGAAGAGCATCGCGGCGGAGGGAACGAGGAAACCTGCGATGAGAAGGACGAGACCAGGCACCAGTAGAAAGGCCGATGTGCGGGAGATGTCGGCGTCCTTTCTCTGTGGCGTACGCTTGCAGTGGAACCGGTTGTGGAACCGGTTGCATGAGCCTGACCATAGATTATGAGCGGCCTCACGCACAAACCCCCGTGTGAATTCCGGGTAACGACTCAAGGAGGAGATCAGTGCCGACACTCGCGGACGTCGCCGCGCTGGCCGGGGTTTCCAAGGCGACGGCCTCCCGCGCCCTGGGCCGGCCGGACCTGGCCGCCCCGGAAACGGTGGCCCGCGTCCGCGCAGCCGCCGAGCAGCTCGGATTCGTCCCCAACCGGGCAGCCACCCAGCTGGCCCGGGGGAGGACCGGGGTGGTCGCCGTCGTGGTGCCCACGCTCGACAACACCTTCTTCACCCCGATCATCGGCGGTGCCCAGGCACGCGCGGCCGACTCGGGCATGCAGCTGACCATCGCGGTGCACTCTCTGGAGCACGCGGCCCAGCTCGCTGCGGTCGAGCAACTCGCGCACCAGGTCGACGGCTTCCTGCTCACCGCGCCCCGGGGTTCAGACGAGATCGTCCGCGCCGCGGCGTCGTTCAAGCCGACCGTGCTCATCGACCGCGAGGTCGAGGGCATGACGTCGGCAGTCGCCGACACGGCCACCGCCTTCGGCGCGCTCGTCACCTGGTTCGTCGAGAAGGGCCACGAGCGCATCGTCTACATCGGCGGTCCGGCGGGCTCCTGGCAGGATCGCCAGCGCCAGGCAGCCATCCGCGCCGCGGCCGAGTCGAGCGGCGCGACGCTGACCATGCTCGGCCCCTACCCCTCGACGTTCGCCGCCGGAGTGGAGACGACGGAGGCCGTGGTGGCCGCCCGCGCCACCGCCGTAGTCCCCTACGCGACCTCGATCGGCCTCGGCCTCATGTTCGCCCTGCTCAGCCGCGGAATCCGCGATGTCGTCGTCAGCTCGGAGCGCGTGATCGTCGAGAGCCTCGGCTTGAGCGACGTGCCCTCGATCGACGTGGACGGCGAAAAGCTCGGCGAGGTGGCCATGGATCAGCTCATGACCCTCCTCGGCGAACGCAGGGAGCAACCCCCCACCAGCCGCCGCCTCACCGTCCCGATCAGCTAGGGGGATCGCCCGCAGAGGGATCCGGTTCGCCCGGCGGCCCGCGCCGAGGACGCCGTCCGGCCTACTTCTTGGTCGGGCTTGCTCAGTTCGGTTGTGCGGGGTTGAAGAAGTGGCGTAGGGCGGGGGCGACCGTGTGGGGGTTGCCGCTGCGGTCGGTGTTCCAGGCGGCGCCGTGGCCGACGCCGGCCAGTTCGATGCGTTGGGCTGTGGGGAGGGTGTTGGCCAGGGCGTTCAGTGCGGCTCGCATGTATGGCGGGCTGTGTTCGGCGCCGAGGAGCAGGACTTCGGCGTTGATGGCGCTGTAGCGGGTGATGTCTTGGAGTTGCTCGACGACGGCGATGTCGTAGGGCAGGGCTCGGGCCAGTTCGGCGGTGGAGGCGTAACGCCCTGGCTTTGCTCGGGCTTCGCGGCGTAGAACGAGGCGCATGGCGGCTTCCAGGAGGAGCCGCGGGATGAGTTCGATCGGGCGTGGGGCGAGGCCGGTGAGTTTCATGGCGGTGATCAGCATGGCGGGCAGGTCGTCGTGGGTGGTGTCGTGGTGGAAGCGGGTGATGAGTTCGGTGGGCAGGCCGTCGAGGTAGATGGGGGGTTCGAAGGCTGCGACGCGTCGGATGTTGGGGAGTGTGCGGGCGGCTTCGAGTGCTAGCAGTGCGCCGGTGCTGAGTCCGAAGATGTCGGTGGCGCCGGTGGCGTTGAGTATTGCGGCGAGGTCTTCGATGTCTCGGGCGGCCTGGTGGCCGGGTTCGAAGGGGCGTGGGCTCAGGCCGCGGCCGCGGCGGTCGGGCAGGATCACGGTGAAGGAGTCGGAGAGCAGGTCGGCGAGTTCGGTGAAGTTTTCGCAGGTGCCCATGGCGCCTTGGATCAGGACGAGGCTTGGCCCGGTGCCCACGGTGCGGTAGCCGATGCGGGTCTGGTCAGCCGAGACAGCGGCCGGATCCGTGATGGTGGGTAAGGGTGATGTAGGCATGGAAGCACCTTTCGCTCGACTTCCCCAAGGCACCGACAGTCATCTGGTTGGTCAGTCCGTGTGTCGCCGACCGGCCGGGAGCACGGATCGGCCTCGGCGCTCCCGCGGAGCTCGCCGTCGTCATGCGGGCTCCACGCAGTGGCCATGAGCCGGTCGGCCCGCAGATCACGACGACATCCTCCACCCAGAACAGCTCGCCCATGAGGACCGTTCGCCGATCCTCCTCCTCCAGCAGGAACAGGCGGTGAAGGCCTCGATGCCCATCCAAGTGAAGCCGGGCGCCGGCCAGTTGCGCTTGAAGATCGATAGTGCGACGTTCGAGTCGAACTCGAGCGTCGTCGGGAGGGAGCCCGCAGAGCATCGACACTGCGGTCGGGCAACTCGCCACGGGCCGTGGACAGCTCGTCCGCGGCCCCGCCCGGCGGTTCACTCGTAGCGCGACAGAACGGCCTCGAAGAGGCGGTCTGCTGACTGGACGAACTGGTCCTGCAGGGGGCCGGGTTCCACGGCCGTCGCGGCGGTGCGGTTAGCGGATGGCGATGGCGGTGTGCAGGTCCTCGGTGCCGGAGAGTTTCGCGCCGAGCCGGTTGATCGTCTCGTGCTGGTCGACGACGGACTTGAGCGCCGATTGCGTGGCTCCGGCGAGCCAGAGGGCCGACGTGGACTCCTTGCCGACCGCGGCGACGAAGGGCAGCCGTGCGGCGCGTAGCCTGCGCACATCATTCTTCCCCCTCGTACGGGAGGGGCGGTCGCTCGAGCAGCAGCAGGCGCGGCATCGTGCCCACGATGGCCAGGTGGACGGCCAGGATGACCAGGTTGTAGGCCACGTGCACGGCGATCGCCAGCGGGAGGCCGTGCTCGAACATGATCAGGAACAGGAACATCCCCATGTACCAGGACCAGGCGAAGCCGAGGAGCCCCTGGTAGGCGTGGCCGTTGCGGAACCGGCCGTTGCTGGTGAGCATGGCGGCGGCCACCGTCCATGGGCCGGCGGTCAGCACATCGTGCAATCGCCCGGCGGTGGCCCAGTCGGCGGCCGGGATCAGCAGCTCGGTGAAGAACCACCGGACCGGGTGGAGCTCGGCGAACCCGAGCACGATGTAGTCCATCGCCACCGCGCCGGCGATCGCCGCGTAGAACAGCAGCCACCGGAAGAGGACCTCCTCCAGCACGCTGTTGAAGACGACCGCACCGGGGCCGAGCGTGACCACCCGGCCCTCCGGCGCGCCGTACAGAGCCAGGTGGCGCTGCTGCTGCCGCTTGGCGGGGAGGAAGATCAGCGTCAGCAGAGCCCCGGCGGCGAGCACGGGCCAGGATTGCACGATCGAGTCGCCGAAGGCCGTCGAGAAGGGCTGCCGGACCGCCCAGAAGGTGCCCAGCTCGAACGGGATCACGTCCGGCGCCAGCCATTCGAGGACCAACACGATCAGGACAGACAGGCCCAGCCCGAAAGGAAGGAGCGAGCACGGCACGATAAGCCCGAACACCGGCATGCGGGACACCCTTCGGAGGAAAGGTCGGCTCGCTCCCATCATGACCGGGAAATCGCAGGCGTCCAGGCTCCGTGCCAAGGGGCAGCGTCGAAACAGGTCGCGCGACTGCTCCGCCTGTCCGCTCGGATCCCGCAGGAAGGAACCGGTCTGCGTACGACTTCAGGGGCGAGCCTGGCTCCTACCGGCGCCGTAGCGCAGCCCGTCGATGAGGAGCGCGACCATGCGTTGGCTGTACGCGACTCCCTCGTCCGTCACCGGCATGCACAGATTGGCGACGGCGTACAGGAGGTCCTTGGGGCTGATGCCGGCACGAATCTCGCCGCTTGCTGTCGCGGCTTCGAGCAGTGACCCAAGGGTGGGGCCGAGTCGCTGCATGAAGTAGCCGGGCAGGGCGTCGAAGGCCGGATCGCCCGAGTGGAGGGCTGTGGCGAGTCCTCGTTTGGTCGCGAGGAACTCGGTGTACCGGTGGAGCCACTTCGCGAGTGCTACTGCCGGCTCGTGCGCTGCGGTCAGCGCCGGAGCCGCGTCGGCGCAGGCATCCACCTCGCGCTGAAACACGGCCTTGACCAGGTCTGAGCGCTGCGGGAAGTGCCGGTACAGCGTTCCGACTCCGACGCCGGCCAGATCGGCGATCTCCTTCGCGGGCGCGTCCACGCCTGACGTGCCGAAGACGGCCTTCGCTGCTTCGAGCAAGGAGTCGATGTTGCGTTGCGCGTCGGCTCGCAGCCGACGCGGCCCGCGTCCGGGTCCGCCCGCACCCGCCGAGCCGGTCGAGTCCACTCCGGCCGGCGCCGTGTTCTCCGTCACAGCACTCCTTCGCTTGCATAACCGGAAAGCCTTTCCGTATAGTTCCGGAAAGACGTTCCGCTTCGTTGAGCGTACGGCATCCGAACGAGCCCCCACCACACCTCGACCACAACCCCAGGAGAAGCGTCATGCAGTACCGCACTCTCGGCCGGACCGGCATCAAGGTCAGCCCCTACGCGCTCGGCGCGATGATGTTCGGCGCCGTCGGCAACCCTGACCATGACGACTCGATCAAGATCATCCACAAGGCCCTGGACGCGGGGATCAACTTCATCGACACCGCCGACATGTACTCCCACGGCGAGTCCGAGGAGATCGTGGGCAAGGCCCTCAAGGGGCGCCGCGACGACATCGTGCTCGCCACCAAGGCCAGGTTTCCCGTGGACTACGACCCCAGCGGCGCCACCCCGGTCGTTCCCAACCGGTCGGGTGCCTCACGCCGCTGGCTGGTCCGCGCCCTGGACGGCTCGCTGCGCCGCCTGGGCACCGACCACGTCGACCTGTTCCAGATCCACCGGCCCGACCCCGACACCGACATCGAGGAGACCCTCTCAGCGCTCACCGACCTGGTGCGTGCCGGCAAGGTCCGGGCCATCGGCACCTCCTCGCTGCCGGCCTCGGACATCGTCCAGTCCCACTGGGTCGCCGAGCGGCGCGGCCTGACCCGGCTGCGCACCGAGCAGCCTCCGTACTCGATACTCAACCGCGGCATCGAGCGCGAAGTCCTCCCCGTAGTACAGCAGTACGGCATGGGCACCCTGGTCTGGAGCCCGCTCGCCGGAGGCCTGCTCACCGGCCGCTACCGCAAGAACCAGCAGAACACCACACACAGGTCCCGGTTCGGCTTCAAGCACCTGAGCGACGAGCGCCGTCTGGACGCTGTCGAGCAGCTCATCCCGCTGGCCCAGGACGCCGGGATCCCGCTGACCCACATGGCCATGGCTTTCGCGGTCGCCCACCCCGGCGTCACGTCCGCGATCATCGGACCGCGCACCATGGAGCACCTCGACGACCTGCTCGCCGGCGTCGACGTCACGCTCACCGACGAGATCCTCGACCGGATCGACGAGATCGTGCCACCCGGCACCGACATCGGCACGCTCGACATGGCCTACAACCCGCCCGCCATCGAGCACGCGCGCCTGCGCCGCCGGCCGCTCGACGAACGCGCTGCCGCCTGACCAAGACCACGGCGATCCAGCCAAAGTAGAGGGACAGGTCGCTACCGTTACGCCGGGCAGCTCCGGGGGCCGACGCTCTGCCCAGCACCGACGACGGTGACCTGGACAGGTTTTTCCGGCGCCCTGGCGGCGGCCGTGCACACGATCTGCTGGACGGCCAGTGTGGACAGTTCGCCGGCCGGAGTGGACAGGGTCACCACCAAGTCGCCGGCCGGCTTGGCGGTCACCGAGAACGGGCCGGCTTCGGGCGGGACGTCGGTGGTGAATCCGCGCGCCTGTTCCTCGGGGGTGGGTCCGGCTGCCAGCAGCGCGAGCGTGTCCGCTTGGAACATTGGACGACCGCCGGGCCGCCGCGTTACCTCGCTGAGTTGGCCGTTCTTCACCAGGTAGAGGGTGATCGTCGTGATTGGCGCGACGGGTCCGCTCGGCGGGTCGCCGGCGGAGATGGCGTCGCTGGGCCGTACGCCGCAGCCGGCCACGGTGACGAGCGATACGAGGCCCGCGGCGAGCATGCGGCGGGCGAGCCCGGTCTTCACTCGGGGCCTCCCTTGATCTGCCCGTCCGGATCGTCTGCCCGGCGCGGCAGGCGCAGCGTGAAGACGGCGCCGCCGTCCGGGGCGTTGGCGACGGTGAGGTCGCCTCGGTGCAGACGCGCGTTCTCCCGCGCGATGGCCAGGCCGAGGCCGCTGCCCTCGGACCTGGCCCTGGCCGCGCTGGCCTTGTAGAACCGGTCGAACACGTGCGGCAGCACCGCTTCGTCCAGCCCCGGTCCGTGGTCGCGGACCTCGAGAGCGATCCAGTGCGGGTCGGCGGAAAGCCGTACCGACACCGGTGGCTCGCCGTGCCGCAGGGCGTTGCCGACCAGGTTGGCGAGGATGACGTCCACTCGGCGCGGGTCCAGCCGTGCCGTCACCGCGGGTGGAAGCTCGGTGTGCACCTGCTCCGGCCAGCCCCGGGTACGCAGGGTCGCGCGCACCAGCTCGGTCACGTCGACCTCGTTCAGCGCGAGGGCCGCGACGCCGGAGTCGAACCTGCTGATCTCGATGAGGTCGTTCACCAGCCCGGTGAGGTTGAGCGTCTCCTGGCTGACCAGCCTGGCGGCTCTGCCGGCGGTCTCGGGCAGCCGGGCCGCCTCCTCGTCCAGGACGTCGGCGACCGCGGCGAGCGCGGCCAGCGGGGTGCGCAGCTCGTGGGACACGTCGGCCACGAACCGGCGGGCGTCGGCCTCCATCCCGCGCAGCTGCTCGACGTGCCGTTCCAGCTCCGCGGCGGTGTTGTTGAAGGTGTGTGCCACGTCGGCCAGCTCATCGGAGCCGCGGACCGCGATCCTGGTCCGCAGCTCGCCCTCGCCCAGCAGGCGTGCCGCCCGGCCGAGCTCGCGCACCGGGCCCAGCACGCCACGGGTGGCCAGCAACGCGAGGGCGACCGCGAACGCCAGGGCCGCCCCCCCGGTGAGCCAGGCGGACGCGGCGAGCCCGTCGATGCTGCGCTGTTCGGGAAGCAGGCTGTGCCCGATGTAGACCTCGATGCCGGACCACCGCGCCTCCCCGCCCCGCTCGGTGATCAGCAACGGCGCGCCGATGATCAGGAAGGGCGCGCCCTGCCACACCACGCGTTGCCACCCGATGTCGCCGTCGACCGCCACCATCTGCCGCAGCCCCTGTGGAATCACCCCGGGATGCAGGGGCGACGCGCTCCTGGGCGCCCTCCCGTCCCCCGGCGGCGGGCCGAGCCCCGGCGCCCATCCGACCGTCGAGTACATGCCGTGGTAGACGGCGATGACGGGGCCGCTCCCGTCGGCCACGGTGCGGGCGATCCGGTCGAGCTCCTCCGAGTCCGGCGTCGCACTCGACAACGGGAAGACCGTCTGCAGGCGGCCTCTCATCGCCTCCACCGCGGCATCCTGGGCCCGCTGCAGGATGTCGTTGCGGGCCTGGACGTAGATCCCGCCGGCCACCGCCGCCGCGGTGACCACGCACAGCAGTGCGAACGCCAGCAACAGCCGGGCACGCAGCCCCAGGCTCGGCCGAGGTGTCACCGGCTGTTCACACCGGCCCGAACCGGTACCCGAACCCACGCACCGTCTGCACGTAGACGGGCGCCGCCGAGTCGTCCTCGATCTTCGCGCGCAACCGCTGCACGCATGCGTCCACGAGACGCGAATCGCCGAAATACCCGTGCTCCCACACCGACTCCAGCAGCTGCTGGCGGCTGTGCACCCGGCCCGGCGTGCCGGAGAGCTCGAGCAGCAGGCGCAGCTCGGTCGGGGCGAGGCTGACCGGCACGCCGCGGTTGGCGACCACCAGCCCGGCCCGATCGATGGTCAGGTCCCCGTACCGCTCCAGCTCCGCCTGGTCCCGGCCGATCCGCCGGAGCACCGCGCGAATGCGTGCGTCGAGCACCCTGGGCTGCACCGGCTTGACCACGTAGTCGTCGGCGCCCGCCTCCAACCCGGCCACCACGTCCATGTCGTCGCCGCGCGCGGTCAGCATGATGATCGGTACCTCCCCCGTCGCCCGGATGCGGCGGCAGGCCTCGAACCCGTCCATGCCAGGCAACATCAGATCGAGCACGACGACGTCGGGAAGGTCCGTACGCAGCCGGTCCAGCCCCTGCTCGCCGGACTCCACCGCGCGGACCCGGTGCCCATGCCGGGTCAGGGCCAGCTCCAGACCCTCCCGCACGGCCGGGTCATCCTCGATCAACAACACTCGCGACACGCCGCCGAGTTTCACAGCACGCTCCGTAATTCGCCCGCCGGTCAACCCCATCCACTGTGGGCCGGCCGTGTCTCCGCCTCGTCCGCGCCGTGTCATGGTTGTGTCACGGTCGCGCCGACGATCGCGCCGACGGTCGCAGCCGTCGAGAAACGGTGACATGCGGCTGACAACGCACGCACATTCGGCGCCAATCGTATTCGTCATGAACGAACCACGCACCCTCCCACCTCGGCCCCGGGACCGGCTGTACGCCGCGGTCACGTTGGTGCTGGCGGTGCTCCTGCTGCCCGCGGCGTTCGTCCGCCATCCCGGCCGCGCCCGCGAACTGGCCTGCCGCTGGGCGTTACGGATGCGATTCCCCGCCGAGGACCTCACCGGGCTCACCGACGGTGCCATGGCGGCGTTCACCGCGGCGCGCACCGAGGCGCTCTGGCGTCACGGCCAGCTCATCGGCCTCACCTCGGGATACCGCGATCCCGTTGTCCAGCAACGGATGTTCGACGAGGAGGTGCGCCGCTCCGGCTCCCCGGCCTCGGCACGAATGCTCGTGCTGCCACCGGCGGAATCCAGCCACGTCAAGGGCATCGCGCTGGACGTGCGCCCGCACGAAGGCGCGCGCTGGCTCGAGGAACACGGCGCCCGCTACGACCTCTACCGCATGTACGACAACGAGTGGTGGCACTTCGAGCACCGCCCAGACTGCGGCGGCACGCCACCACGGCGACGACCCCACCCCGGCGTGGGCTACGTCATCGAGAACGGGGACCAGTAGCCCAGGTCCGGGTCCACCCATGTGTGCGATTTGGGGATGTTGACGCTGGTGCATGCGCTGGTCGATCGCCTCGAGAAGGTCGGCCCGTGACCCCATCGATCCGGTCCAGCTCGATGTCAGGGAAGCCGGCTGCTGAACAGGTAGTTGCGGCGCCGATGGTCTATCGCGTCGGTCCTCTGCCAGTGGCCGCGCCGCCAGATGTACATGCGGTATCCCATCCTCAGCAGCGGCTCCGTCACGTCGGCCGCGCTCATGCCGTACTTGTCGAGATGACGGTCCTCGATCTCCAGCAGGAGGTTGGGCCGGTGGCGCTCGATCGTGCGGCGCCCGCCTTCCAGGACCGCCGACTCGAACCCCTCCACGTCCACCTTCATGAAGTCCACCCATGGAATCCTGCGGGTCTCACACACGTGGTCGATGGTGTAAACGGGCACCTCCAGGGTCTTGCCCCCGGAATCACCCGGACGTTTCACCCCCACCTGCAGGTGAGCCCAGCCGTGGTTGGGCAGCCCGAACCGGTACGGCAAGCGGAGCCTCTGCCGCCCGTTGGAGGGCCCAAGCGCGGCATTGGTGGTGATCACGTGGCGGGCCCCCGCGGCCTGCCGTGCCGACTCCAGGATCTGGTACGGCAGGCGCAGCGGCTCGAAGCTGTGCACCTGCCCGGTGCGCCTCACCAGGCGAGCGAGGGGAAAGGTGTACATCCCGTAGGCGGCGCCGATGTCCAGGCACACGTCGCCACGCCCCACGAGCTGCGACAACCCGCGCAGTTCGGACTCCCGGGAAAGTGTGCGGGCCACCATGGCCGCCGTCGACAATCTGATCATGCCAAGGACGGTAGGGGTGAGATCGGCGCACGCGGATCACCCTCAGGAGCGCAACCGTCTGCTCCGCCGTGCCTCTGCGGAGTGACGCCCGGCCACCACCAGGCCGCTCTCATAGGCCAGCACCACGGCCTGCGCCCGATCGCGCAGGTGGAGCTTGCCGAGGATCCGTCCCACGTGAGACTTGACGGTCTCCTCCGCGATCGTCAGGCTGCCCGCGATGTCGGCGTTGGACTGGCCGTCGGCGATGAGCCTGAGCACGTCGAGCTCGCGGGGCGTGAGCACGTTCAGCCGCAACGCCTCGCGCTCGTCGATCGACTGCCTGCTCGTGAACTCCTCGATGAGCCGCCGCGTCACCGACGGCGCCAGCAGCGCCTCTCCCGCGGCCACCACGCGCACCGCGCTGATCAGATCGGCCGGCGGCGCGTCCTTCAGCAGGAAACCGCTGGCCCCGGCGCGCAGCGCCGTGTACACGTAGTCGTCGATGTCGAACGTGGTCAGGATCACCACCTTGGTGCCGGGAACGCTCTCGACCACCCGCCGGGTGGCCTCAAGCCCGTCGAGATGCGGCATGCGGACATCCATGAGCGCCACGTCCGGCCGCGTCCTCCTGGCCAGGTCCACCGCCTCCAGGCCGTCCGCGGCCTCGCCGACGACCGCGATATCGGCTTGCGCCGACAGCAGCGCCGCGAACCCTCCCCTGACCATCGCCTGATCGTCCGCGACCAGAACGGAGATCATTTCTCCCCCTGCGGCAGTACGGCCCGCACGGCGTAACGCCCGTTGGCCAGCGTTCCCGCGAACAACTCACCACCTGCCAGGGCCACCCGCTCGCGCATGCCCACCAGCCCGTACCCGGATCCGGGCACCGACTCCGCCCCCGCCTCATTGACCACCTCGACCACGAGGTTCCGGCCGTCCAGGGCGATCGTCACCGCTGTCGCGGCACCGTTGGCGTGCTTGATCACGTTGCTCAGCGCCTCCTGCACGATCCGATACACCGTGAGTGACATGGCCGCGCCGACCTCGGGAGTGTGCTCCGGCAGCTCCAGGTTGACCGGCGTGCCCGCCCGCCGCGCCGACTCCACCAGCTCGGCAAGCCCGTCGAGGCTCGGTTGCGGTGCTGTCAGCGGGTTGTCCCGATCGCCCCGCAGCACGCCGAGGAGCTGCCGCAGCTCAGTCAGCGAGGTGCTCGCGGCGGCGTTGATGTCGCGGAACTCCCGCAGCACCTCCTCCGATGCCCCGCCCTTGATCCGGTACGGGGCCGTCGAGGCCTGCACCGCGATGACCGACATGTGATGAGCCACCAGATCGTGCAGCTCACGGGCGATCCGCGCGCGCTCCTCCAGCAGCCGCCGCTTGCCGTGCTCCTCCGCGACCCGCAGGGTGCTCAGCCGCCGCATCCTGTAGCTGTGCCCGATCATCGTCACAGCCAGCAGCTCCAGGCTCCAGCTCACCATGGCCTGCACCACGTGCGGCGACTCGGGCCGTACCCAGAGCACTGACAACACCCCCGCCGCCAGCGTGGTCAGGAACGCCACGGCCGTGACCCGCCGCGCGGACACCAGCGCCAGGGTGAACATCACTGGTGCCTGTGTCACCGACTCACTCAGGAGCCAGGGCCGCCAGTCGGCGACGCTGAGCGCCGTCGCAAGGAGAAGCAGCCCCAGCATGAGCCACCACGCGACCATCGGCCGGTACCACGCCACAACCACCGGCAGCCCGTATAACGCCCCGAACAGCACCCCGGGAACGCCCGCCCCGAGAACGACCGCGAACGCCCATCCATTGAGCAGGGCGGCCAATCCCGCGGCGACAAAGTACAGACTTCGCGGCACCATGGGCTTCCCCGGGTCGGCCGGGGAAGCGGGCACCCGAGCACGATGAGCGCTATGGACGATGCTCAACACGCCACAACCCTACGTGCTCATCGAATCCGGCCCCGGCGACCTCCCGGCAGCGGCCGACGAGGTCATCCTGCTTCTGAAGGCAGGCACATGACCGGCACCAAACCCTCGGCCTCATCCACTCCCGCCAAGGCGCCCGGCTTGATCGTTTGGCCAAGTTTGCCGGCTCGGGGTACAGGACGGCGGAGAGGGCACGCTTGACGTTACGGGTCAACTCGCCGGCGAGCACCTCGAACGCGCCTCCTCGACGCCGTCGAACGCCTGCCGTACGACGTCCTCCGGGCTGCTCTCCGAACCGTCGAATCGCGCCCCCATGTCGGTGTCCATGAGGCCGACGTGCAGGGCCTCGGCCACGACTGCCTTGCCAGCCCTCGTGTCGGTGTGCTTGTGGGGCGAGAGCTGGGTTGTCAGCCGGGCATCCGGTTGAGCTCGCGGATCTGCTTGTCGAAGGCCGCCGCGGGGACAAAGCGG
Organism: Nonomuraea sp. B19D2; assembly: GCF_040137845.1. Lineage (NCBI taxonomy): Bacteria > Bacillati > Actinomycetota > Actinomycetes > Streptosporangiales > Streptosporangiaceae > Nonomuraea > Nonomuraea sp. B19D2. The sequence goes on along the minus strand of NZ_JBEFAK010000027.1, from coordinate 10,359 downwards.
CGAAGCACGCGCACATGCGAGCATGACGCTTCCTCGCCCAGCGGAAGAGCACGAATGATCATTCTGCTCCGCCCCGGTGGCTGTCGGCAGCCGGAACAGGTACACGTCGCGAAGGGTCAGGAACCCCGTTTGACCTGCACAGATGACGTTAACGGCAGGTACAGACGGCCATCGGCTGCGCCGGTACAGCAACGACCACACCGTCGGTGGAGCAACTGCGAGCCGACGGCATGACTGGCGCTTGGAGCATGCGCCGAGAAACCGGACAAAGCATCGAAGAAATTTGACCGTAGGCGTGGTCGCCCACCATGACCGGCCTGGGAAGTGATAGCGGTGAGCATGCAAGGCCACCTTTCACAGAGCCCATGGACAGGACAACTTCCGGCGGTGCGGAGCGCTGGCGATTCTCAGTGACCGTCAGGCCTGCATGCCGGACACACGCCGGCAGCGAGAAAGGCGCGGCAACAACGAGAGCTGAACGTGTCTGGCATCTCTTGCGAGGCAAGCAGGACCAGAAAGGTAACAAGTGTCGCTTCCCAGCCGCCTTTCTGTCCAGGCCATCCTGACGTTGGCAACGGGACTATTGTCGCTGATAGCTCTCAGCGTGATCGGAATCGCCGCGGATCTGATGATCCGCGTAGAAGTCGAGCAGCGGATCTTCGAAAACACCGAGCGCGCGGCCGTCGACTGGATCGGAGCGATGAACCAGGCACGGCCTCCACCCCCAGTGACCACCTCCGACGTCAGCCTGATCCAGCTCATCGACTCATCCGGACGGGTCGTGTCGGCCAACAGAGCCGCTGCGGGACGGCCGAGATTGAGCGAGTTCTGGCCCCCATCCGACGACCGCATCGAGCACCGCACGGAATGTAGCGCCGCGCAGTGTGTGATGCTCACCGCTGTCAGGCCCTCGCCGCAAGAGGAGCAGCTGTTGTGGGGCGGCGAGTCCCACATCGTCTACGCCGGTCGCCGTCAACCCACGATCCTGGCCACGCACGCCCTGGAGCTTGTCCTCGGCGGCGGCGCCCTGATCGGCAGCGCAATTCTTGCTGGGGCGACCTGGATACTGGTCCGGCAGGCGTTGCGCCCGGTCGAGGCGATACGGAGGCGGATCGCCCAGGTCACCGTGACCGACCTGAGCTTGCGCGTCCCGCAACCGCCCGGGCGGGACGCGATCGCGCGGCTGGCCCGCACCGCCAATGAAACCCTGTCGCGGTTGCAGGAAGCGGTCGACCATCAGCGCCATTTCGCCTCGATGGTGTCACACGAGCTGCGCACCCCGCTGACGGGGCTACGTACCCAATTGGAAGAGGCGTTGCTGTATTCCGATGTGGACCCGCGCGTTGCGGTCGAAGATTCTCTGTCCACACTGGACCGCTGCCAGTTGATCATCGACGAGATGCTGGCGCTGACTCGCGTGCGCACCTCCCCGCACAAGCACGAACAGGTAGATCTCACTGCTCTGGTACGGCAGGAAGTCGCACGACAGGACACCACGGTCCCGGTCCGAATCCAAGCCGAAGAGGACGTGGAGGTGTACGGCAACCCCGTGCAACTCACCGAGGTGCTGATGAACCTTCTCCTCAACGCCCAGCGTCACGCCCGGACGTGTGTTGAGGTCCGTGTGGCGCGCCTGGGCGGACAGGCGATGGTCAGTGTGGTTGATGACGGCGCCGGCATCCTCCCAGCGGACCGCGAGCAGGTCTTTGCACCCTTCGTCCGCTTGGCGGAAGGGCGCCGGCGTGATCCGCAAGGAAGCGGTCTCGGCCTTGCCATTTCGCGGGCCATCGCCCAAGTGCACCAAGGAACCCTGACCGTGGAGGACTCACCGCAAGGCGCCAAATTCGTCCTGAGCCTCCCACTGGCGCCTGGCTGAAACTACTCCCGGCGTCGTAGCCCGGTCAGTCGCTGGTCCCCATGGGGTCCGTTCCCGCAGGAAAGACCGCGTCTTGTGCTTGTCCGCCTGCTCTATCTGCTCGCGCTCCGGGTGTTCGGCTGGCTGATGTCGCTGGGCCGCGGCCTGGATCCGTTCGGTGCGCACCGACCGCATGCTGATCTACGGCCAACGTCACCTGCGCTCGGCCCTGAACGAGTACATCGATCACTACAACGCGCATCGGCCGCATCAGGCTCGTGGGCAACCACCTCCCGATCAAGGTGAGTGCGAGTTTTGACCGCTGCAGGCGGGGACGGCATAAAGATCGCGTCGGCGATGCTGCGGGCGGTCCCCGTTCGGTCCCCGCGCGGGATGGCGTCCGACCCACGGAGTCCATGCCTGATGCAGCGCCGCAGGTGGATTAGGTAGGGCGGGTGGGACCTGAACCCGATGGATGCCCCGCTGTATCGCGTACACGCGAGCAACCGCACATCCTTTACCGTCGGCGATATGTGTTCGCGCGGCGTGGCCAACGATCCTCGCCCGTGGAGTGCTGTCACCCTTCAGGCGCAAGGGAGCCTACCGGCCATGTCCATGAGACACACGCCCTGATCGCGACGCCCGCTTTCGCTTTATTGTCGTTGGCCCGCGTGTGGCGAGTCGCCCCTGTCACGGGCTCGCCTCGTCCGCGTAGCGGCTCAGGCGCTGCGCGGCCGTCTCCAGGTCGGCGGCGGCCGCCGCGCAGGCGGCGAGGTGGGCGGTCACCGATGCGTGCAGCCAATGCGGTGCCCCGCCGCCGGCCTTCAGCCCTGCCTCGATCGCGCGCAGGCGCTCGGTACAGGCGGCAAGAGCGCGGGCGTCCGAACGCAGGACTTCGGCGTGGGCGATGATCGCGGCGATCTGGGCGGACATGACTCCTCCGTCAGGCGGGCGGCACCGGGACGGCGGCGTCCCGGAGCGTCTGGCGGGTGGTGGCCGACAGGCACAGCAGCGGGCGGGCGCCGTCGAGCCCCAGCTCGCAGAGCTGGTCGGCCAGCGGGTGGGTCGACTGCGGCTCGACGACCAGCCGCAATGACGGCGCCGGGTGCAGCCGGGCCTGCCCGCGGGTCCGGACGCAGGACCGCAGCACGGCACCGGCCTCGCGTGTGTAGCCGACCAGGCCGGGATCGCTCAGGGGCAGTCCAGGACCGAGCCGTCCACGCAGAGTGAGGATCTGGCCGACGGTGACGTGGGCGGACCGGGTGCCGAGCCGGAGCTCCAGGGGGGTCAGGTACGTCTCGCCGCCCCACAGCCGCGGGCCGAGGGCGCGGACGATCGTGGTGTCGACCGCGGAGCCGACGAGGAAGCTGCCGGAGCGGCGCAGGTCCGCCGCCCGCAGCAGGTCAGGCCAGACGGAAAGACAGGAACGTCGCCTCAGCAGGTCGGACCAGACGGGAGGACGGGAGCGTCGACGGAACGGGCCGGGTGCGACGACGCCGACATGCAACTCCCCGTAGCCGCCCGCACTGGTGTGCCGGTTCCAGGCAGCGTGCACGGCGACCAGCGCATGGCCCGCCACCTGTACGGCGGGACCGAGCCCCGTGCCCTCCAGCAGGCCGGCCGCCGCTGTCGGGCGCACGGCGAAGTACGCCGTGAGCGCGTTGCCGTCGCGGCACCTGATCGGCAGTTCGACGGTTCCCTCCGGACTTTCCACGGCGCGGGTGGGCACGGTCAGGAAGGGGAACTCCTCCGGGTCGGGCGGGCGGTCGAACAGCAGGTACGCCTGGGAACGCACGACCTGCCCCCGGAAGGGCGTAAGCCGCTCGTCGATGAGATCGCGAGCTTCAGGCAGGTGGTCGGTGATGTTGGCGAGGTAGTGCTCGATGCTGTGGCAGTGCGGGAACAGGTGGGTGGAATCGCCGTAATCGACCACGTACCAGTCAGGGTGCAGGTCGAAGCAGGTGCCGGCGCCCTGCCCGTCGAGGGTGGGGATGATGTCGTGCTGGTTGGTGACGCTGGCCACCCAGGTGCGCGGGTCGGCGGGGTGTTTGAAGTCGACGGGCGAGCCGACGGCGACGGCGTGGGTGACCGTGTGACGGGCGCAGAAGTCAGGGTCCTGCGCCAGGTTCATGATCGCCGCCCCGCCGGCGCTGTGTCCGACGAGCGCCAGTTCAGCGCCCGGAGGAAGCCCGTAGTCGGCGACGGCCTCGGCCAGGGCGCGGCTGTAGGGGCTGCTGGCCAGGACGGCGCTGCTGAACGCCCCGAGCAGGTCCTGGGGCGATTCGCCGTCGGGACGTCCCACTCGCATGCCCGGCGCCTGGAGGACGTGGCGGATCACACCGTCGGGTCCTTCGACGCTCTGGACGAGGGCCCGCCCGGTGGTGCCGATCGTGCTGATGTTGCCCAGGAAGCCGAGCAACGACCCCCGCGTGCACAGCCGGGCCGACTCGGCCGCGGTCAGCTCGATCCGGCGCGCGGCGCCCTCCCCGGTGTCGAGTACGGCGACGGCCCTGTTGCTCATGCCGGTGATCGGATCGGCGGTGGCGAAGCCCTTTCCCGTAGCGATGAGCCAGGCGGTGGCGTCGTTGAGCGGGTTCTCGTCCAGCAGCGCGCGCAGCGCGAGAACCTCGCCGAAGACCGGGGCGAGCTGGCTGAGCGCGTGCACCGCACCACGGTCCTTGAGCAGGGAGCGCAGGGCCCGGACGGCCTCCAGATCGCGGTCGGCGGCGGCCGCGTCGATGAGCCGGGCGAGCATGGGGTCCCCGGTCAGCTCGGGGTGAGCGACCGCCACGGCTGCCACGCGCAACCGAAGCGACGTGGCCAGCACACGTACGGCCAGACTCTCGGCCCCCAGCATGGCACCGGCTTTGGCGGACACGGTGGCCAGCCGGCCGCCGGTGAGCGCGCACCCGAGGCCCTGACGGTTCGTCGTGGCCCGTAGCAGCGCTCGGTAGGTTTGCCGGGCCGCCGAGGGAGCGTGTGGCAGGGCGCGCAGCAGTGCGTCGTCGGTGAGCGCGGCCGTGGCGTGAGCCGCCGCGTCCTGGATCGTGAGCGCGATGTCCACCAGCTCGCGGGCCGCGGCGCGCAGCGGCCCGGCGGCCGGATCGTTCTCCGCGGTCATGACCGGGTCCGCCGGGACATGCTGACGAGGCGGGGGCTCAGGTCCTCCGGCGTGTTGCGGCGCAGCACGTCCGACAGCGTGCGCGTGGCCGCGATGACCCGCACACCCTCCGGGGAGAACGTGGCGGCGTTGAAGATCCGCGGAGCCAGCAGCGGGTTGGTGAGCGCCTGGGAGAAGGCGTCAATAGCGATGATCTTGGTCAGCAGCGGAGGCAGGATCGCGGCGGGGGATCCGGGTTCCTCGGCGAACAGCCCGACGTACAGGTCGACGTCGTCCACGTCGCGGTAGAGCTCGCGCAGCGCGCCGCTGACCCGCCGATCGCTGGAGATCTGCTCGAAGGCACGCACTCTGGGGAAGCGGCAGTGCTCGCGGTAGTCGTTGTACGGGGCCAGGCCGAGCGCCCGGGAGTCGGCGATGCTGGCCACGTCGATCTCGCGCAGGACGGGGTCGGTGTTGAACAGGCTGATGCGGCCGGCCCGCTGGCTGGAGGCGTCCTCGAACAACCGCCCGAGGCCGGGGCCGGGGATCAGCGCACTGCCGAAAAAGGTTTGGGCCATCGGCAGGTCACGCCCGCCCACCGTCAGGTGGGACGGGATCAGGCTGTGCCAGCGGTAGACGAGGTTGAACTCCACCGAGGCCCAGTTCTGCCGGTGCCAGGGCGCGCGGGCCAGCCGCGCCGACAGCCGCGGGTCCAGGGTGAACCGGAATTGGTAGGGGGTGATGTGGTTGATGTACTCCTCGACGACCAGTTTGATCAGCAGCACGATGAGGATGTTGCGGGCCGTCTGGAACAGTCGCTCGTCGTCCCAGCGCGGATGTTCCCTGGCGAGCAGCCGCGCCACCCTGTTGTGCTCGCGCAGGAACAGCACCGTGAGCATGGTGAAGCCGATCTGGCCGTTGCCCCGATCGCTGCCGGTGGCGAACAGCGTGTCGCGTTGCGCGTCGGAGAGCTGGTCGAAGCGGATGACGCTCAGCGGGGCGAACTCCGGCTTGATCTTGCCGTTCTCGCACAGGTAGGGCGGGAACTCGCCGCCGTTGATGAGCTGGCTCTTGAGCAGCCCGCCGTCGAACGCGCGCAGTGCGGCCGTCGCCGCCTCGTCGAGGCCGTACACCTGGTTCAGGTCGATGTGATGGTTGGAGCTGTTCTTGCGCGGGTCGCGCGGGATGTTGGTGTCGCCGCGGAGGAAACCGTCGGTGAACCATTGGGCGAAGTACGCGAAAAGCACCGTGGAGCGCGGGCAGGGGATCATGGATTCGCCGCGGGTGAACAGGCGGCCGGCGCTCTCGGGAGTAGGACGGTTCCCTTCGGCGACGGCGATCGGGGGCAGGTGCCTGCCGCTGTAGGTGCGGTCGGTCAAGGAGGCCCACGAGGTGTAGTCGGCCATGGTGCTCAGCGGCTCGGGGCGCGGCGGCATCTCGCGGATCGCATGGTCGATCAGCGAGGCGTTGATCGCGCGCCGGACCGGCTGGCTTCTCTGTACGAGGTCCCAGAACGGTCGGCCGTTGGTCAGGGCCAGGAACCTGAGCCGGTTGGCGAGACCGTCCGTGGCGATGCTGCGTGCGCGTGCTCGGCTCGCCGCCATCGTCAGCCTTCCCGCCCGTCGATGCCGAGCCGCTCTTCGGCGCCAAGCCCTTCGGTGGCGAGCCCTTCGGTGGCGACCCGCCCCTCGGTGCCGAGCCCGAGGGCGAAGGTGTCGGGGAAGATCCCGAGTGTCCGCTTGACGCGGCCCGCCGGCGGCGGGAGCGGACGCACGCCGGGACGCAGCAGCAGGCGGCGTACGGTCTCGGCGATCACCGCGCCGCCCACGTGCACGCCGAGGCAGGCGTGATGACCGGAGCCGAAGAACAGCTGATGGTGGCGAGGGCGGTCGAGGCGGAACTCGTCGGGTGCCGGCACCACGGCCGCGTCGAACATGGCGGAGGCCGGTGCCGCAAGCACGAACGTGCCCGCGGGGATCACCGTGCTGCGCGGGGTGCCGGCGGCCAGGACATGGTCGCGCTCGCACAGCCGGGGAAGCAGCTTGAAGAACGGGCTGAACCGCAGTGCCTCCCAGACGTACGGGTCGAACCGTTCGGGGTCTCCGGCGACGGCCGTGGCCTCCGCGAGCACCCGCGGGCGCAACAGGAGCTGCTCGACCGCCTCCACCATGGCTCCCGGCGCGCTCTCCACGAAGCCCAGCGGCAGTCCGGCCATGTTGATCACGATGCGGTCGTCGGTCACGGCGGCCCCGGCGGGCAGGGAGGAGCGGACGAGGCGGGCGAAGACGTCGTCGGGGAGGTCCCGTCCGGCCCGCAGCGTGGCCCGGTGCTCGGCGAGGCGGTCTCGCAGGTATCCGACCAGCTCGGTGCCGGCTCTGACGGACGCGGCCTGGATCTCCGGATCTCCGAGGAAGTTGGCGAAGCCGTCGGCGACGATGGCCCGCGTCCACCGGCCCAGGGTCTGCGGATCGGGGCCGGGAACGCCGAAATACCGCGCGCACACGCCGAGGGCGACAGGGCGGAACAGCCCGTTGACCGCTTCGAGGCGTCCGTCGGGCCAGGCGGCGTCGAGCAGTTCGTCGGCGAGGCAGCCGGCCAGCTCCCGCACGTCGGCCGCGTCCCGCGGGTCGAGCATGAGCTGCATCAGGCCCTTTTCCCGCCAGTTCATCGGCGTGGCGTCCCTGCCCAGCATGAAGGGGGCGCCCAGCGCGGCGTCGAGGCGCGGACCGAAGGCACGTACCGAGAAGACCTGCTCGTGGGAGAGCACCTCGGCGACGTCGGCGAAGCGGGTCACGACCGTGAATGCGGGTGTGACGAAGATGGGGCGCCGCTCGCGCAACTCGGCGAACAGGCTCCGCCAGTCGGTACGCATCCACTCCCGGACCAGGCTGAACGCGGACATCGGGTCCCTGGCCAGCGCCTCGTCGTATCTCTCCAGATGGCCGCCCGTGGTCGCCTGATCGACAGCACCCATTCCGTGGACCTTCCGCCTGATGTCGGAGCGCACAACGATGATCACGTTGTGCAATCACAATCTAGGGAGGTGTCACACCTTTTCTTCATGACAGCCGAGTGCATTGTTTTGCTTCCTCACGGTAATTGCCCCGTCACTGTCAGGGCATTGCCACAGTCCATGGGCCTGGCCGTTGAATGGGAGCCCGATCGTTCCGCATCACCATGGGAGGAGACGTGCCGTCACCCATGCCGCAGCCGGGCACGGTGGAGACGGTGACGGTCACCACCGGCCGCCGCACCGCCTATCTGATCGTCCTGGTCGTCCTGCCCGTGTTGCTGCTGGCCCTCGCGGTGCCGGCTGCCTGGGGTTGGGGCATCGGCCCCCGCGACCTGATCATCGCGGTCGCGATGTACCTGGTGAGCATCTTCGGGATCGCCATCGGCTACCACCGCCTCTTCACCCACCGCGCCTTCAAGGCCAACCGGGCGCTACGGATCGCGCTCATGCTGGCCGGCGGCATGGCCGTCGAAGGCCCCCTCACGCTGTGGGCCGCCGAGCATCGCCGCCACCACAAGTACGCCGACCGCGCAGGTGATCCGCATTCGCCGTGGCGCTACGGCGACAGCGGCCTGGCGCTGCTGCGCGGCATGCTGCACGCCCACATCGGCTGGTTCTACACGGCCCATCACCGCTCCAGTCGCCGGCATTGGGTGCCGGACCTGCTGACCGACCCGGACGTGCGACGTTTCGACGCCGCCTACCCGGCGGTCGTTCTCATGTCGTTCGCGCTCCCGGCAGCCGCCGGCGGACTGTGGTCGATGTCGTGGTCGGGCGCGTGGAGCGCGCTCCTGTGGGGCGGTCTAATCCGCTACGCCGTGGTGCACCACGTCACCTGGTCGGTGAACTCGATCGCCCACACCTTCGGTGACCGCCCGTTCCGCACCAGGGACCGTTCGTCCAACGTGTGGTGGGTGGCGATGTTGACACTCGGCGAAGGCTGGCACAACTGGCACCATGTGGAGCCGACCTGCGCCCGGCACGGCGTGCTCAAGGGCCAGCTCGACCCCAGCGCGCGGCTGATCCGCTGGTTCGAGCGGGCGGGCTGGGCCCACGGCGTACGCTGGCCGAACCCCGATCGCCTGACGACCCACCGCACCGACCACAGTCCCGACTACGGTGCCGACTCCCTGCGATGACACGGCGAGCCTGCCGCCCATAGAGACCTGGCCGCAGCGATCGACGGCCGGCGCCGCATTACTGACGCACTCCGCGATGAGTGATCGCCAGGCCGCCACGAACGTGCGCACGTATTTGGCGCAGGTACCCGCAAACGCTCGGCAAGAGCCGTAGACAGCCGGACACGAAGAACCCCAGCCCCTGCGCAACGGTGCAGCTCAGTGCCACCGAGTGTCGTTTTGTAGTGCTGTGGCCGGTATTCTCCCCGCTGTCCTGTCGGCCGGTACCTGTGTTTGCCGCGCTGTATCGCGCACATGCGAGCAACCACCGAGCAACCGCGCGTTCTTGGGCGATCCAGGTTGTGCGGCTCAACAGCGTTCTCGCCGGCCAACTGGGTGCGGCACACGCCGGACCGCCTTGTCCACAGAATGCGGTTCGGGGAGCATGCAGGCGGGCGGCCCTCACTACTGTCCCCGCATGGGAAAGAAGCGAAGGCGGAAGACCCGCCGGGGCGATGTCATCGGTATGGCATTGCTCCTGGACGAGCTTGACCTGGCCACCATGACGGCGTCCTACCCGTCATTCGAGTTCGACGACTACGATCGATATCTCGCCGTATGCGAGCAAACCATGCGCTCCATGCTCGGGGCCGGCCACAGAGTCATGACCGGGGCCTTCATCCCCGCCGAATACTCCGAATACTGCCAGGCGGAGCAGTTGCCGCCCGACTCGGCCATGAGCAGGGCTCGATACGCCCTGGCTGTGTGCGAGGAGGATGAGCCCTTCCCATATCGGGGCGAGCCCATCGCCGAACTCGTGGCCTCGCTCGCGCATCGAGAACGGCTCCGGACGCTCAGCATCCGGACAATGGATCTGCTGGACCCTCTGCCGCACGGAGTGGTGCTGGAAGCGGAGGAACATACCGCCGACCTGCTCGCGTGGCTCTCGACCCACGTGGGTCCCGGCCCGCACATGTTCACCTGCCACGTGAGCGACGGAGCGCACGACCCCCTGGAGGTTGTCGCAGAGGTCGAGCTCGGGAAGAACGCGATGAGAGCCATGAGCATGGAGATCATGGCCTTGTCCCTGATGCTGAGCTTCGCCCGGGCCGCCAGAGCCGCGGGCGGCGTCATCATGCGTTCCTTCGATCCTGCTGGTTAACTCGTCTCAGGCTGCGAGAGCGAGTTCTGCCAGTTCGAGGCGGGCGAGGTGGCTGGTGCGGGTCCGGTCGAGCGGGTGTCCGTTCCACCAGGCATCCAGGCGGATGAGGTT
>NZ_JBEFAK010000026.1:0-154891 GCF_040137845.1 Nonomuraea sp. B19D2 | reverse complement strand
CACGCGGTGACCTGATCACCGCGCAACGGTACGGCGAGCGGATCGCCCGGCTGACTCAGCGGTGGGTCAACGCCGTGCCGTATGAGACCTCCCGGATGACCGAACACGAAGCCCGCGCCCTGTCGGCTTCCCTCAGAGAGACGGGTGATGCACCGGCAGCGCTGACCGGCGCCTGACGTCGCCCGATTCCCTTCGGTAGAGTCCTCAGTGACCAGGTTGATCAAGCTGTGAGGGTGTATCCGGCCTGCTCACGGGCTTGGTAGAGGCGCTGTTGTTCGCGGTTGAAGTGGAAGGTGTGGTAGGCGGCCAGGTCTCCGTTGGAGATCACGGCGCGGAGTTTGAGGATGGCTTCGGCTCCGGCCAGGCCCCAGCGGGTGCCGGTGATCTCCAACCGATCGCAGACGAGGTGGCGGGCTGTTCCCTCCACGACGCCGGTGGCGATCGGCCAGCCCTCGGACAGGGCGTGGGCGTAGTCGAGATAGTCGCGGTGGTTGGTCAGGTAGCGGGCGGCGGCGTTCAGCCCGTCGCGCTGGCCGGTGGGCAGGGCTGCGGCCTGGGCTTGCAGGTCGTCGATCACCTGGTCGAGGCGACCGGCCAGCAGTCCCAGCGCCCAGGCGGCGACCCGCTCTTCGGCGGCTGGATCGTCGGGAGTGTGCAGGCAGCGTGCTGCCCGCCAAAGATACTCCAGCACGTGGGTCAGGTCGCAGACGATGGGCAGGCCGATGCCGCGCCGGGCGGCTTGCTCACCGACCAGCTCGATCTGGTGCAGGTCCCCGTCGACCAGCGCGACCCAGGGCCGCACGTGGGCCGGGTCGCGGGCGTGGGCCTGGTCGAAGGCGGTGGCGATCACCGCCTGGGCGTTGTGGCGGACCGACCCGTAGATCCATTTGCCGGTGGCCTCGGGCCCAGGCCGCTGGGGGCGGTCCGGGCTGCGGGGACCGAGGCTGATCACGTCGTGCGGGCGGCGGGGCGAGGCAACGGCGTCATGGACCACGGCCAGGGTGGCCATCCGCTTGCGGCAGCGTTTCTCCCCGCCGGCCAGACGGGTGCGAAAGCGCGCCTGGTGCGCGGTGGCGGCTTTGCGGGTGGCCGGGCGCAAGCCTTCGGGCCGCATGACGATTCCTTTGCCATCGAAGGTGAGCAGCAGCAGCTCTTCGGCGGTGCGCGGGATCGGGACGCGGGTGGCGTAGAAGGCCTCCACGTCAGCTGCGGCGGCCACCACCAGGTCCTGGATCTGCCGTTTGCCGATCACCGGGCCGCACCGGGCGGTGATCGCCGCGTGCGCGGCATCGAAGCTGCCGCGCACCGCCTCGGTCACGGCCAGTCGGGTCAGGCCGTGGCTGTGCCGCCCGGCAGGCAGCGCCAGCTGCTCATCGGCCGGGTAACGGTTACGCTGCCCCGGCACCCGGATCGCGCAGCGCTTCACGCTCACGACACCCACCACCGTGGCCAGCAGCCGCCGGTGCCCCTTCTCTAAACGGCCGACGCGATGCCCAGCCGTCAAAGCGGCTTCTTCCCGCGCGGCACGCAGGTCCAGATGGTCTTGCAGCAGCTGCCGCAGCACCTCCCGGCCCGCAGTGGCGCACAGCTCTTCCACCTGCGCGTGAGTCAACTCGGCCGTCTGTGGGGCGGTGAGCTCGGCCACCAGAAGATCGAAGGAATTTCTCGGACGTTGCAAAGAAGTCAGCGGTGGGCGCGGTGTCGTACGGTTCCATCACGGCGGCTTGATTTTGCTGGCGAGTAGCGGATCTGGCTCAAAGTCCGTGACGCGGTGACGATGCGTGATGATCGTCAGGTGGTGAGGAGCACTCGTTTGCGAAGGAGTGGGAAGCTGGCGCGGCCGAACATTTGGCGTTTGAGCATTTTGATGCGGTTGACGTGGCCTTCCACCGGGCCGGAGCTCCAGGGCAGGGTCAGGCCTGCGGTCACGGCGTCGAGGTCGCGTTCGAGGCCGTTGGCGAAGGCGTGAAGCGCGGGCAGGTCTTCGGCTTTCACCGCGGTGAGCCAGCCGGGAAGGTCGTGGCCTCGGCGTTGGGTGAGCATGATGGCGAAGGAGCGGACGTGTTTGAGGAGCGCGGTCAGTTCCGGGCAGCGGTCCAGGACGTTCTTGAGCTGGAATTGGTGAGCTTCTTCGAGCCGGTCGGGGTGGGTGGCCAGCCAGCCGGTGATCTTGCGGACCGATGGCGCTGGCGAGGCGACAGGACGCGGCGCGCGCAGGGGCCGTAGGTAGTTGCTGAGTGCGCCGTAGCTGCCGCGGTAGCCGAGCGCGGTGATCTCTTTCAGCAGGCGGGTGGCGTTGCGTTCGCCCTCTTGCCAGCGCTGGTTCAGGTAGGGCTTGAAGTCGTCGACCACGCTGGGCTTGTTGGTCCACTGTCCCCACAACAATTCCTCGGGTGAGGCGGCGTGCGCGTAGCGGATCACGGTGCGGTGGGTCATCCCGAGTTGGCGGGCGATGGCTCGCAGGCTGTGCCCGGCCGCCTTCAGTTCGTGGATTCTGGCGTGCTTGGCCCGGGTGCGGTCAGCGAACCGCGTCGAGCCTTGGCGGGCGGTGTTCTGCATTGTCGATGCCTGCTCGGGCTGCTCGGGCTGCTCGGGCTGCTCGGGAACGTCGGTCTGGGGGTCTGACAAGCAGGAGCGATGCCGGGAAACCGACCGTTCCACGGCCTGGATCAGGTTGTGCCACAAGTGCCAGCGATCGGCGCATTGCCTCGCCTGGGGCGCGCCTTTGACGGCGCCCTCGGCATAGGCACTGGCTCGATCCCGGCAGATCACTTCCACGTCGGGGTGGGCTCGAAGCCAGTCGGCGAGGGTGTCGGCCTGGCGGTCGAGCAGCAGGTCGATAGGCCGATGAGTGCCCATGTCGATCAGGACGATGCCGTAGCTGTTGCCCCGGCGGAGGGCGAAGTCGTCCACGCCCACTGCGGTGAGCCGGCCGATCTCGGGGTCCGGCAGGGCGTGGATCAGCCGGATCAGCGTGGAGCGGCCCGCCGCCAGGCCCAGCACCGACGCCAGCCGCGCTCCGGCGCGTCCGGCCAGCGCCAGGGCGATGGCCTCCAGCGCAGCGCGCAGCAGCGGTGTGCGGCGGGCGTACCGCTGGGTCAGCGTAGGGACCTGCTCGGCAAAGGTACGAACGTCGCAATCGGGGTTATCGCAGAAAAACCGGCGGACCTCCAGCTCGACCAGTATGGGCTGGCCTGAGACCGGCAGGTCGTGCAGACGGCGACGGTAGCGGCTGTGCCGCCTGTCTGCCGAGGTGGCGCATCGATGACATATCGCATACTCAGCTCTACTCCGAGCCATGATCAGCAGGCCACCTTGATCCTCCTCGATGGCGTCTACGTACACCTGGCTGAGATGCGGGAACAGCAGAAGAATGCAGCAGGCTTCCTCGCCTGCCGGGGCATGCTGCACAATGACCTCGCGGCCGCTCGTGATGATCAGTTCCGGGATGAACCGGATCATGACGACGCGGCCGCTCTCCTGCGCGTCGAGTTACGAAATCGCGATCACCTGACGATCGACTGCACCGGGCAACGTGATCACAGATCGTGACGACTTCACGGACTTTGAGCCAGATCCCGAGTAGCGGATCTGGCGCAAAGTCCGTGAAGCGGTGACGGTGCGTAATGATCGTTAGGTTGTGAGGAGCACTCGTTTGCGGAGGAGGAGAAAGCCGGCACGGCCGAACATCTGGCGCTTGAGCATCTTGATGCGATTGACGTGGCCTTCCACCGGGCCGGAACTCCAGGGCAGGGTCAGGCCTGCGGTGACGGCGTCGAGGTCGCGTTCGAGGCCGCCTGCGAAGGCGTGAAGTGCGGGCAGGTCATCGGCTCTCACCGCAGCGAGCCAGCCGGGAAGGTCTTGGCCTCGGCGTTGGGTGAGCATGATGGCGAAGGTGCGGACGTGCTTGAGAAGTGCGGTCAGTTCCGGACAGCGGTCCAGGACGGTTGCGAGTTGGAGTTGGTGCGCGTCTTCGAGCCGGTCGGGATGGGTGGCGAGCCAGCCGGTGACCTTGCGGACCGAAGGTGCCGGCGGGGCGACAGGGCGGGCCGCGCGCAGGGGGCGTAAGTAGGTGCTGAGCGCGCCGTAGCTGCCGCGGTAGCCGAGCGCGGTGATCTCTTTCAGCAGGCGGGTGGCGTTGCGTTCGCCTGCTTGCCACCGCTGGTGAAGGTAGGGCTTGAAGTCGTCGACGGCGCTGGGCTTGTTGGTCCATTGGCCCCATAACAGTTCCTCGGGTGAGGCGGCGTGCGCGTAGCGGATCACGGTGCGGTCGCCCATCCGGAGCTGGCGGGCGATGGCTCGCAGGCTGTGCCCGGCAGCCTTCAGCTCGTGGATTCGGGCGTGTTTGGCGCGGGTGCGCTCGGCGAATCGTGTCGAGCCCTGGCGGGCGCTGGTTTGCGCTGTCGATGGTCGTTCGGGTTGCTCGGGTCCATCGTCTGGAGGGTCTGATAAGCAGGAGCGATGTCGGGTGACCGACCGTTCCACGGCCTGGACCAGGTTGTGCCACAGGTGCCAGCGATCAGCACACTGGGTGGCCTGGGGCGCGCCTTTGACGGCGCCCTCGGCATAGGCGCTGGACCGGGCCGGTTTCAAGATCATATCGACCGGGTTGCAGCAGTGTCAGGTGGCGCGTGAGCGTGGCGAGGAGCCGCCGATCAGCGCCGAGCGTTTGGAGAAGCTGTTCCTCGCTCTTTCGTGACCTCTTGATAGGTAAGGCGGGCATGTACCCGTCTGTCTTCAAAATACCCCCGGGGGTATAAGAAAGGAGTGCAAAGATGACGATCCAGGTCGAGGTGATTGAGACCTCTTCCCTGGGGGATCGCAGCTATCTGGCCCATGACGGGCGGGTCGCGGTGGTGATCGACCCCCAGCGCGACATCGACCGCGTCCTCGCCCTGGCCGGACGGCTGGGCGTGCGTGTCACCCATGTGGCGGAGACCCACCTGCACAACGACTACGTCTCCGGCGGTCTGGCGCTGGCCAGGGTGAGCGGGGCGGCGTACCTGGTGGCCCGGGCCGAGGAGGTCGCCTTCGACCGCGTGCCGGTCACCGACGGCGACCGGATCGCCGTCTCCGGGCAGATGCGGCTGGACGCGGTGGGCACGCCGGGACACACCTTCCACCACCTGTCCTACGTGCTGGCCGGCCCGGACGGGCCGGAGGGGGTGTTCACCGGGGGGTCGCTGCTGTTCGGCAGCACCGGGCGTACCGATCTCCTGGGCGCCGAGCACGCCCGGACCCTGGCCCACCACCAGCACGCATCCGCGCGGCGGCTGGCCGATCTGCTGCCCGACGGCGCGCGGATCTGGCCCACGCACGGGTTCGGCAGCTTCTGCGCGGCCACGCAGTCCGACGCGGCCGGCTCGACCATCGGCCGGGAGAAGGACGTCAACACGGTGCTGCGGCTGGAGGCCGACGACTTCGTCGCCCACGTCCTGGACGGGCTGGACGCCTACCCGGCCTATTACGCCCACATGGGGGCGCGCAATGCCGCTGGCGCGGAGCCGATCGACCTGACCCCGGTTCGACCGGCCGACAGTGCAGAGCTGCGGGCACGCGTTCGGGCCGGTGAATGGGTGGTGGACCTGCGCTCGCGCAAGGCCTTCGCGCACCGGCACCTGGCCGGCACGCTCAGCTTCGGCCTGGACGGCCCGATGGCGACCTGGCTGGGCTGGCTGGCACCCTGGGGTGCGCCCATCACGCTGCTCGGCGAGTCGGCCGAGCAGGTCGCCGCCGCCCAGCGTGAGCTGGCACGCATCGGCATCGACCGCCCGACCGCCGCAGCGACCGGCGCTGTTGAGCAGTGGGCCGGGCACGACCAGGACCTGCTCGCGGGACTGACCACCGCGACCTTCGCCGACCTGGCCGCCTCCCGCGCGGGCAGCCCGGCCGGTGACCTGCCCGCGCCGGGCGTGGTGCTGGACGTGCGGATGGGCAACGAATGGCGGGCCGGCCACGTGGCCGATGCCGTGCACATCCCGCTGCCCGAGCTGCCAGGACGCCTGCGCGAGGTGCCAGGGGGAACGGTGTGGGTGCACTGCGGCACCGGCTACCGGGCCGCGGCGGCGGCGAGCCTGCTGGCCCGCGCCGGCCGCCGCGTGGTGCACATCGACGACGCCTACGCCCGAGCCGCCGACGCCGGCCTGCCCATCACCACCCCCGACGAGGAGACCTCTTGACCACCATCGGCACCGCCGAGCTGGGACACCTGCTCAAATCCGGCGACGTGCCACGGCTGATCGACGTGCGGACACCCGGCGAGTTCGAGGCCGCGCACATTCCCGGCTCTCGTAACGTACCTCTGGACCTGCTGCGCCATCATCTCGACGAGTTGCGACCCCACCTGGACAAGCAGGCGGTGCTGATCTGCCGCTCGGGGCAGCGCGCCATTCTCGCCGCCCAAGCCCTGGCCGGCGCGGGACTGCCCGGCCTGCGCGTCCTCGAGGGCGGGCTGCTCGCCTGGCAGACCGCCGGCGCGCCCGTGGAGCTCGGACGCCCGCGCTGGGATCTCGAACGCCAGGTCCGCCTCGTCGCCGGCTCCATCGTGCTGGTCGCGATCCTGGCCAGCGTCGCCTTCCCAGCGGCCAAGTGGCTCGCGGCGTTCATCGGTGGCGGGCTGGTGTTCGCCGCGGTCTCGGGTACGTGCGCCATGGGCATGGCGCTGGCCAGGCTGCCCTTCAACCGCGGCCCTCGTGCCGACCTCGCAAGCGTGTTGGGCGGCCTGGCCGCGGACGGAAAGGTCGCGTGAGCAGCCGGTCCCGTGCCCTCGCCGCGGGCGATGGAAAGGGGTCGTGCTAGCCGTGTCGTCCAGTGCCAGCGCGCCGTAGCAGACGGCGAACGCTGCCTCCCACGCAGACACGACACAAATGGCACACTTCGGTTTGTCCGAAAATTACCCCTTAGGGGTACTTGACGAAATGCGCGGGCCGGAGAGACCGTAGACCAGACGGCTGTACCCCCCAGAGGTATGAAGGGTCTACGCCATGATCCGCTCCTCAATCCCCATCGTCCTGATCGCCGCAGTCGCCGGATGCGGGTCCGGCCAGGCCCAGACTGATCTCCTCCAACGAGTCAAGACCGCAGGCGTCATCCGGGTGGCGCAGACCCAGGCCAACCCGCCGTGGAACTTCCTGGAGAACGGCAAGCCCGCAGGGTATGACGTCGACGTGGCCAACGAACTGGCCGAACGGCTCGGGATCGCCAAGGTCGAGTTCGTCCCCTCGAACTTCCAGAGCTTCATCGCCGGGGTCCAGGCGGGCAGGTTCGACGCGGTGATCTCGGGCCAGACCATCACCGACGAGCGGAAGAAGCAGGTCGACTTCTCCCGCCCCTACGAGGTCAACGGCATTTCCATCTTCGTGGCGGCCGGGTCGGACATCGGCGGGCTGGCCGACCTGAACGGTAAGAAGGTCGCGGTCACCGCGGGCACGACCCAAGCCGCATTCGCCAAGAAGTCGATCCCGGGCGCCGACATCAAGACCTACGACAACGCCACGCTCGGCCTGACCGAGGTGGCCAGGAGCCGGGCAGACGCCGCGCTGGTCTCCCGCTTCCAGGGCGCCTTCCTTGCTCAGAAGAACTCACTCGCGGTGAAGCCGGCGGGTCCGCTGCTGGAATCAGAGGTCAACGGCATCTCCTTCGCCAAGGGCTCGGCGACCTTCAAGCAGGCCGTGGACAAGGCCCTGGGCGACATGATCTCCGACGGCACGCTCAGCGCGATCTCGAAGAAGTGGCTCGGCGGCCTCGACATGGCCGAACAGCTCAAGGGGGTCTGATGGACCTCCTGATCGACTTCCTGCCCGACCTGCTCACCGGTCTCGGCGTCACGATCGTGCTCGGCGTGGTCTCGTTCATCCTCGGCAGCGCGGTGGGCGCCCTGGTGACGCTCGCGCGCATCTCGTCCAGTCGCACGCTGCGGACGCTGGCCGCCGCCTACGTGTCGGTGTTCCGGGGTACGCCGCTGCTCATCCAGATCATGATCGTCTACTTCGGGCTGCCGCAGCTCGGACTCGAGATCCCGCCCATCCCCTCCGCGATCATCGCCTTCACCCTGTTCAGCGCCGCGTACCTGAGCGAGAACTTCCGTGCCGGGGTGCTCGGCGTGGACCGCGGCCAGTGGGAGGCGGCTGCCTCGATGGCCATGCCGTACTGGAAGACACTGCGCCGGATCATCTTCCCGCAGGCGATCAGGATCGCGACCCCGGCCGTGGGGAGCAGGTTCGTCGCACTGATGAAGGACACCTCGCTCGCCTCGGCGGTCACCGTCGTCGAGCTGACCCGGGTGGCCGAGGGCATCGGCACCTCGACCTTCCGCTACATGGAGGCGCTGTTGCTGGTCGGACTCCTGTACTGGCTGGTCAACACGCTGCTGCAGATCGGCCAGCAGGCGCTGGAGCGGCGGATGAGGAGGGCGTACGCATGATCGTCAGCGTTCGTGGGTTGCGTAAGCGCTTCGGGGACCTGGAGGTGCTCAAGGGCGTCGACCTCGATGTGGGGCGAGGCGAGGTGGTCGTGGTCATGGGCCCGTCCGGCTCGGGCAAGACCACGCTGATCCGCTGCCTGAACCTGCTCGAGGAGCCGGAGGCCGGCACGGTCAGCGTCTGCGGCACCGAGCTGGCCTGTGGCGTGCGTCACCCGGCCGGGCAGGTCCGGGAGCTGCGTCGCCGTACTGCCATGGTCTTCCAGCAGTTCAACCTGTTCCCGCACCTGACTGCCCTGCAGAACGTCATGGAGGGTCCGGTCTCCGTACGGCGGGTCCCGCGCGCCCAGGCGGCGGCGCGGGGGCGGGAACTGCTGGCCCGGGTGGGGCTGGCGGACAAGTGCGACTGCTATCCGGCGAAGCTGTCGGGCGGGCAGAAGCAGCGGGTCGCGATCGCCCGGGCGCTGGCCATGGAGCCCGAGGTGATCCTGTTCGACGAGCCGACCTCGGCGCTCGACCCCGAGCTGCACGCGGAGGTGCTCCAAGTGATGCGCGAGCTCGCGCGAGAAGGGATGACGATGGTGGTGGTGACGCACGAGACCGCGTTCGCGCGGGAGGTGGCCGACCGGGTCGTGTTCATGGACGGCGGCACCGTGATCGAAGAAGGACCGCCATCGCGGTTCTTCACCACGCCCGATCATCCGCGGGTCCGGGCCTTCCTGCGGCTGGTGGCCTCATGATCGACGTGGCTGCGGCCCGGGCCCTGACGCCCGGCGTCGTAAAGGTCGCTCATTTCAACAACGCGGGATCCGCGTTGCCGTCGAGCGGTGTGCTGTCCACCGTCATCGACCACTTGCGGCTGGAAGCGGAAATAGGCGGATACGAGGCGGCGGCGAAGGCCGCCGATCGGCTTGCCGAGGTCCACGCCTCGGCGGCCCACCTGCTGAACTGCTCGCCGGACGAGATCGCACTCGTCGACAGCGCGACCCGCGCGTGGGACCTGGCCTTCTACGCGGTGCCCTGGCAGGCCGGCGACCGCATCCTCACCAGCAAGGCGGAGTACGCCAGCAACTTCATCGCCTACCTCCAGGTCGCCGAGCGCTTCGGAGTCCAGGTGGACGTGGTCCCCAACGACGGGCTCGGCCAGATCTCCATCGACGCGCTTCGCCGGATGGCCGACGAGCGCGTCCGGCTCATCTCGCTCACACACATCCCGACCAACGGCGGCCTCGTCAACCCGGCCGCAGAGGTGGGCAAGGTGGCGTCGGACGCCGGCGCGCTGTTCCTGCTGGACGCGTGCCAATCGGTCGGCCAGCTGCCGATCGACGTCGAGCTGATCGGCTGCGACCTGCTGTCCACTACTGGCCGCAAGTATCTGCGTGGCCCCCGCGGTACGGGCCTGCTCTACGTACGCCGGGCGGCGCTCGACCGGCTCGACCCGCCCTTCCTGGACCTTCACGGCGCCTGCTGGGCTGCACCCTCACGCTACGAGGTGCAGCCGGGCGCGCGCCGCTTCGAGAGCTGGGAGTACGGGGTGGCCACCCGGCTCGGGTTAGGCGCGGCCATCGACGAGGCGCTCAGCTGGGGGCTGGAGAACATCCGGGATCGGGTCTACACGCTCGCCGGCCACCTGCGGGAGGAGCTGACGGAACTGCCGGGCTGCCAGGTGCACGATCAAGGAGCCGAGCGGTGTGGCATCGTCACCTTCACCCTGGACGGCGCGTCGGCTGACGAGGTCAAGGCACGGCTGGGCGCTCAGTCGATCAACGTCAGCGTTTCGCGCGTGCCGTCGACGCGGCTCGACATGACGGATCGCGGCCTGGGAGAGCTGGTACGTGCCTCCGTGCACTACTACAACACGGAGGAGGAGGTAGCCCAGCTCTGCGCGGTTCTGCGTGAAAGGTAGACCTCCCCTGGTGGGAAGACGGCGCGCGAGAGCAGCCAGCAAAGACATCCTCCGGTCGAGGAGCAGCCTCTAATTACCCTGCGGGGGTATAGTATGCATCGTTAGAGCCTGCGAAGAGGAGAAATGAAGTGCGCCGACTGAACGCCCTCAACCCCACTGAAGCGCCGGAGAAGTCACGAGAACTACTTGACGACATCATCAGCCGCAGGGGCTCAGTCGGCGAGATGGTTTCGACCATGGCGCACTCGCCGGCCCTGCTCCAGGGCTACCTGGAGCTGTCGAGGGCCATGAAGCGCAGCAAGCTGCCGCGCACCCTCAGCGAGAAGATCTCACTCGCCCTGCAGGAGTGGATCGGTTGCGGGCTCTGCCTCGACGCACACGCCGCGGCGGGCCGGGCGGCGGGGTTGAGCGAGGCCGACATCACCCTCGCCCGCCAGGGCACCTCCACTGATGCCCGGGAAGCAGCGCTGATCGCGGTGGCCACCCGCGTGCTGGCCGAGCCGTCATCACTGACAGACGAGGATGTCGCCGAGCTAAGGGCTCATGGCTGGAGCGATCGAATCATCGCGGAGATCCCCGGCCTGGTTGCCCTTAACTTGCTGACCGGCTCCTTCAACCTGCTTGCCGGTCTGAAACCAGCCGACAAGACCGCATAAGGCGTTCGCCCTGGGAACGGCTGTCCGCAAGAGAGACGCCGTTGCACGGTCTAGCACTGACAGTCGCAGTTCACGCCGGTGGCCAGATCCCCTTCCTCCTGCAACTGAATCCCGGGGCCGGAGTCGGCGCACCGATGGGCTGCCACCAGCTCCTTCACTCGATCTACTACGATGGATAGCAGATTAAGGGGCAAGGGAGCATGTGATGCGCCATCTCGGCGAGCTGGAGTCTGCGATCATGGAGCACGTCTGGTCCTGTGACGCGCCTGTCTCGGTCCGAGAAGTACTCCATGGGCTGCGACGGGACAAGGTCCTTGCGTACACCACGGTCATGACCGTCATGGACAAGCTCCACAAGAAGGGCCTCCTGCGGCGCTCCCAGGTCCGCCGGGCCTATCTGTACGAACCCGTAATGAGCCACGAGGCCTACAGCGCCCAGCTCATGCGGGAGGCGCTGGCGCAAGGTGGGAATCAGGCGATGGCACTGGTCCACTTCTTGGAACGGCTCAGCCCTGAGGAGCATGCCGCACTCGACGTCGCCCTGTACAAGACGGCCCGGCGTTGATCGTCGCCGTCGCCCTGGCGGCGTACACCGCTCTGATCGCCTTCGGACTGCCCAGACTCATCACCCGCAGCAGGAGGCTACGTGCTGCCCCACGCCTGTCGATCTTGTTGAGCCTGTTGCTGGGGGCGCCCCGCAGGGCATTCGGATCTTCGCGTCGTGATGGGCGCTACGGGAACTTCCCCCGCCACACCACCCCGACAGTGTTTTCTCCTACCCGCCCTAGTCGCCATGAATACGCAGTTGCATACCTCGTCATGTTCGCTCGAGCGTCGGACATGATCTCAATGCCGCAAGTCGTCGCCGTAGCGCCATAGCGAGGATGGCCAGGGAGCCGATCGCGAGGACCGGCTGGATGGGCGCGAAGTAGGTCAAGGCCCCGGACGTCCCCAGCGCCAGCACAACAAGCTTGTTGCAGACGGGACAACCGACCGCGAACGCCGAGATCAACCCGCCGATGAAGGTCTTGGACTCCTGAGGCGCGCGTACCCGAACCGGCGCCACATAGGTGGCTGCGATCAGACCCGTCAGGATCGCACTGGTCATCCAGACGGGGTAATTCCACCACAGCACCGGCGTCATCCGAGTGAACCATGAGGTTTCGATGATCGCTGTCGGCACGCCGATCAAAGCAGCAGCGATCATGGTCACTCCGACCGCAACAACCCATTGCCGCCAAGTCCATAGCCGCATCATGCAGTCCGATCCCAGAAGCTACTATGAAACATAGTATCTAGATTGTTTGAGCTACAAGCGGTCCCGGTCCGAACTTTGAGTCGTGTCGCACGTACGCCAGCGTAGAAGGCTCCCTATATGCCGCACCCGCGCCGGGGATAACATTTGTGTTGAGGCAGGTGGTGGCCTGTATGAACGCGAACGGCGACTACCCACATCCCACGCAAGACACAGGGCCACGCGTAGTGGTCGCGCTGGACGGATCGCTGGCGAGTCTGGCGGCTTTGCGCTACGCGGTCGACGAGGCCCGACGCCGTGGCGCATCCCTGTACGCGGTCCGCGTGCTCCCCGGCGCCGGCGCTCTACCAGGTCTCGACAGCGGAAACGAGTTCTTCTCGCGCATGCGGAAGGGAGTGTGGATCTCCTTCCAGGAAGCGATGGGGCATGTTCCGGCCGATATCGAGGTGAGCGCGTTGGTCGCCCGGGGTGAACCCGGCCCAGCCCTAGTCCATCTCGCTGACCGAGAGGACGATCTACTCGTGCTGGGCGGGGCAGAGGGGAGAATGCTACGCCGATGGTGCGGCGCGGCCACGAGTCGCTACTGCGTCACTTACAGCAAGTGTCCGGTGCTCACCGTGCCACTCCCGACACGACTGCGGGCCTTGTCCCGTTTCAGAGTCCGTCGGCGTGAATTGGACCGCTTGCTCCGGGGCTGACGAACGCCTGGCGACCAGCAGGCACCCGACCATGACCGTGTACGGGACTCGAGGGGAAGCGAAGTCTCGTGATTGAAACCGACTGGGTCGTCATCGTCGTCTCCGCGGGGCTGATCGCCTTCCTCGCCTGGTACTTCTTCGGCCCGAGAAAGAGCCGCCTCGCCGACCTCCGTGACGGGGTGCAAGAGGTCGAGGTCACCGTCAAGGGCGGGTATTCGCCAGATCTCATCCGCGCCCGCCAGGGCATGCCGCTCCGTCTGGTCTTCGACCGGCGCGAGGGCGGCGAGTGCACCTCTCACGTGGTGTTCCCGGACTTCGGAGTCGACCAGGCGCTACCAGCCTTCCAGCGCACCGCGGTCGAGCTGATCCCGGCTGAGGCCGGCGAGTACGGCTTCGCATGTGGCATGAACATGGTGCGCGGTCGCCTCATCGTCGAACCGGGCCCGAACGGACAGCTCCAGCGCGGCGAGACGCCGACGAAGGAGCGTCCCGAGAACGCAGCCGACCGGGAAGAGGCCGGCCTCGCCGAAGACGACACTGAGGCCGCGGATCGGCAGGCGGAGATCAGGGACCTTTCGTGGCGGGTGCTGATCGGGGCGGTGCTGACCGCGCCGGTGGCGCTGGCGGTGATGGCGCACGAGTTCTTCGGCGCTACCTGGGTGCCCAGCCTGCTGCTCGACCGCTGGGTTCAGCTCGCGCTGATCACGCCGGTGATGTTCTACGCGGGCTGGCCGATCCACCGGGTGGGCTGGCTGAGCCTGCGCCACCGGGCCGCGGAGATGAACAGCCTCATCACAATCGGCACGAGCGCCGCCTACGGCTACAGCCTGCTGGTCACCGCTGCCCCGGGGCTGCTACCGGCTGAGCTGCGGGACGTGTACTACGAGGCCGTCGGCGTCATCCTGACCCTGATCCTGCTCGGCCGACTCCTCGAATCGCGCGCCAAGGCCGGCACCGGGGAGGCGATCCGCAAGCTGATCGGCCTGCAGCCCAGAACCGCCCGGGTACGCCGGGACGACGCGGAGCGTGAGATTCCCATCGCCGAGGTGCTGCCCGGCGACCTGGTGATCGTCCGGCCGGGCGAGAAGGTGCCGGTGGACGGCGTGGTCGTCGACGGCCGTTCCACGTTGGACGAGTCCATGGTCACCGGCGAGTCGATCCCGGTGGAGAAAGAGCCCGGCGACCAGGTGGTGGGCGCGACCGTCAACCAGACCGGCGCGTTCACCTTCCGCGCCGAGAAGGTCGGCGCCCAAACCGTCCTGGCCCAGATCATCCACCTCGTCCGGGCGGCGCAGGCGTCCAGGGCGCCCATCCAGCGGCTGGCCGACCTGGTGTCGGGCTACTTCGTCCCGGCGGTGATGGCCATCGCCGTGGTCACATTCGCGGTGTGGTACGTCGCCGGCCCCTCCCCCGCATTCACGCTCGCCCTCGTGGCGGCGGTCTCGGTCCTCATCATCGCCTGCCCGTGCGCTCTCGGCCTGGCCACCCCGCTGTCCATCATGGTGGGCACCGGCAAGGGCGCCCAGGCCGGCATCCTGATCCGCGACGCCGCCGCCCTGGAGACCGCGCACAAGCTGGGCACGATCGTCCTGGACAAGACGGGCACCATAACCCGCGGCCGCCCGGCGCTCACCGACGTCGAGCCGACCGCCTCCTGGACCGCCGATGACCTCCTGCGTCTCGCCGCCTCTGCCGAACGCTCCTCCGAGCACCCGCTCGGCCAAGCCGTCGTCACCGGCGCAACCGAACGCGGCCTGCCCTTGACAGACCCTTCGGACTTCGACTCGGTCACCGGCAAGGGCCTCTCCGCCGCCGTCGAGGCGCGTCATGTGCTGGTCGGCGGCCGACGCCTGCTGGCCGACGCCGGCGTGCCCGCCGGGAGCCTCGAGCCGGCCGCCGATCGGCTCGCCGTGGCAGGCCGTACCCCGATCATGGTGGCCGCTGACGGAGAGCCCGCCGGGGTCCTCGGCGTGGCCGACACCGTCAAGGACGACTCCCTCGACGCCGTCGCCGCGCTCCAGCAGCTCGGCCTGCAGGTCGTGATGATCACTGGCGACAACCGGCGCACCGCCGAGGCGATCGCCCGCCAGGTCGGCATCACTCGCGTGCTTGCAGAGGTGCTGCCCCAGCACAAGGCCGCCGAGATCGCCCGGCTCCAAGGCGAGGGCCGTCGCGTCGGCATGGCCGGCGACGGCATCAACGATGCGCCTGCCCTGGCCCAGGCTGACGTCGGCTTCGCCATCGGCACCGGCACGGACGTGGCGATCGAGGCCTCCGACATCACGCTGATCTCTGGCGCGCTCGCCGGAATCGTCACCGCGGTGCGGCTCTCCCGCGCCACCATGCGCAACATCCGCCAGAACCTGTTCCTGGCCTTCGTCTACAACGCGGTCGGCATCCCCGTCGCCGCCGGCATCCTGTACCCGTTCCTCGGCATCCGGCTCTCCCCCATCATCGCCGCTGCCGCGATGGCACTGTCCTCGCTGTCGGTCGTCGGCAACGCCAACCGACTGCGCCGCTTCACCCCGCCATCTCTCCGGCCCACAGCGGAACCCCCGGCCGAACTGCCCGTCACCGTCGAGACAGGCGCCGAACCGGCGGAGACCGCCGATCCGGTCTGCGGCATGCAGGTCGACCCCGCCACCGCCGCCGCCTCACTGGAACGCGACGGCACCACCTACTGGTTCTGCTCCACCCACTGCCGTGACGCCTTCACCGCGCAGGGACCGCTGTCGCACTCGCATCGAAGTGGTCATGGCGACGATTGAGCATGGTCATCTCCTGACGTCGCCCCGGCGGCCTCCGCGCCGGCGGGCGCAGGAAGGCCGAGCATCGCGGCGAGCTTCGCCGTGGGGGTCTTCCGACCGACACCACACCGCACGCCTGAATGTCCCCGGAGGAGCACTTACGGTGCTGTTTCAAGGGACAGGTCAGGGCGGGACCTTCGTCGGTCCCGCCCCGGAATTAAGCCTGTCAGGCCTTGTACTGCGGGTAGCCGTAGCCCACGACCTGCGACGTGGGCCGGATCCGCTCCTCCACCTTGCCGTTGCCGGTGTTGCCCTCGACCGTGGTGATCGTGCCGTCTCCGTTGTCCTTCTTGACCAGGCCCATGTGGTCAATGCTGTCGACGGTCTTGTCGTCCCAGGAGAAGTAGACGACGGCGCCGGGCTTGGCGGCGGTCCCCCACCGGCCATTCTTCTGGAACCACTTGGCCCAGGTGATGGTGTAGGCGTCCCAGCCGACGGTAGGCCGGGCGCCGGCCTTCTCGCCGACCCAGGAGACGAACATCGCACACCATGGAGCGTTCACATATGCCTGGATGCTTCCGCCGTCGCGTGCCACGGTCTCCTGCGCACGAGGCGAGGACATGTACCACTGGTGGAACGGCGTCCCGCCTCCTGCGGCGTTCTCGGTCACGCCCACCTGGGATTCCGCGATCTTGATGACCGCGTCCGCCGCGACCTGGCCGGGCTTCTGCTGGGCGGCCTCGGCGGCATGCGCACGGTCGTTCTGGTGATCGGCGGCGAAGGCGGGGGTGCCAGTGATGAACGCGCCTGCGGTGACAGCGGCTGCGACCGCGATGTTCATCGGCTGGAGAGCGCGCGAAAGTACGGTCTTGGTCATGCTGGGGTTTGCTGCTCCTTGCTTCCATGCCGCCTACCGGGTTAGCTGACGGATTCGGGCCTGGAAGTGCCCTACGGAACTGCCTCGCGGGTGTTCCGATTCACCCCAAGAAATTGGGTCCCCGGTTCCGCTCTCTTCGCGGATTCGGCGGCCGCACCCTGCCCTGCGGGCATGCTGCCAGCGCAGGTAGAGCACGGTCTCGGCAATGAGAGACGCGCACCCGTAAAGGGTTCTAGTCGCGCGCCTCAAGTACCCCCAAAAGGTAAGTAATCCCCATAGAGGAGTGCAAGACAGGACCGAGACATCTCGGGTAAAACTCGCCAACATCCCTTACCAGGCAAGGGTTTTCAGTCCGAAATTCTTTACCTTCTTCCTCCCTCAACGCCGTCGGCGCGGTCCGGACGGTGGCCGCGGGACAGTTGCCCTCGACTCGCAGACCACCGCCGCCACGCTTCAACGCCTGCGCGATCAAGCAGCCAGAAAGGCCTGCAGCGTGGTCGGAGAGGGAAGGGCACATCCTCGACCTGATCGGCAAGGGGCTGACCAACAGGCAGATCGGCGAGCGGATTGTCGCACCACGGCGATCAATGGGATCCCGGCATCGTCAAGACAGGTAGCATCCGGCAAGGTCAGCGTCACGAGAGTCTCGTCGCATATCGAAGTTCGATGCCTACATGTCCGGGCCGGGTGGAAGAAGCCCGGTGACGACGAGGCCGATGACGGCGTCCCTGGCGCGGTCCTGCGGCCATTTGTGGCTCGCCCGCAGATGCACATATCCCCATCCAGCGGTGTTGAACAGGACCGTGGCGGTGATCGTGGGAGGCACCTGGCGTAGGGATCCATCCAGCGCGCCATCCCTGAGCACCCGGTCGAACGGACTGGCGAAGACGTCGACGACCATGGCCTCGGGGCCGGGCTCGTGGAACATCTCCCCGTGGGCGACATACATGCCGGCCAGCAGTTCCAGGTGCTGATCGGCCACCTGGAACATGGCCTCCAGCATGGCGCGCAGCCGCTCGACCGCATTGCCCGGGCTGGTGAGCGCGGGCCACAGCGCGGCGCGGAACTCATCCGCGGCTCGCGCGGCGAGAGCGCCCACCAGGTCGTCGCGACTGACACCCCTGCGGTGCAACGTCGTCCGGGAGATCCCGGCCTCATCGGCGACGCGCTCCAGGGTGAGGCCTGCCAGACCCCATCGGGACACGGCGGCGGCAGTGGCGTCAACCAGGGAGGGTTCGATCATGGTCACGATGCCTAGGCTATCGACCTGCCAATTCGCCGCGTCTGCACGAGGGCCAGCATGAGGACGGCCAGCCCGATCGCGTACAAGACCACTCCGCTGACGACCTCCGCAGGCCCGAACCCCTCTCCACCCGCACGTCCGGCAGGCAGGTACAGCTCCCGGCGCTGCGAGGTCCTCTGAGGCACGCCGGCGTCGAGCGGCAGCCACGTCTCAGCCATCCCCTGCTTGACCTTGACCTCGAGGTAGGTGAACCACCGCCCGGTCGGCGGAACCTTCACCATGCCGAGCACCTGTCCGCCGCTCGTGGTCACCGCCCCGGTACGGGTCTCGCCCGCCCGCCGAGCCAGGATCCTGCACGTCCGTGCCGCCGAGCAGTCGACTGGAAGGATGCCGGCCAATGTGAGCGTGCCGTGCCCATCAGAGGCCCCCGTGAGCTTCGCCTGTGCGACGATCTCTCCTTGGCCGGGGTCGTGAGCTTCCGCCCGGTCCTGGCTCCCCATCGGCACGAGCGCGGCGGCCACGGCGATCGCGGCCGCGGCGCGGCGGAACGAGCCAGCCGCCAAGACCACCAAGAAGACCGCAACCACCGTGAGGGCCACGGGCAACACGCTGACGACAGGAACACTGGCAACCCCCAGCACGCTGGACAGTACGCTCGTCACCGACACGCCTGCCGCCCCTGCGGCGTATGCGAGGCTCTTGCTGCGCCACCTCAGATCGGCGACAACAAGCCCGGCGACGGCCAGCGGCACATCCGGCGCGGAGCGCCCCAGCACCACCAGCAACCCGGCGATGAGCAGCCGGACCACCACGTAGATCGCCACCACGCGCACCATCGGCCAGGGACCCAGCGCGAGCTGCTGGATCACGGCCATCGAGAAAAGTGCGCTGATGAGCAGCACGGGCAGGTAGAAGCTCTCACTGAACTGGGGCACGTCGGTCTCGAACTCCAGCACCGCGATGAGGGCACTACCGAGCAACAGGGCTCCGGCCACCGAGCGCAGCCCGGGAGGCGCGTTCTTTCCCAAGCCTGCGAGAACGCCAACGATGAGCGCGACCGTGCCGAAAACCGCGAGGATATGCGGCGGGCTCCACAGCACCGAGTCCCGCCCGAACATCTCGTGCCACCACGCGTCGGCGACCCCCGCCCCAAGAGTTACCGCGCCACCTGTGGCGGCGGTGCTCAAGCCAGGGTCGCGGAGAACGCCTGCGAGCGATCGGGCCCTCCAGACAACGGCGGCGCCCCAGACGGCCACCGCCAGCCCAGCCACCGCGACCGCCCCGTAGAGCAGCAGGTGCGGAGGGATGAGGGCGTCGTCTCGCCCTATGTCCGTGTGCCAGGCATCGTCCCAATAGGTGGCGAACAGTGAAGCTATGCCGGCCACCAACACTGTCCCGAGCCCAACTGTGCTACTTGCCTGATGCGTCATCGATACAGCCATGTCCCAACCGATCACCTGCCCGTCTCCGTAGACGACGACGCGCGGCGGCCGGATCGTGAGCAAGCCGGGCGACAGGAAACCACCCTCCAGCCGCCACACTGCGACAGGATGGTTGTCGCTTGGGTGGTTTACTGCGATGGGTGATCCGGAATCCTTAGGAGTGCTGCTCTGACCGCACGCCGCGCTCACCAGCGCTCACCAGCACGACGGCGAGAATCAGCGCGAGCGACCTGCACCGCATACCCCTATGACGTGAGGGGCGCGCGTACGGTTCAAGCCGGCGGCCACAGGTCTACGATCCCGGTTGGGGCACGCTCGTCCGGCACTGCCGTCACTCACCGGCGAGCCACCTGCGGGGACATGCGGGGACATGCGGGATGGCTCACATATCGATGCAAAACCACACTACTACATGAACTAGTAGTATCTGCATCATGCGCGATCCACGGCTTCGTGCCGCAGCCGCGGCCCTGGCCATCCTGGCTTTTGCCGCGTCGGCATGCGGGCAATCACAGCCTCCCCCAGCGCCCAACGCCGATGATCCAGGAATCGGCCACATCCACGGGCTGGGGGTCGATCCGGCCGACGGAGCCCTCTATCTGGCGGGCCATTACGGCCTGTTCAAACTCAAGTCGCTAGAGACCGCCGAGCGGGTGGCGGGGCGCATCCAGGACCATATGGGCTTCACAGTGGTCGGGCCCGGGACTTTCCTGGCCAGTGGCCATCCGGGCGACCCGCAGGCGGCCAGCCCGCACCTTGGCCTCATCCGCAGCACAGATGCCGGACGCACGTGGAGCACCGTGTCCGAGGGTGGCGCTGCCGATTTCCACGCCCTGCAGCCCGCAGGGGTCAAGCTTTATGCGTACGACAGTCAGTCACGGCGGGTAAGGTCGAGCACCGATGAGGGCCGGTCCTGGACACCGGGTGCCGAGGAGGACGTTATCGACCTGGCCGCGAACGCCGCCGAGCCGGGCCGCCTCTACGCCACCACCCGGAGCGGCCTGCGAGTAAGCACGGACGGCGGCACGAGCTTCACCAGGGTCATGGACGCGCAGCTGCTCAGCCATATCGAATCTCCGGCAAGGGGTGTGCTGGTGGGCCCGGATGCCGGAGGACGGGTGCACACCAGCCGGGATGAGGGGCGCACTTGGCAGGCGGGCGGCGCCCTGCCAGGTCAGGCCACCGCGTTCGCCGCCGTCGACAGCAACCAGCTGCTGGCCGCAATGGAGGACGGCACCGTTTACGAGTCACGGAACGGCGGTGCCGACTTCACCGTCGTGTTCCGTCCCGCGGCCTCATGAGCGTCCGGCAGCTTAACCGTCGGCATGCTCCGTCTCGCGGCGCCGTCAGCGTGCTGCGTTCGCGGCGCCTGCTCATTCCGGCCGCCATCGTGCTCCTGGCGGCGCTGACCTATGCCGTGTCCGCGATCGCGCTGGCCGGGAAGGTTCCGCCCAGCACGCAGGTGGGCGGCGTGGACATCGGCGGCCTGTCGCCGGAGGCTGCCCGCTCCCGCCTCGAAGCGGAGCTGAAGAAGCGGGTGGAACAGTCGTTGACGATGATCGCGGCAGGCGAGCGGAGACAGGCTACGCCCGCGAAGCTTGGGCTGGGCTTCGATGCCCGAGCGACGGTCGAGGCAGCGATGGCGGGTGCCGGCACTCCGGCAGGCATCGTCCGTTCCCTCTTCGGCAGTCGCCAGATCGCGCCCACGATCACTGTGGACGAGCAGCGCCTGGCCGCCGAGATCGCCGCCCTGGCCAAGAGCGTGGATGCCAAACCGGTTGAGGGCAGCATCCGCTACCAGGGGCTGGAACCTCGAGCGGCACTGCCGAAGCCCGGGCGCACGCTGGACCGCGACGGCGCGGCGCAGGTCGTGAGGGCGGCCTTCGCGGCCGCTCGCACCTCCGTCGAGCTGGATGTCCAGGTGACGGCCCCGAGCATCACCGCCGATGAGGTCCGCCGCATCCTCACGAGCACCGCGCGCACGGCGATCGCAGCGCCGCTCAGGCTGGCCAGCGGTGGCAAGAAGACCACCGTGTCCCGGGAGCAGCTGGCCGCCGGCCTCCGGTTCGTCTCCGACGGGCAGGGAAGTCTGCGAGCGTCCTACGATGCTTCCAAGATCTCCGCAGGCGTGGCCAAGGCACTGCTGATCACTCCGCCGAAAGACGCCTCCTTCAAGATCGTCAACAATAGGCCGCAGGTCGTCCCCTCCCAAGCCGGCCATGGCGTCGACATCAAAACACTCGGCCCGGCGATCTCCAAGGCCGTGACGGCAGGCAGCCGCCGCGTCGATCTACCTGCCACCGAGCGGCAGCCCAGGGTGACCACGGCCGAGGCGAAGAAGCTCGGCGTGAAAGAGAAGGTCAGCTCCTTCACCACGCAATACCCGTGTTGCGCCCCTCGCGTGACCAACATCCACCGCATCGCCGACATCGTGAACGGTTACGTCGTGCAGCCCGGAGAGACGTTCTCGCTCAACGGCGTCGTCGGCAAGCGCGACAAGGCGCGTGGTTTCGTCGAGGCACCCATGATTCTCAACAACCGGTTCGTCAACGACGTCGGCGGAGGTGTGTCGCAGTTCGCCACCACGATGTTCAACGCGGTCTTCTTCGGCGGCTTCCAGGACGTCCAGCACCGGGCGCACCAGTACTACATCACCCGCTATCCCGCCGGGAGGGAGTCCACGGTGTCCTATCCCCAGCCGGACTTCCGCTGGCGCAATGACTCGCCCTACGGGGTGCTGATCAAGGGCTCGTACACGGCCACGTCTGTCACCGTGCAGTTCTGGAGCACCAAGCGTTACGACATCGAATCGCAGAGCTCCGAGCGGTACAACGTCAAGCCCGTCCCCACCCTCACCGACTCCGGCGCCGAGTGCATCCCCATGGACGGCGCGGAAGGCTTCGCCATCGACGTGTGGCGCATCTTCCAGCAGAACGGGAAGGTCGTGCGCAAGCAGCGCTTCCACACCGTCTACGACCCCGAACCCCGTCTCACCTGCAAAAAGTGATTACTTAGCGCCAGCCCTACGTATACGGAGCGCTAGATAGGCTGCTGTACGTGATCGTCGTCATGCTCCAGAGCGGCCGCGCGCGCAGCGCGTTGCTCATGATGGTCGCGATCACCGCCACGTTCCATCTCCTGCTGTGTGGTTTCGGACCGCACGCCCATGGCGGCCATCATCAGCACACATCCCATGGGACCGAGGCGCCGCTTGATCACGGAGGGCACGACGACCACCACGCCGCCTCATGCGAGGACCCCACCACCCCGCCTGCTCCAGCGATAGCTCTGCTTCCCGCCGCGAAGCTCACCATCGCCGCACTGCAGAGCACGGATCAAAGCGCGGTCTCGGCGCCGACGGGCGGTGCGCCGCGTTCCGGGGCTGCCTTGCTCACAGTCGTCTGCGTGTCACGGGTATAGCCGTGCCCGGCGTGCGCCGGTTCGGCCGCGCCTGCCGTACATCCAGACATCTGCGACTGTGGCGAGGACCCATCACCATGAACACCGTCTATCGGCGTCAGCCTGCCCGCATGTGGGCCGGCCGCTCTTCTCTTGCCGCCCTCGTCGGCGGGACGCCCGTGCTGTGGATCCCTGAGCTGTGGGGTGAGCACGGGCGCGGCTTCTGGGCCAAGCTCGAAGGCCACAACCCCGGCGGCATCAAGGACCGCCCGGCCCTGCACATGATCGGCCAGGCCCGCTGCCGCGGGGAGCTCCGCCCCGGAGCACCGATCATCGAGTCCACCAGCGGCACGCTCGGCCTGGGGCTTGCTCTGGCCGGGATCGCCTACGGGCACCCGGTCATCCTGGTCAGCGACCCGGGCATGGAGCCGATCATGCACCGGCTGCTGAGCGCGTACGGTGCCTGCGTCGAGATGGTGATCGACCCGCTGCCTGTCGGCGGGTGGCAGGCGGCCAGGCGGGAACGCGTGCGCGCCCTTCTGGAGGAGCATCCCGGCTCGTACTGCCCGGACCAGTACCACAACCCCGACAATGTCAGCGCCTACGACCAGCTCGCACACGAACTGTCCGACCAGCTCGGCCGCATCGACGTGCTGGTGTGCAGCGTCGGCACCGGCGGGCACAGCGCGGGCATCTACCGGACGCTCCGCCGGCTCAGCCCCGGCCTGCGACTGGTCGGCGTGGACACGATCGGCTCGACGATCTTCGGCCAGCCCGCCCGTCCCCGCCTGATGCGCGGCCTGGGCAGCAGCATCTACCCGCGCAACGTCCGCTACGAGTATTTCAGCGAGGTCCATTGGGTGGCGCCCGCCGAGGCGGTGTGGGCCTGCCGCCGCCTCGCGGCCGGCCGTTACGCCACCGGCGGCTGGAGCGTCGGCGCCGTCGCGCTGGTCGCCTCCTGGCTCGCCAGGACCCAACACCCCGACACCAGGATCGCCGCCGTCTTCCCTGACGGACCGCATCGCTACTTCGACACCGTCTACAACGACGCCTACTGCGCCCGCCACGATCTCCTCGACCGGGAACCACCGCCGCACCCGGCTGTGCTCGCCTATCCGGCAGAGGCGGAGGCGCGAAGCTGGACTCGCTGCACCACGGTCACCGCGCCGGCTGAGGCGATCCTATGAGAGGGACGCTCGCGCAGGTGCGCTCGTTCAACCGGCCTGTCCGGCTGCTGCTGGTCAACCAGCTCACCATCAACATCGGCTTCTACATGCTGATGCCCTACCTCGCCACCTACCTCACCGACGACCTCGGGCTGGCGGTCTGGGTGGCGGGGCTCGTCCTCGGCGTACGCAACCTCAGCCAGCAGGGCATGTTCCTGCTGGGCGGCAGCCTCGCCGACAGAGTCGGCTACAAGCCGATGATCCTTGCCGGGCTGGTGCTGCGGACGGCGGGCTTCGGCCTGCTCGGGTTGGTACAGACGGTGCCCGCGTTGATCGTCGCGTCCGCGCTCACCGGGCTGGCGGGCGCGCTGTTCAACCCGGCCGCGCGCGCCTACCTCGCGCAGGAGGCGGGCGAGCGCAAGGTCGAGGCCTTCGCCGTGTTCAACGTCTTCTACCAGTGCGGCATTCTCATCGGCCCGATCATCGGCCTGCTGCTGCAGGCCGCGGCCTTCCAGATGACGTGCCTGGTGGCCGCGGGACTGTTCGGGCTGCTGGCCGCCGCCCAGGCCAAGGCGTTGCCCGCACGACCGGGGAACCCGCGGGCCCGCCTGCTCAAAGTCTGGCGCGAGGTTGCGGGCAACCGCCCGTTCCTGCTGTTCGCCGTCGTGATGACCGGCTCGTACGTGCTCAACTTCCAGATCTACCTGAGCCTGCCCATCGAGGCCCGCCGCGCCGCAGGGGGCGAACTAGGAGTCGCCCTGCTCTTCGCACTCTCCGGCGGTCTGGCGGCGTTCGGGCAAGTGCGGCTCACGCAGTGGGTGAAAGAGCGATGGGAGCCTGAACAAGCGATGGGACGTGGCCTATGGCTGATGGGCGCGAGCTTTCTCCCGCTGGTCGTACCGCTCCCGCCAGCCGCCACGCTGGCCGCCGTGTTGCTGACCGCGCTCCTGCTGACACTGGGCACGATGATCCTCTACCCGTTCGAAATGGCCACGGTCGCCCGGTTCGGCGGCGATCACCTGGTCGGGACCTACTACGGCTGCTACAACACCATCTCCGGTCTGGGCATCGCGGCGGGAAACCTGGCCATCGGCGCCGCGCTCGACGCCGCCCGGTCACTCACACTGCCCGCCCTGCCCTGGTGGACGCTGCTGAGCCTAGGCTGGGCTTGCGCGGCAGTCCTCTTTACGCTTAGCCGAACGGGACAGTTCCGCCAGGAGCCAGCCGCCTCGCAATAGAGACAAACATTCAGGACATTGTGCCTGCGAGGAGCCGGGCCAGCTCTGCTGCGAATCGGGGCGCCTCGGTGATGAAGCCGATATGGCCGCCAGGCAGCTCGACCACATCCCTGGCCAGGGTCTGGCCAGTTCCACCGCCGCCTGATAGCACGGATAACCTCGGGATGCGCGACCGGCTGCGGGAACGATGCGGTCGGCGTGTGCGGCGAGCGCGGTCAGATCGAGCGCGGCCGTCGTCGTCAGGCGTCCGCATGGTGTCTCCTTCGCACCACAACCGACGACGGAGAACTATCAGGACCACGGCGCCAGCGCTGAACCACGCGCCAAATACTGCACCGCCTGATATGGCCAGGGCGGTCGGCTCCGGTGGCTCCGCTCACGTCGAGCCGGCCGACGAGTTGGACGGTTACGTGCGCAATCGGCCTTGAGCAGATCGAGTGCGATGAGCGCGAGCAGCACCCCGCCGGCGACCTGCAGCGCCTGCAACGAGATGCCCAGGGCGTCGAGCAGCCCGTTGCCGAGCACCGCGAACACGGCGACGATGCCGGCCGCGACCAGCACGGAAATCCTGGCGGTACGGCGGCGCGCCACCGTGTCCTGGCTCCTGGTGAGCGTGAGGAAGATCGGGATGGCCGCCAGCGGGTCGAAGATGACGAGCAGCGTGACGAAGGCTTGAACGAACAGCGACATGACATGCCCCACGGAAGGACGAAGGGTCCCCGTACTCTCAGCTGACGGGGTTGGATCGGATTCCCGTGGGCTCGCAGGGCACGGTCCAGCGCAGCCATGCCGCGCCACCGCCGTACCCGTGCCTGTTCATGCCGGGGCAAACCGCCACGTGGGTGTGCGCTATTCCCTTGATGCGAAGGCCACGAAGATGGGCAGCGCCAGGAACATGCGTCCCGACTCGGCTCGATCTGTCTGCTCGGTCACCCAAGCTGCTTCCTGTCCGGGGGTGATGGCGCCGGCGGCGCGAGCGCCCTCCGCGATGCCGGTTAGCATGGGCAGCATGGCGGCGTCAGTGAAAACGCCGACGTGTGCCTCCACGTGGACGTCCTCGAAGCCCGCGTCGAGCAGCAGGTTGCGGTAGCGGCGGGCCGCACGTGGATTCGGGGTCATGTCGGCGCGGGCGTGCACGATGGTCCGGGTGAGCGCGGGGTCGTCGGAGTCGATGATGAAGGTGTCCCAGTCCTGCCCGATGAGCACGATGCGCCCGCCTGGAGCGAGCACCCGCTTGGCCTCCTCCAGCGCCTTGGCCGCGTCGGCGAGCTCGTGGTAGACCTTGTCGGCCCGATACCCGGCGACCTCCCCGTCCTCGAGCGGCAGATCGAAGGCGTCGCCGATCCTGAAGTCGGTCTGCGGCCAGCGGTGGCGGGCCACCGCGATCATCTTCTCGCTGACGTCCACGCCGATAGCTCGCATCCCGCGCTCAACGAGCTCGTCGACCGCACGCCCAGCGCCGCAGCCGACGTCCACCACGGCCGCGCCGTCGGGAAGGGTGAGCAGGTCGTACGACCGCGCGCGCAATGCGACGGCGCCGGGCAACGCGTCGGCGACATCGAGCATCCGGATGAGGGATTCCATGGAGTCATTGTTTTTGGACATGTGAGCCAGCATGCGACTTAATGTCGACATGAAGTCAAACGCGACCATGAGCATCGGTGAGATCGCGGAACTGTTCGGGCTGGCCACGCACGTACTGCGGCACTGGGAGACGATGGGTCTGCTCGCTCCGGCCCGCATCGGAGGCGAGCGGCGCCGCTACGGGCCTGACGACCTCTATCGGGTCGCCGTGATCCTGCGCGCCAAGGAAGCCGGGTTCAGCCTGGAAGAGATCCGGGAGATGATGGCCACGTCGGATACGGCGGAACGGCGCGCCGTGCTGCTTCGTCGGCGGGAGGAGCTCGCCCGGCACATCGCCGAGCTTCAGGCCTCGCTCGAGCTGATCGACTGCGCGCTGGACTGCGATCACGAGGACTTCACCAGTTGTCCCCATTTCCAGTCCATGGTCGCCGAGCGGATCTCTCTGTACCCCTCGCCACACGTACGAGTCTGAGCCGGGCTCTTCGAGCGCGGCATACGGCACCTCAGAAGCCGATGACTACTATGAATGATGGTAGATAGAGGCTTCCTGCGAGCACGCCACCCGGCGGGCATGGAGGAGACCATGACGACCGGGGATACCAAGGATCGCAGCACAGCAGTTCTCGATGTGAGCGGCCTGCAGTGGGCCACCGAGCGCCGGCTTGACCGTGACCCGCCGCTTACGCACGCCAAGGGCCACCACTTGCGATCAGTTGCTCACCCTCACCACACCAGCGAGATTGCGCGTGTGGACAGAAACGATTTTGACGACGTCCCCAGTCCGCGGCGCCTGGATCATCTTCCCGTCTCCCCAGTAGATCGCGGCATGCGAGATGTAGCCGGGGTTGGTGGGGTCGAGCCGCCAGAAGATCAGGTCGCCTGGGCGCATCTGGGAGAAGGGAACCTTGGGTCCGCTGGCGAACTGCTGGTGCGTCACGCGGGGCAGCCGCACTCCCGCCTGCCCGAAGGCCCACTGGATCAAGCCTGAGCAGTCGAAGGCGTCGGGCCCCTCAGCACCCCAGACGTACGGCGCGCCCAGTTTGCTGCCGGCCGCAGCCAGGGCCACGCTGATCCGGCTGGTCGGAACAGGCTGACGGCGGGACGACGTGAAGGTGGGCTTGAGCACAACCATTTGGGCGCCTTGAGGCAGCACCTTCCGCAGCGCGTCCCGTATCTGGGTCGAATCTGCTTTGGGGGCATTGATCAGAAGCGCATTGTCGTGGGGAAGGCCAAGTGTTCGGGCCATGCTCTGCGACACGACAGCATCCACGGCGTCCAGCCCCATGGTGGCGTGCGCCCCGACGCGTATGACTCGCCCCTGACTGTTCACCCTGCTCCCTAGCGTGAGGCCTCCATCTGTGCCGAGACCGAACGAGACGGCCGCCTCCCCGGCTGCCACGCGTTGCCAGAGGCCATCTGAGATCGCGGTCGGCTCAGGCGTGTAGGCCCGAAACGTGGAGGGGTTCACCCCTATGATCCCTACTCGGCGACCACCGAACATCGCCTGCGCCGCATCGACGATCTCGACGGAACTCACGCCCTTCTGCTGTCGAACTCGCTCGACGATCGACGTAGGCAATGATCGGGCCGCGACCACGAGCAGGTGCGGCTCTCGTAGCCGCTCCAGGGCGCCCACTTGCGGAGGGGCCGATGTCGCGGCAACGGGCGGCTCCCGATGAACTGGCGTACGACGTGGGCGTGCCTCGGTCGGTTGGTCGAAATCAACGAGGACCAGCACTCCGGCGACCAACGTGACGACCACGAATCCCGCGAGCAGAAGCATGTTCCGATACAGCCCGCTACTACGCGCCATAGTCACAGCGCCATTATGCAGATTCTTGTCAAGCCCCCGCGACAGTACGGCGGTGCATTGACCCGCCGCTTTCCCTGCATACCCCCTACCCGTACACCCTGGGCTTCACGACTAAGGAGCGTCATCATGCGACTTGAACCGCGAACCTGGAGACATGGCCACCAAGGAGATCCAGTCCTGGGCGTACGACGAGCCGATCCGCTCTCCGTTCGCCCTTCCGCAAGGAGTACTCGGACGTTTGGCGGGGCGGCTCATGCTGTGGCTCAACGATCCGAGCGAACTCGTGGCGCTCATCGGGAAGCAGGACAGCGTGCTAGAAGTCGGCTGCGGGCCGGGCGGCCTGCTGCGGCACCTCGAGGCCGAGTCAGTCTGTGGCATCGACCCGTCGCCCGACATGCTGCGCCAGGCGGCCCGGCACAACCGTGGGCGCGACGTTGACCTGCGGCTCGGCACCGCAGCGGACACGGGCTGTCCCGACCGCAGCTTCGACGTCGTGGTATCGGTGAACAACGTGGCGATGTGGCCGGATCTGGAGGCAGGCGTCCACGAGCTGTGCCGGGTGACCCGGCCACGTGGCAGGGTGCTCATCGCCTGGCACAGTGCCACCGGCCGCTCGCCGATCGCCAGGAAGAACGCTCTCCCTGCGGAGAAGCTGGCGCGTATCGCTCATGTCCTGGGCGAGCCGACGCAGCGCCATGAGCTCAAGAATCTGACCGTTCTCGAAAAGCGCTGCCCAGGCTAGGCGAGTCGTTCAGCCAAGCGCGCCCAAGAGGTCGCGGCAGGCGCGTTCGCAGGCGCGGCATGCCTCGGCGCAGACGGCGCAGTGCCGATGCTGGGTGTGCTGCGCGCACTCGTCACCGCAGGCCTTGCATGCCTGCGCGCAGGCTTCCAGGATGGCCCGCGTCATGTTGGCGTCGTATCCGGTGTGGCGGGAGAGGACTCGAGCTGTGGTGTCGCAGATGTCGGCGCAGTCGAGGTCAGTGCGAACGCACTTGGTCAGCTCGGCGACCATGTCCTCACTGAGGCAAGCGTCCGCGCAGGCCGTACAGGCCTGGGCGCAGCGCAGGCAGGCTTCGATACAGCTTGTGAGGCGCGCCTGATCGACGCGGCCTAGATCCTTGGGGTACGTGGAAAGCATCTCGGCTACTTGCAGGGTCATGTCGGTCCTCATTTCCTCGACGGCCGATGAACGAACCCGAGCTACCCGAGGCGTGGGAGGGCTAACGACATGAACTATGCAAGTTCGTAGATCTCCTGATAAGTGCATGCAATGTGGCCGAAGGCGGTGATCGCCTCCGGCCACGTCCGGGACGGGTTTCTTACTTGAAGCGGCGGAGCCGCAGGCTGTTGCTCACCACGAACACGCTGGAGAACGCCATCGCCGCTCCGGCGATCATCGGGTTGAGCAGGCCGAGCGCCGCCAGCGGCAGGGCGGCCATGTTGTAGGCGAACGCCCAGAACAGGTTGCCCTTGAT
Source organism: Nonomuraea sp. B19D2 (assembly GCF_040137845.1). Taxonomy (NCBI): domain Bacteria; kingdom Bacillati; phylum Actinomycetota; class Actinomycetes; order Streptosporangiales; family Streptosporangiaceae; genus Nonomuraea; species Nonomuraea sp. B19D2. The sequence continues at coordinate 124,973 of NZ_JBEFAK010000026.1, read as the reverse complement.
CGTCGACAGCGTGCGGCGCGACAGCCGGAGCGCGTCGGCCGCCATGGCCACGACCTTGCCCTCGGACTGCAGCTTCTTGGACTCAGCGGTGGCCACGCCGGTCGCCGATGACAGGTCGGTGGCGGTGACGTATGAGAAGGGCTTCACCGGCTGACCTCTCTCACGGCCGCGAGGATCCCGTTGTACGCGCCGCACCGGCACAGGTTCCCGGCCAACCGCTCCCTGATCTCGGCGTCCGTAAGGCCTGGCGCGCCCACGGCACTCGGCACTCCGGCCTCGTACTCGGCGAGCATGGCCACGGCGGAGCAGATCTGGCCCGGCGTGCAGTAACCGCACTGCAAGGCGTCGTGACGCACGAACGCCTCCCGCATCGCCCGGCCCGCCTCGGCGAGCCCCTCGATGGTCGTGATCTCCGCGTCCTCGCACTGCACGGCGAGCACGAGGCAGGAGTTGACCCGCTCACCGTCCAACAACACCGTGCAGGCACCGCAGGCGCCCTGGTCGCAGCCCTTCTTGGTGCCGGTCAGGCCGAGGTGCTCGCGTAGACAGTCGAGCAGGCTGACACGGGTGTCGAGCTCCAGTTCGTGACGGTGGCCGTTCACCGACAACCGCGCCTTTACGTACGTATTGCCAGGCACTAGACCCCTCCTCGATTCGGTCTCAGCGTTCACATGGATCCCAGTCCGAGCAGGCGTTCGGCGTTGCCGTGTGCGATCTTCTCTCGATCGGCTGGGCTGATGGGCGCGCTGTCGAGCAGGGCGCGGAGAAACCGGCGGCCACCGGGATGTCAAAACCTCAGGTGCTCGCCCTGCGAAACCTGGTCGCCGGAGAGGTTCGCCGCTTTCCTGAGCTCGGCCAGGCCTGGCAGGAACGCGGGCCCGGCCGGTTCTTCCCCGTGCTGGCCGACCTGTTCACCCGCCTGTCCGAGCGCGGAGAAATGCACGTGCCCGACGTGGAGGTCGCCGTCATGCAGCTGTACGCGCTGACCCTCTACCCACATCTCATCTACAGCTCATACGGCATGCAACTGGACCCCGATCTGGCCGAACACCTGATCGTCCAGGGGATCGACATGTTCCTGGCGTACTACCGAACATGAGCGCGCCCGCCGCCGGGATGGACGGCGGACGCGTCCCATGACGGGCCGGCCTGTCAGGGCTGCTGATAGCCGAGCAGCGTCATCATTCCCGACTCGGCGTGATAGATGTTGTGGCAGTGGATCATCCAGATGCCTGGATTGTCGGCGTTGAAGTCGACCTCCAGCGTGTCGTTGGGCAGCACGATTGCAGTGTCCTTACGGGCGCCGCCCGGCAGGGCGAAGGTGTGGCCGTGCAGATGCATGGGATGCCACATCATCGTGCGGTTGACGAAGGACAGCCGCACCCTCTCGCCGGACTGCACCGGGTAAATGGTGGCGGGATCGTACTTCTTGCCGTTGATGGCCCAGTCGTAGGCCATCATGCTGCCGGAGAGCTCGAGTTTGATGGTGCGATCCGGTCGCTTGGCTTCGAGTCGTAGCGCCTCCCGGGGCACGAGTTGGTCGTAACCGACGACCTCGCCATCCAGTTCCCGTGGCCGCAGGCCAGGGCCGGGAGCGGCCGTCCGCCCGCTGGTGCGGATCAGGCCTCGGGCCACCGCCTTCTTCCCTTCGGCCAGGGCAACCAGGGGAAAGACTCCGTCCTTCAGCGTGACCAGCACGTCGTAACGCTCTCCCATACCGATCAACAGCGCGTCGGATTCGACGGCCTGTACGGGGAAGCCGTCGGTGTGGGTGACCGTCAGCCGGTGCTCAGCGAGAGCCACGCGGAAGGCGGTGTCGCCGGCGGCGTTGATGAGGCGGATGCGCAGGCGAGTACCCGGCTTGGCGCGAAACGTTTCCGGCTGGGAAGGAATGCGCCCGTTGACGAGGAAATGCGGATACCGCACGTCGCCCGCATCGCCGCCCAGCAAGGGACTCGTGGCCCCCATCAGCATGTGCTTGCCCATGCCTGCGTGGTCCATGCCCATGCCGCGTGAGAGCTCGGCGAGCACCTCGTCAGGGGTTCCCGTGACGCCGTCGAGCCAGTCGTCCAGAACCACGACCCATTCCTCGTCGTAGTTCAGCCGCTCGAGCGGATCGTCGACGATGAGCGGCGCGTACAGCCCCCGGTCCAGCTGAGTTCCGGAGTGCGGGTGGAACCAGTACGTCCCGGGATGGGACGCGGTGAACTCGTAGACGAATTCCGATCCCGGCTTGATCGGCTGCTGGGTGACGCCCGGCACACCGTCGGCGTCATTGCGCAGCGCCAGTCCATGCCAGTGGATGGAGGTGTCGACGGGCAACCGGTTGGTGACCGTTGCCCGTACCCTCTCCCCCAACGCGACGCGGATGGGGGTGCCGGGGATCCGACCGTCGTAAGCCCACGTACGGACCACCGGGCCACCGAGGTCCACCTGGCTTTCCGCTGCGGCCAGCCGGAAGTCGCGTACCGCGCCGGGCCGCCGAGCCTGCTCTACCGCACGTACTTCGGCGCCGCTCGGGCTGACGAAGGTGGGCGACGCTTTCCCACCGCACGCGGTGAGCGCCGCTCCGCCGAGCAAGCCGACGCCGGCCTTGAGCAGGGTACGTCGATCCATGTCCATGATTGATGCCTCGCTTGATAGGTCGTGCTCAGGGATGACTGCGAACCCGGACCGGTAGGCCCGGAAATCGCTCTAGATCCGGAGGACGACCAAGCGCGTGAGCAGAGGCAGCGGCGGCCCGCGCAGCAGTTGCGGCCAGAGGCGCACACGCGAGCCGACGGCGGTCAGGAAGTCGAAGACGGCGACGGAGCGGAGCTGCAGCAGCCAGACCAGGCCCAGGCCCAGGACGGCCAGGCACATCCAAGCCGACGTGGCGGGTTCGCTTGGGGCGTGTCCTGACTCGGCGCCGACGCTGGGGGACATTTCTACAGCGTTCGCGAGGTGGACCCCATGGCTCGGAGAGGGGAGATGCCTGTCTAGGTGACCCACCGTGTGCATTGCCGCGACGCCCGTAACGAGAAGCACGAGCAACAGCAGGCGCTGGGCTGCCCGGCACGCTCGTGTCATGTGGCAGATACTACGGCATACAAATATCCTGCACCGCCGACTGTCCGCGCGAACGCCTTAATATGCTGGTCAAAGAGCATATCGATCTCTACTAGTAAATATCGTAGGAGACCCTTGACGACCTCTGCCGATGAATCAAACTTCGTGCAGCGAGCTTGACATGTAGATCAAGCCCATCCGCTCGAAGCGATCAGAACGCAGGACACGCGCCAGGTCGCGTGAGAGGGGACTGCTTTGGCCACTTCACCTGACCCTGACCAACTCTCTGGCCACTTTGGCTGGCACGTGGCCAGGTATCGCGTCACCTGACACCGAGGTCATCGATTGACTGGAGCCGCGACCTGCGGAAACCGCGTCTCGATAGACCCGTACGCGAAACTGTCCGATGACGGGAGGCTGAACGGATCACCCGGCAGAGACGTGACGGGCAGGCTACCGACGCTGGCACGGCCATTTTCCGCCATGCCAGCGGGCGGTGGATGTCCGACGAGAACGCCGACCACTTCCAACTCCTGGCCGACAGCGCCGCAGATCTGCTCGCCATCTCGCCACGTATGTGCGGGATGACCACTGCTCAGGCGAAATCAGTTGGCGGGCTTGCCGAACCAGCGGGAGAGGTGGTCGTCCAGGTCCTGCTGATCGTCGCCGATCCAGGCGACGTGGCCGTCGGGGCGTAGCAGGACGCACGGAACATCCAGTACCGCAGTGGGATCCGCGAGGTGATCGACCCGGTCTGACCAGCCGCCGGCGGTCAGGCGTTCGGTGCGGTCCAGCAGCAGGCCGCGGCCGCGATGCAGCAGACCGTAGAGGTGGCCCTGTTTCACGTCGATGTCGCGCAGGCGGCGGCCGAGCAGGTCGGGGCCTTCGCCGAAGTCGTAGCGGATGCCGATCGCGGTGATCTTCTCGATCAGATAGCGGTTCACCTCGTCGAAGTCCATCAGTTCGGTGAGCAGCCTGCGTACGGCCTGCGCGCCCGGTTCGGTGGACAGCAGTTCCGTCTGGGCGCGGGTGTTGTCCAGCACGTCCTCGGCGACCGGATGACGTTCGGCCTGGTAGGTGTCCAGCAGTGTTTCCGGCGCCCAGCCGCGGATCTGTGCGGCCAGTTTCCAGCCGAGGTTGAATGCGTCCTGAACGCCCAGGTTGAGGCCCTGTCCGCCGATGGGTGGATGGATGTGTGCCGCGTCGCCGGCCAGTAACACCCGCCCGACCCGGTAACGTTCGGCTAGCCGGGTGGCGTCCCCGAAGCGGGACATCCAGCGCGGGGAGTGCACGCCGAAATCGGTTCCGGCGATGGTGCGCAACTGTTGCTTGAAATCCTCGAGGGTGGGCGGTTCCGCGCGATCGCTGACTCCCGCGGCGGGGACTACGACGCTATAGACCTTTTCGCCGAAGGGCCGGAGCCAGAATCGCTGATGGGTCTCGCGGATTTCGGTCACCCTGGCGGCGATCTCCTCCTGCGGCACGCCCACTTCCATCTCGCCCATCAGCGTCTCGATCCGTGAGGGCTCGCAGGGGAAGCCGACGCCGAGAAGTTTGCGCACCGTACTGCGCCCGCCGTCACAGCCGACGAGGTAGCGCGAACGCAGCTGTTCCCCGTCGGCCAGCTCGACGGTCACACCCTCGTCGTCCTGCTCGAAACCGGCCACCGCGCAACCGCGCCGGACCTGCGCACCCAGCTCGATCGCATGTTCTTCGAGCAGGTGAACGATGACCGGCTGCGGGATGCCCAGCAGATAGGCGTACGCGGAATCCAGGCCCTTGGGCACGGGTTTGGGGATGGCGGCGAAGAAGCCGCCGGCCGGACGCTGTCTTCCGTGCTGGAGAATGCGATCCAGCAGTCCGCGCATCGCCATCAGCTCGAGACTGCGAATATGCAGACCGACTATGCGGACGAACGACGCGGGCTCGGTTTCCTTCTCCAGAACGAGTACCCGCACATCGTGCAGCCGCAGTTCGGCGGCCAGCATCGCACCGGTCGGCCCGCACCCGGCAATGATCACATCGAAGATGAGGGGCGCGCGATCGGCGCCGGAGGCCGGCGACGAGAGAGCTCCGGGGACGTCGCCCGCCGTGGAGTCACGCTCGACCATATCGTTCGACGACGGCTCGGCGGTGAACTGTTGAGAGTGCATAGGTGTTGCCTTTCGGGAGTGCCTTGTTGGCGAGGCACTCCCGGCGACACCTACGTCAATCGCCCGACCGTGACGGGAAGGGGGAGCACCCACATCGATACAGCGTTCATGGGTCTCACCTCCTCGGGCGGTGTCACGGTCAATCGCAAGCTACAAGCCCGAGCATCATCCCGTCCAATCCTTTCCCAGCCAGTGATCACGGCTCCAAACGGGCCCGTGCGGCTGCAGGGCGAATCCGGCGATGCGTCGGCGGAGGGCCGCTCATCGCCGGCCGCTCGCCTTGGTGGCCCCTGCCCGTGGTCAGGATTGCCCGTCCTCCAGGCTTCCATGTCTCTCTAATGCCGCTCCCAGGTAGCCCGTAAAGGGCGATCTGGTTACAGCCGAAGTGACAGCCCGTTGCGCCGTTTCCGCTGCGCCAAGCGCCCCGTAGAAGGCACCCTCGAACAAGATGGCGGCCTCGTCGGTCACCTCGTCACTCATGCCCACCATGCGGTCCATAGTTGGGACCTTCGGCCCTGCCGAGGCCGGCGGTGGCCGGCGAATCATGAGAAGAGGAGGTGAGTGATGATGAAACAGAGCCATGAGCTGCGATGGGGCGGGCTGGCCGGTGTCGGCGCCATACTGTTCGCCATCATCGGGCGCCTGGTGATGGGGAGCGCGCCGCAGATCACGGACTCCGCGATGACGATCTCGGGATACCTGGCGGAGCGCCGGGCCCAGGTCCTGGCGGCGGCGTTGCTCTACGCCGTCGCGACGGCGCTGTTCCTGTGGTTCGGCGTGGCGCTGGCCACCGCTTTCCGCCGTGCGGACGAGACGAGTGACGCGCCGGCGCTGGTCCTCGCGGGATACGTCGTTCTGGCTGCCGTCGGATTCATCGGCATATCCGTGTTCGCCGGGATGACCTACGCGATCACCACGCATCGGCCTCTGCTGGCCATCGCCGCGGGGCCGTACACCGCGCTGACCGTGATGGATGCCATCACCGGGATCGCGATGGCCGTGCCCTTCGGGGCCTCGGCCGCCGCCATCATGCGCACACACGTATTCCCGCTGTGGATGGCCTGGCTCGCCATTGTCGTGGCCGTGGTCGGCGTCCTGGGCGCGTTCACGGTCGTCAACACGGGCGGCGCCTTGGTGCCCGGCGGCCCGGTCCCGGCGATCGTGCTCGGCGTGCTCACGGCGTTGTGGGTACTGGCCGCCAGTTGGTTCCTCATCCGCGAGCACCTGCCGATCCCCGCTGTGGGGGCGAGGCCGGCGATGGGCCACTAGACATCTCGTGCGCCCCGGCCGCGCAACCCGGAGGCCGCGACCTCCGACCGACCGGACCTACTCCGGCGAACGCCGGCCGGCGGTCTCCATCCACGTCCACCAAGTGGCCTCACCCCCCACGTTTCCGGCCAGCACGACCGGGTCGCCGGTGGCATCAGCCGCCGGGATCAGCGGGGCGTGCGGCGGCGCGACCAGCCACCTGGTCGGCCGCGTCCGGGCCGACGCATGGGATCTCACCGTCCAGGCAGGCCGGGCTCCGACATCACGTTGATCTCCGGTGCGCTCGGCGGCATCGTCACCGCCGTCCGGCCCCGGCACCGGCTCGGCCGCATCGATCTCCCGGGTGGACCCGTCACGAACGACCTTTGCCCGCTGAGGGATGTACTCCGCCAGTGCCTCCACCGCTCGCTCGGCCTCGATCTCCTGGACGAAGGCGAAAGCGGCGTTCAGCACGATGATCAGCACGACGGCGCCCGCGACGACCAGCGAGCCGACGATCAGCAGCAACGCTGCTGCAACCCACAGCAGCAGGGCAAGCGGATGGGTGAAGTGACGGCCCAACGTGCCCGGCCAGCTCCGCGCGACTCGCGGTCGCAGCTCGTTGCGGCCGTATTGCAACAACCGCCGCTGCGCCTACGCGGTCGACAGCCCGCGACGCGAACTGCGTAGATCGCGCAGGAGCAGCTCAGCCGCCTCTTCCGGATCCACTCCAGTAAGCTGGCCCCACGGCTGATGCCGGCTCCTCATTGGCGCTGTGGGCTACGAAGTGGGAGACGGTGAACAGTCGCGCGACCTACCGTCCGCCTCCCGGCCCGCGCGCATGCCCGGCGTGGACAGGACTTCTCCGGGCGGAGTATCGGCCGGGCACTGTCTGCGGAATGACTCGTAGACATCGAGCAATACCCGTCGCTGCCGCATGGTGATGGTGACATCGGCCAGAATGGCGGCCGGAACGCTCCGATACTTGCGGCCTGCGATGACTTCGAGCTGTGCACACAGCATTTGGGCCGACATGCGCAAGCCGTTGGCGAGTGGACGAAGGATCAACGTGCACGGCGACCGCCAAGAGCGCTTGGTCCGGCTCCGACCAGGGGCGAACACCTTGGTCGGCATGCAGGTTGGCGTCAAGAGCGGCCTTTGGAGGTACGTGACCCGTCCCGAAGGGCCATCCGGCCCGCTACCGACAGAGCGGCGACAACGGCGACGGCCGCAGCCACAATGATCGTCTTGCGCATGGCTTCCACCTCAATCACAGATTGTGATGCTTGATTGCGATCTGTAGTATTGCCGCTCGGATCGATCTGAATCCCACGCCTTTCCCTGGATTCGTCAAATACGCAATCAGGGCCTACGCCACCGATGCGATCAGCTTCGGAACCTGGACCGGCGCCACGGCGAACCGCTCGCGTTCGACAGCACTGACTTGACGGTTTCAGGAGCTGGTTGACGGGTTCAGGACATGATCGGCGGTCAGGATCGTCGCGTGGTGACCCTCAGGTGGGTGACGAGGTTGTTGCTCTTGGGGGTTTCGGTCGCACGGACCCGAGCGGAGGGCTCAGACGAAGCGCCTGGGAATCTACGGGCGACCAGCCCGTCAAGCGGCCTTACGGGACCTGTCGGTACGGATGCCCTCGCCGTCATCGCCCGCCGGACCGCGGCGGGCGCCCTCCCGCGGACCGTTCCCCAGTCGGCTGGGTTTTGACAGCAGGCGGACCAGCGGTGCCGTCGTCGCGGTCGTCAGCAGCGCGAGCAGGACCAGCATCGTGAATCCCACCTCGTTGATCAACCCGTGTTGGATGCCGATCGTGGCGATGACGATCTCGGTCACACCGCGGCAGTTCATCAGGGCACCGAAGCACAGCGCGTCGCGTGGGGACAGGCCGATGCGGCGGGCGGAGAGAGCACCACCTGCGAGCTTCGGGACGCTGGCCACCACGAGCAGCACCCCGAAGAGCCACAATTGACCAGGATCCACGCCCACCGCGCGCAGGTCGGTGTGCAGGCCGGCACCGGCGAAGAAGAGCGGCAGCAGTACAGCGCCGGTGAAGTCGTGCAACCGGTTGGCGGCCCGGTCGACTGCGGGTGCCTGCCGGGGCAGGATCGCACCGAACACGAAGGCGCCGATCGCCGCGTGCAGGCCGATCAGCTGCGTGACCGCGGCGAACCCGGTAGCGCCCACGACCAGCAGCGTCGACAGCATGCCCGTCGTCGGGGCAAGCCGTTCGACGAGCCGGAGGAGCGCCGGCCGGGCGCCGAGCACGGTCAGCAGCGCGGTACAGGCGATCAGCGACACAGTCATGGCCAGCTGCCGTACCGATCCGGAGGCCGAGACCATCAGCAACAGCGTCAGCACGGACCAGCTCAGGCCATCGCCGACCGCGGCGCAGGTGAGGGCCAGCCGGCCCGGGATGCTGCCGGCCGTTCCGGTGTCCGCCAGGACGCGGGCGAGGACGGGCAGCGCGGTCACCGCGATGGCGAGGCCGAAGAACACCACGAACTCGAAACGGTCGGCCGCCGGGCCAGCCAGCGTCGGGTATATCGGGACGGCGACGGCCATGCCGGCGACAACCGGCAGACCGATCGAGCCGACGGCCCCTTTGCCTATGGCCCGGGGTGGCAACGTGTGCGCGCCGAGAGAAAGCTCCCGGCCGATGAAGAACATGAACATCACGAGGCCGAGTTGGGCCACCAGCTCGCGGCCGGCGACCCCGTCGAAGAGCCAGCGGCTCGCGCTCGGCCAGGCCAGACCGAGCAGCGACGGGCCGAGCAGCAGGCCACCTGCGATCTCGCCGACCACGGCCGGTTGGCGTAGGCGCGTGGCCAGGGCGCCGCAGAGGTGACAGACGGCGACCGTCACCGCGACCGCCGCGAGGAGCCGGGTGATCGGCTCTGCGGCACCCGGCATCGACCGTGCCACGGGGGTGCCGGCGGCGCCGAGCAGCCCGACGGCCGCCGCCGTGCAGGCGGCCGCGCCCCAGCCGACGGCGCGCCACCGTTGGGCCGTCAAGCCACGGCCCTCTCGGGGAGCGCCTTCAGGTCGTGGTCGGCGACCGGCTGGGCTGCCTCGACCCAGGTCCCGGCGGCGGCGGCACGCAGGGCGGCCATGATGATCTGGAACGACCAGGCGGTGCGAACCGCGCCCGCCGGGTGGGCGGCCGTGGCTGCCGGGTCGCCCAGGGCCGCGGCGATGCTGTCGAAGAGCGCCGCCTGGGCCGGGTCGTCATGAGTCTCGTGCTGGTAGCGCTCTTCCCGGGTGCCTGCGCTGCCGGCACACCACCAGCCGCGGTTGAGGCTCCAGCCGGCCGCGCCGTCGGTGCCGATCAGCTCGATCCCGGCCTGGTGCCAGGGGTTCGTGCTGCCCGGCCAGGTCGGCGCGTCGCGGCCGCATTCGAAGTACAGGCGGGGCCCTTCGTGGAAGATGGCGATGCCGGCTGTGTGGTGGGGCGCCGGTGGCAGGCGGCCGTCGTCCGCCCAGCCGACCGCCTGCGCCAGGACGCGGTCGGCGACGAGCGTGTCGCCGAACAGGAACCCGACGAGGTCGAGCAGGTGCGAGCCGTGCTCCAGGATCGACCACTTCGTGGCCGCACGGATCAGCCGTATCCGGCCGATGGTCCCGGAGGCGATCTCGTCCCGGAATCGGCGCAGCGGTGGGAAGTACCGCAGCTGGTGGTTGCCGAAGAGGGCCACGCCGGCGTCCCGGCAGTCGTTGAGGATGCGGTACCCCTCCTCGGCACGTACCGCGATCGGCTTCTCGACCAGGATGCCGCGTGGGGGCGTGCCGGCGGTGAGGGCGTCGTCGACCACGGGTCGCCGTACGGCCGCCGGCGTCGCCACCACGAGGAGGTCCACGGGGCGGTCGCGCAGCATCGCCGCGACGCTGGGGTAGACGTGCGGCACAGCGAACCGTCGCCCGAACTCGGCGCCACGGTCCGCGTCGATGTCGGCGCAGGCGGCCAGCCGGCAGGCCGTCGACGCCGCGAGTGCTTGGGCGTGCCCAACCGCGCGCGGCCCGCAGCCGACCAGCCCGACCCGCAGTGCGTTGCCGTTGTCGCTCATCATGCCCGCCCTCCGATACTCGCCAGGTAGTGCAGATCCGATCCGTGGTTGATGTTCGGTACCTCGAACGGCGCCACGTCGACGTGCCGGCCGGAGCGGCGGACAGCCGTCACGAGCAACTGCCGGGTGTCGCCGCGGCTCATCGGCGTCGAGACCAGCTCAGGCAGCTCGACGCCGGTGCCGAGAATCGCGTAGCCGCCGTCCTGGGAGGGGGCGACCCGGACCCGGCCGTCGGGCGCCGACAGAGCCCAGTCGATCTCCTCCGGGCGTACCGTCGGCAGGTCCGAGGCCATGAACGCGACCCGGCGGTACCCGTCGGCGAGGCCGCGGCGGATCTCCTCGGCCTGCCGCCGCGCGAACGGCCCGTCATGCTGTCGAACGAGCTCCGCCTCGGGCGCGCAGGTGGCGGTGAGGCCGGCGAGCTCCAGCGGCCTGCCCGCGACCGACACCCGCACACGCGCGGTGGCCGCGGCGGCCGCGCGCAGGGCGTGGCGCAGGCAGTGTTCGTACGCGTCGCGGGCCGCGGCGGCGCCGACGTCGGCGACCAGCCGGGTCTTGCTTTCGCTGCTGGCCGGCGGTCGGCACAGTACGACGACAAGGGTGTCCGCTGCCATCACCCATCCTCCTCGGGCATCTTGATGCCGTCCAGCGCGTCCGCGCACGGGCAGCTCCGCTCGACCGGCAGCGCCTCGACCGCGGCGGCCAGGACGGTCCGCAGCCGGGTGGTGTTCTCGGCGAAGACCCGGAAGACCTCGTCCTGGCTGACCCCGGCCTCGCCCCGCACACCGGCGTCGCGGTCGGTCACCAGGGAGATGGCGGTGTAGCAGAGCGCCTTCTCGCGAGCGAGCGCGGCCTCCGGCAGCCCGGTCATGTTCACGAGCGACCAGCCCTGCTCGGCGTACCATCGCGACTCCGCCCGGCTGGAGAACCGGGCGCCCTCGATGACCACCATGGTCCCGCCGTCGACGACCGCCTCGCCGGTGAACCCGCCCGAGGTGCCGGCCGCCCTGAGGACCGCCGAACGCCCCACCGGGCAGTACGGGTCGGCGAACGGTACGTGCACCGCGCCGCGGTCGTAGAACGTCTGCTCGCGGCCCGTCGTGCGGTCCACCACCTGGTCGGGCACGACGAGGCTGCCGGCGCGCAGGTGCGGCTGCAGCCCGCCGACCGCGCACGGGGCGATGATCTGGCGGACGCCCAGCGCGTGCAGGGCCCATATGTTGGCCCGGTACGGGATGCGGTGCGGTGGGTACCGGTGGTCGCGTCCGTGCCGCGGCAGGAAAGCGACCGTGCGTCCCCCGACCCGGCCCACCGTGACCGCCTCGCTGGGTGGCCCGTACGGGGTTCGCACAGGGTACTCCCGCGCGCCGTCGAAGAACGCGTAGAGGCCTGAGCCGCCGATGATGCCGACGTCCGCTGACACGTCCGTCATTGGTCCTCCTGAGCCGGCTCGATGAGTTCGATGAAGTGGCCGTCCGGGTCGGCGCAGTACTGGTAGCGGCCCGCCTCGAAGTCGACTGGAGCACCGACGGCGCGCCCACCGGCCTGGGCCACCGCACGGGCCGCGGCGTCGAGGTCGTCCACCGCGATCGCGAGGTGCGTGGTGGGCACGTCGCACGGGCGGGTGTCGAGCCGCCGGCCCTGGGCACTTGCGTACTTCAGGATCTCCAGCGCGACGCCGCCGGGGGCGGTGAGCATGGCACCGCGCAGTCCCGCGTCGGGCACGGCGACAAGGCGGGCGGGCCGCGGGTCGTCGCCCGGCTCGATCGGCGACACCTCGGCGTCCGGCCACAGCGCGCGGTAGAAGTGCACCGACCGGTCGACGTCCGCGACCGTCAGCCCGTAGTGGTGGATTCCTGGCATTCCTGGTCCTCCTGGGTGGTGTCGAGCCGGCGCAACAGAAGAAGCGCGCCGAGTGCGGCCAGTGCGAGGAGCCCACCCGCGGTTGCGAATCCGGCGGCGAGGCCCCGCGCGGAGTGCAGGCCGCCGGCGGCGAGTGCGACCGACGACAGGATTGCCAACGCGATCGAGCCACCGATCTGGTGCGACGTGGAGAAGATCGAGGTCGCCGAGCCGTTGTCGGCCTCGTCGATCCCGGCGACCGATGCGACCGTCAGCGGTACGTAGACCACGGTCACGCCGACGCCCACGCAGACGAACCCCGCGATGACCAGCGGCAGCGGCGGTCCGGCGAGCACCGCCGCGACGATCGCCCCGAGTCCCGCCGCGGCCAACGCGAATCCGGCCCCGACCGAACGGGCGAACCCGAACCGCTGGAACTTCGCGCTGACCAGCGGTGTGACGAGCAGTGGCATCGAGGCCAGCGCCAGGAACACGTACCCGGCGTGGTCGGCGGAGAGGTCGAGCACCTGTTGCAGGTACAAGCTGCCGAGGAATTGCGTGGACACGAACCCCACCGGCAGCGCCAGGCCGAGCACAGCCGCGACCGGCACCCCGCCGCGGCGCAGCAACGCCAGGCGGAGCAACGGTTCGCGGGCCCGGCGGGTGGCCACCGCGAACGCGACGGCGAGCAGCGCGGCGACGGCGGCGCCGGCGAGTGTTGATGGCGACAGCGGCCCCGTCCGCCCAACCTGACCAGCGGTATGCACGAACAGCGCGAGCGCCGCGACCAGCAGTACCGCGCCCTTCCAGTCCATCGTCGCGCTGGTCGTGCCGGCGGTCCGGCGCGGGAAGGCGAGCAATGCCAGCGTGATGGCGAGCAGGCAGATCGGCACGTTGACCCAGAACACGGACGGCCAGCCGAGGTACGCGACGAGCAGTCCGCCGAGCAGCCCGGCGCTGACCCATCCGACGCCGCCGCCCATGGCCAGCAGGCCGAACACCCGGGACCGCTCGCGCGAGTGGGGGAAACTGTCCGCGAGCTGCGCGATGCCGGCCGGGGTGCCGATCCCGGCGCCGACAGCCTGTACGATGCGGGCGCCGAGCAGCATCGCCGGTGTGGTCGCCAATGCGCCCAGCAGCGACCCGGCGAGCAGCAGCGCCTGGCCGGTCAGAAAGACGCGGCGGCGCCCCCACAGGTCGGCGGACTTGCCGCCCAGTGGCAGTAGCCCGGCGAACGCGACCGAATAGGCGTTGAGTACCCAGTGCGCGTCGTCGGCGTCGAGCCCGACATCAGCCGACATGGCGGGCACGCCGATGCTGACGATAAGCCCGTCGACCAGCCCGAGGAACTGCGCCGCGAGGACCGCCGCGACGAGCGGTGTGCGCCTCACGTCGGCTCCCGGAACGGGTGCTGCACCGCCGTCCGCTGCCCGACGACATGGCTCGCGTACCGCGCGACGAAGGCGTCGTGCGCCGGTGTCGCCTCGTAGGCGAGGTAGTCGTCGTAGCTGTCGAAGTCCGCGACGAGAGCGAAGTCGTAGTTGTCCGGGTCCTTGCCGCCGTCCACGCCGAAGGCGTGCGCCCGCACGTACGGGTCGGCGGCGAGCAACTCGCGCAGTCCGCCGAGGAAGGCGTCGATCCGTTCATCGGTGGCGTCGTCCCGCCACCGAAACATGACCACATGCCGAAGCATCCGCAGTTCTCCTAACCCGAGCGTCTAGCTGATCCAGGGCCATCGGTCGTCGTCGTCGAGCGTGCGGTCCCGGCCGGGAATCCACCGCGTGCCGAGCGCCGAGACCCGGTCGGTGACCTCGACGTAAACCACGTCGGCGGTCCTGCCGACCGCGCGTAGCTCGTCGTCGACCCGGTTCTTCGCGGCAGTCGTGATGACCAGCGCCTCGCCATCGGCCGGCACGAACCGGGCGGCGGGTAGCCGCTCCCGCAATCGCGCGACGAACGCGGCGCTGACCCCCGGAAGCACGGTCACCGTCGCGGGATCGGCCGGGCGGAACGACGGCGCCGGGCGGGCGGGACGCGGTGGGGTGGTCTGGATGACGGCGGTGAATTCCTTCTCCACCGCCGCCGCGGCCTCCTCCACGCGCCGCCTGGCCCGTTCGGCCATGGCGGCGCGGCGCGCCTCCGGCATGTGGATCGCCGCCGGTACGTCAGGAAGCTCAGCGACCACACACTCCTGGCCGGGCGTCAGGTACCGGTCGAGTCCCGGGAACGCCTCGGTGACCAGCACCGATCCGGCCAGCGCCGCCTCGAAGATCCGGGCCGCCGCCGTGTCGGTCCAGCCGGCGAACTCGCCGCGCAGCGTGTTGAGCGTGAACCGGCTCGCCTGATAGCGGCGGAACAGCTCGGCCGGGTCCATCAGCCCGTGCGTGCGGACGTTCGGGAGCGGGCTCGATTCCGGCCAATCCCCGACCAGGGTCAGCGCCAGGCCGGGGTCGGCGGCGAGCCAGCTCCGCACGGCGGCCGCCACTCGGTCCTCTCGCGCCGAGGCCGCCGCGACGGTCACCAGCAGGTCCGACTCGACCGGCGGCGGGGCGGGCACGTCCATCAGCGACACGGCGAACATCGCCGGCGACAGGTGCCGCACGACGGCCCCGGGCCCGGCGAGTGCCGCATAGCCGTCGACCGCCCGCTGACCGCCGGCGAACAGCAGTACCCCGTCGAAGGCGCGCAGCGCCGGACCGAGATGGTGGCGCCCATTCAGGAGCGGCAGCCGGAACGGGGCGTCCGCGTCCAGATACCAGCAGCGCACTCCGTCCACTGTGGATGCCAACTCGCCGACCCACAGGTCCGCCGCCCAGTCGCCCTCACCGCCGCCGCCGAGAGCCCCGGCCCACTTCAGGACCGTGTCCCCGGGTCCCACCCGCCGGTACAGCTCGGCGCGTACCTCCGCGGGGGTGTCGCGACGTACCACGGACACCCCGCCACCAGCCCACCGGGGCGAGCCGGCGGGCAGAGGCGGCGCGATCTCGTAGACGGTGGTCGGCGCGTGCCGCCCAGCGGCGACGGCGACGGACCGGTACAGTGTCGTCCCGCCCTTGCCGACCGCCGGGTTCAGCACGGTCGGCGCGAGGATGTGGACCTCCACCGCGGGTTTCCTTACACCACTTCGACGGTCAGCGGCGTACCCGGTACGACGCCCCAGCGGCCGGAGAAGCTGCCCTGGTTGAGGCCCAGGGCAAGGGAGCCACGGCTGTTCAGGTAGACCAGCTCCGAGCCGAGCTCGACCTCGCCGAACGTCGACAGGAACGGCCACTCCGCGTCGAACGTCGCGGTCCGCACGCGTACCTTGCGACCGGCCAGCTTGTCGGTGTTGCCCAGCAGCCCGGCGGGGATGTTCGTCCACACGTTTCCGAACGCCTTGTCGATCCGCACGATCTCGCCGCGCACCACGCCGCCCTCAGCGACCGGCTGGGTGAAAGGCAGGCGCGCGAGGTCGCCGACCGGAAGCGTCCGGCCGACGTCGCCCAGCGGGAACCCGGCGGCGAGGCGAGCGGCACACGCGGCGACGATGTCCCGCCCGTACCAGGTGGCGGTGACCGTCTCGGCCATCGCGGCCGGGTTGGTGACCTCGTGGGCCGCCACCGCGGGCACGTCCTGCAGGGCGAGCGTCAGCAGCCCGTTGTTCGGCGCGACCAGCAGCTGGTCCTTCTCGTTTCGCACCACTACGGTGCGGGTTTCGGTGCCGGTCTCCGGGTAGACATAGGCGGCGATGATCGCGCCAGCCGGGAAGAACTCGGGGACGTTCGCGAGGCACAGCGCGCCCTCCCGTACGTCGAACGGGGGAACCTGGTGCGTGATGTCGACGATCCGCGCCTGTGGGCAGATCGTCAGCATCAGCCCCTTGCACAGCGAGACAGCCTCGTCGGCGGCGCCGACATCGGACAGGAACCCGATGACGCGTTGCTCCACATCAACCTCCTGGGTGTGTGCTGGTACCGCACAACCGTGCCTCGCCGGCGCGGGGCTTTCCCAGGGCCGCGACCGGACACTTACCGGTCATGTGCCAACAAACGGGCGGTGACGTCGAACGTGCCCAGCCCTCGATGTCCCACGTCTCGACCTCGACAGTGAGCTGGCGCTCGCGCCCGTCCGCAGCGGGGCCGGAGGCCGGTCAGGCAAGGGCCGAAGGACCCTGTCCACCGGAGGGCCTGCTGCGTAGCGTCATGGTCATGACCGGGGAGGACGGCCGGCCGAGGGGGTGATCGCCGGGCCTGGTCCGTGCTCAGGAGGAGATGGCGACGGCGGTGCGGTGGGTGCTGGGGTCGTCGATCGCGTGCAGGACGAAAGCGGCCAGATCGGCGCGGGAGGTCTGGGGGCCGACCTTGGCGGCGGCGCCGATGGAGACGCGGGGGTGGCCGGTGGCCGGATGGTCGGTGAGCCTGGTGGGGCGTACGGCTGTCCAGGTCAGGCCGCTGGCCGTGAGTTGGTCCTCCATGCGGGTCATGTCGGTGTAGGTGTGCCGCATGAGGTGGTGCAGGAGGCGGGCGGCCAGGCGGGTGCCGGGTCCGGCGTCGGCGGGGACGCCGAGCCCGGCCGAGGAGAGGACGAGGAGCCGGGCGCCGGGCTTGAGGGCGGAGACGATCTCGGAGGTGCCCGCGGAGTAGACGGTGGTGGGTCCGCGGCCGGTGGCGCCGAGCGCGGAGATCACTGCGTCGTGGTCGTCGAGCAGTCCCTGGAGCGAGCCGGGGATCTGGGCGTCGGCGGTGTGCAGGGTGAGCCGGGGCCGGGCGGCAGGGAGGGCTTGCGGACGGCGGGCGATCGCGGTGACGCGGTGGCCGGCGGCCAGGGCCTGCTCGACGATGATTCGCCCGGTGCGTCCCGCCGCGCCGATGACGGCGATGGAGGTCATGGGGTGGTCTTCCGGTTGCCGGTGGTCAGTGGGCGGCGGGCTTGGTGGCGGGCTGGAACTTGAAGGAGACGGCCTCCATGAGGGCCTGGTGCTTGGTCTTCTGCACGGCGGCGATGCGCCAGTGGCCGTCGGTGTCGCGGACGAGGGTGTAGGTGGCGAGCTTGCCGAGTTTCTTGGGGGTGCCCTTGGCGACCTCGCCGCGGGTGAGGACGACGGCGACATCGGCGCCGTAGCGGCGGATGTCGACGATCTCCATGACGAGCTTGGTGCCTTTGAGGAAGCTGTCGAACAGGGCCTGGTGGGCGCGGCCGATCTCAGCGCCGCCGTGGTAGACGGTGCCGACGAAGGTGACATCGGTGGCGTCGTCGGTGAAGCAGGCGCCGTAGGCCGCGCCGTCGCCGCGGTTCCAGGCGTCCTGACTGCTCTGGAGGACGGTGTGGATGGCAGCGAGGTCGGTGGTGGTGGTGTTCATGGTGGCGCCCCTCTCATGATAACTTCAAGGAAGAAGTTTGTTCCTTGAAGATTTCTCTTCGTTAAGGAAGAGATTAGGCACTGGGGGATCATGTGTCAACTCCGCAGACGCAGGCGGACGCCAGCCGTACCTACCGCCGATACCTCAGCGCGATGCTGCTGCACGGCCATGCCAGCGCCAAGGCGTGCGGCCTGGGCGCGACGGATCTGTACGCGCTGAACATCCTGGAGCTGGCCGGCCCGATGACCCCCGGCGAGCTGGGCGCACGCACCGGGCTGACCACCGGGCCGACCACCCGGCTCATCGACCGGCTGGAGGAGGCCGGCTACGTCCGCCGCGTTCCCGAGCCCGGCGACCGCCGCAAGGTGATCGTCGAACCGATCGGCAAACCCGCCGGGCTCGACCAGGTCATGGCCCCCGCCCGGCAGAAGGTCGGCGAGATCATCGCCGGCTACTCAGCCGAGCAGCGCGACCTCCTCTTCGACTACTTCGACCGCGCCGCCCAGGCCTACCAGGAGGCCGCCGAGCTGCTGCGATCCGAATCCTGAGCCACGCCGCAGAGGGGCGCCTCGACGCCCCGGCGAGCGGACATCGGGGCCCTGGGTCCGGCCTCCGCCTGGAAGCCGCCGAGCCCGGGCGGCGGCGCCGGAAGGGTCACCGCCGGTCAGAAGCCGATCAGCTCCGGTGCCCGGGCGACGCGCCGCAGCGTGCCGACCAGCGGGGGTGCGCAGCTGGGCAGGTCGAGGCGGCCCTTTCAGCACCCGCACGCCACTGCCGAGACCGGGGCGGTCAGCGGGTCGGCGGGCCGGACGACGCGTCCAGCCGCCGACTGCACCGGGAAGCCCTCGCGCACCCAGTACTCATAACCGCCGATCATTTCCTTGACCCGGTAACCCAGGCGCGCGAAGGCCAGCGCGGCCCTGGTCGCGCCGTTGCAACCCGGTCCCCAGCAGTAGGTGACGACGACCGCGTCACGCGGGACGACGAGGGCCGCCCGCTCGGCGACCTGCGCGGTCGGCAGGTGGACGGCGCCGGGCAGGTGGCCCTGTTCCCAGGACTCGGTGCTGCGGGAGTCGACCACGACCAGTCCAGGCACGCCTGCCTCCAGGTCGGCGTGCACGTCGGACACGTCGGTCTCGAAGGCCAGGCGTGCGGCGAAGTGTGCGACGGCCTCGTCGGGCCGAGCGGGAGCGGTGAAGAGAACAGCGGACATGACGTCGATGGTCGTGGAGCGACGCCGTTGTGCAACAGTGGCATGAATGTCGCTGATCGATAGGATCTCGCCATGCAGATTCCCGGGAACGGCCGCCGGACGGTCGCGGTGCTCGCGTATGAGGGCATGTCGCCCTTCGAGACCGGGATCGTCACCGAGGTCTTCGGGCTGCCGCGGCCGGAGCTGGACGTGCCCTGGTACGACCTGAAGGTGTGCGCCGAGCGCCCGGGTCCGCTGCGCATCGTGGGTGGCGCGACCGTCGACACGCCGTACGGCCTGGATGTCTTCGCCTCGGCCCAGACAGTGATCGTGCCCGGTGTCCCCGACGTGCGGGGCGCGTGCTCCCCCCAGCTGGTCGCCGCGCTGCGGCTGGCCCACGACCGGGGCGCGCGCGTCGTCTCCATCTGCTCGGGCGCGTTCGCGCTGGCCGCCGCCGGCCTGCTGGACCACCGCCCGGCGACCACCCACTGGCAGTACGCCGACCTGCTACGCCGCCGTTTTCCGCTCGTGCGGGTGAACCCCGACGTGCTCTACATCGACGACGGGGCGGTGCTCACCAGTGCCGGTAGCGCGGCGGGGCTGGATCTGTGCCTGCACCTGGTACGTCGCGACCACGGGCCGAGCGTGGCCAACACGGTGGCCCGGCGGCTCGTCATCCCACCGCACCGCGACGGCGGTCAGGCGCAGTTCATCGAGACACCGGTGCCCGACGACCTCGACGACGACCAGGTCTCCCAGACCATGACGTGGGCACTGGCCAACCTGCGGCTGGAAATCAGCATCGACACCCTGGCACGCCGCGCGCACATGTCCACCCGTACCTACCTGCGTCACTTCGCGCGACGCACCGGGACCAGCCCCACCCGGTGGCTGATCAACCAGCGCATCCAGGCCAGCCTGCCGCTGCTGGAGAAGACCACCACGCCGGTGGAGGAGATCGCCCGCACCGTGGGCTT
Organism: Nonomuraea sp. B19D2; assembly: GCF_040137845.1. Taxonomy (NCBI): domain Bacteria; kingdom Bacillati; phylum Actinomycetota; class Actinomycetes; order Streptosporangiales; family Streptosporangiaceae; genus Nonomuraea; species Nonomuraea sp. B19D2. The sequence continues at coordinate 105,097 of NZ_JBEFAK010000026.1, read as the reverse complement.
CAAAAGCCCGATCACATACCGTTCCCATTTCGTCAAGGCGATGCGCACATCGCCCTCGGCATACCGGCGCGCGTTCAACGCAGCCGAGCCGACGGACGGCCGATAACAGCAGCGGCTCCGCAACACTCAGGCCCTTGACGCAGAAATTTCGGAAAGGGCAGCACATGAGAGGGGTAAGCAGAAGAGACGCGCTCGCCGGAGGAGCGTGCGGTTCACCAACGGCTATTCGGCCGCGCCGGTGTGCTCGCCCACCCGGTTCGCGCTGCACACCGGACGATGTCCGGGCCGCTTGCCAGGCGGGCTGGAGGAGCCGATCAGGCCTTACCGGTCGCCCCCGGCTATCGCCTTGGAGCGCCGCCGGTGACGTAGACGTTCATGCCGGTGTAGTCGAAGGTGAGGGCGAAGGGGAGATCGTCGGTCAGGGTCATGCCAGGCTCCTTGCCTCGTGCGGATGCGAGGCCACCCAACGCAAAGCCGCGTTTCCCGAGCGTTTCCCGCCGGGCGCGCGCCCCGCGACCGAAGCCGCTGAGATCATGTCAGACGACAACGGGAGGCTACGTATGCGTATGAAGCATCCGCAGGCGCTGGCCGGAATGCTGCTGTTCGTGACGGTGGCGGCGTGCGGCGGTCAAGAACCGGCGATCACGCGGGCGAGTCCTGCCCCATCGGCGCCCGAACCGACCACCACCACTCCTGCGAAGGCGTCGAAGGACTATTCCTACGAACTACGCAAGAGCGACATTTCTTGGAACGGCACAGGAGACCCGTACAACGCCATGGTCGAGCTGGACGACGGGCGGCGGGTGGCCATGCACTATCGGCGCGGCAAGGGCCTCTACGAACAGCACTTCAGCCCGCAGGCCGGCGGATGGACGAGGCCGCGCCTGATCTACGGCACGACGACCGAAGCGTGCCAGGGGATCGAACTGCGGGCCTTCGCCGAAACCGTCACGGCCACGGCGGACTTCGGCGTCTACTGTTCGGACGGCGAACCGCCACAGGAGTCCATCGCGGCCGTGGGCGTGGGCAGCCTGCGCACGTGGGACCACCACCTGACGAGAAGCTTCGACGGCTGGGAGCGGATCTCGGCGCGCGACGACGGGAAGGAGATCACCTTCAGAAACGGGTCATCCACGCTGCGCTGGAGCAGGACCGGCGGTTTCCCGAAGTAAAGCAGCATCCCCCGGCGGCGATCCCGCCGGATATGGCAGAGTGCGGGCGACGACAAGATCGAAAGGTGTGAGTCTTGGCAGCCCCCCTCGCCGCATTGATGCTGGCCTCATTACTCACCTCTCCGTCCGCCGCGCTGCCTGCGTGCCCGCAGATCTTCGGGCACGGCGGCTACCCCACCGGCGCCAACGCCTGGGAGAGGGATCAGGTACGCCAGCCGAACAACCCCACGGCCATCCGGAAATACAAGTCCTGGGGCGCGTCGGGTGTCGAGGCTGATCTGCAGCTCACCAAGGACGGCACCAAGGCCGTCATGTGGCACAACACCTGGCTGGCCGCGATGAAGACCGCCGGCATGGTCGGTCTGGTCGAGATCAAGCCGGAGGCCCGGCAGTCGCTGCTCAGCTCCAACGCCACGATCAAGTCGCGGGCCTGGGCCGAGGTGCTCGACCCCGTCAAGGAGAACCACCGGTCGCAGGAGATCATCCTGTACTCCCACGACAGCGGGCTCGCCGCCGAGCTCAAGACACGGGTGAGCGCCGCCGGCATGACGCAGGTGCTGAGTGGCGGGCCCATCTGGCCGGAGGTCACCAAGTGGGAGGAGCCGCCTCCCTCGTGGACGCTGAACGAGAACGCGTGGAAGGCGGCGCTCGAGAGCGGCGCCAAGCGGGTGGCCACCGACTACACGCCCCAGTTCAGCGCCTGGCTCAAGGGCAAGTGCCAGTGACCATGCTGCCGGAGGCAGACGCCCTGCTCGTGGTCCGCACCGGATTCTCCGATCCCGACGCGTGGCAGGCCGTCAGGGCGGCGCTCGGTGTGACGGGCGAGGAGAGCTTCGTCGAGGAGTTCCAGGACGAGGTGGCGGTCGTCGACGACGCCACCCACGCGGACCTCACGCCCGATCAGCTCCTCGGGCTGTTGCCGAGCGGCTACACCGACCCGATCCTCGTCGTCGTCGACAGCGCCGCCCTCGAGTCGGCGGAGATGCCGGTGCTGGTCGTCGACCTCGTGGAGGAGCGCGGCCGGGCGTTCCGCGTCATCCCGGCCGAACTTCCCGATATCCACAGCAATCTCTCCATCGCCAACATGGACTTCTTCGAGTTCGCCGACAACGCCGACGCCGACGGGGTTTTCCGCGGCTTCCGTTGAGGGTCCAGCCGCGGCCTACCCCGTTTCTTCTGCAGCGGCCGCCAGCAGCCGCTGCCCGAGGACGCGTGCGGCCTGCCGGAGCTCGGGGCACTTCACGATCCGGTACGGCGCCCGGATCGCGGCGAGTTGCTCGGCGTACCACACCGGATTGCCGGTGCTGCCGACCAGGCGGGTGGTCCCGGTATCGAGCGGCTGGAGCCGTCCGAGGGCGCGAGGCAGGCAACGGGCCACGGCGTCGACGGGGGCGTCGATGACGACCTCGACGTCGTACTCCCATCCGACGGCGAGATGCTCCTCGAGCGTGGCGACCGGATCGAGGTCGGCGGGTGGGTTGAAGGTGTCGTCGAGCACCTCCACTCCGCGGACCCGGTCGATCCGGTAGGCACGGCGGGCGTCCGCGGTGTGGTTCCGGCACAGCAGGTACCACCGGCCGTGGCGGACGACGACGGCCCACGGTTCGGCCTCGATGACCCACTCGGACCCGGCCTCGGAGCGGTAGTCGAGCCGCACCCGCCGGTGGTTCGAGCAGGCCTGTACGAGGGCGTTCGTGGTGTCGGGGTCAGGCCGGGCGGCGGCGCGGTCGGGGGCGGGCGCCGTGGTCCGGCGGACGGCCTCGACCTGGGCGGCCACCGGCTCAGGAAGTGCCCGAACGATCTTGCCGAGTGCGCTGCCGACCAGGTCGGTGGGATCGCCGGCCTGGTGGTGGCCGTCGAGCACCGCCATGACCAGGCCGAGGGCCTCGGCGGCGCTGAACATCAAGGGTGGCAGCCGCAGGCCGCGGCCGAGGCGGTAACCGCCGTAGGGCCCTCGGACGGACTCGATCGGGATGCCGGCCTCACGGAGGATCTCGACGTACCGCCGGGCGGCCCGTTCCGAGACGCCGAGCTTGTCGGCGAGCCGGTCCGCGGTGATGCCCGGGGTGCCCTGGACGAGCTCGAGGGCCAGCAACGCCCGTGCCGTGGGGCTTGTGTCGGGCTTCACCCTATCCCCCGCAATCCGGAAGCAGAACATCCGGAATGGAACCTAGCAGACCCGCTCGATGCCTGCCGTACCAGCAGCGTTCTATGCCGGGCCTGCGTCCCTGGCGAAGGCCGCGCGATGGGCGAGGGCCCACTGGCGGAAGGTGCGCGGCGGTGTCCCGGTCACCTTCTCCACGGTGGGATAGATCTGGGACTCGTCCAAGGTCCTGTCGCTGTAGAAGCTGAAGAAGGCTCGGATGTACTCCTCCGGCACCCGGCCGACCATGTCGGCCCTGGCCTCCTCATCCGACAAGGCGTGGAAGCGCAGGTCACGGCCGAGCACGTCGGCCAGTACGGCCAGCCGCTGCGCCGGTAGCAGCCGTTCAGGCCCGCTGAGCGGGTAGATGCGTCCCTCGTGGCCGGGATCGAGCAGGGCGCGGACGGCCACGGCGGCGATGTCGTAGGGGTCGACGGAGGCGATCGGCACGTCACCGAAGGCGTCCGCGACGACATCGCCCGCGCGCAGCTGCGGCAGCCAGCGCAGCGCGTTGGACATGAACGCGTTGGGCCGCAGGAACGTCCAGTCCAGCCCGGACTCGCGCACTGCCGTCTCCGAGCGGATCATGTACTGCGAGACGGCGTTGCGGGTGTCCGTGGACACCGTGGCCAGGCTGGACAGCAGCACCACCCGTTCCACCCCGGCCTGCCGCAGCTGGGCGAGCAGGCCTGGCATGTCGCGGTAGCCGGGCAGCAGGAACACTCCGCGGATGCCGTCGAGGGCGGCGGCGAGCGAGCCCGGCTGGTCCAGGTCGCCGACGGCCTGCTCGACCGGCAGGTCGGCGGGTTCGCGGACCAGCGCGCGCACGGGCTGTCCGGCGCGGGCGAGCGCGTGCACGACCTCGCCGCCGACGTTTCCGGTGGCTCCGGTGACGAGGATCATCGCAGCGTCCTGCCGAAGTGCGCGGCCACGGTGTCGACGGCGACGGTGACCTGGGGTTCGGTGTCGTAGAAGTCGAACTGGGTGCCCTGGCTCCAGTAGATGTCCTTGGGTCCGGCCAGCCCGGCGTGGAAGCGGCGGGCGCCGTCGGGGATGGCTGCGTCTTCGCTGTGCACGAGCAGGGTGGGCTGGGTGATCTGCGGGGCGAGGGCGATGGAGTCGTAGGTGAGCCAGTCGGGCCAGGCCATGACGGCGAACCGGTTGGGCCAGGCGGGGATGCCGCCGCGGGCGGGGTTGAGGTAGAAGTCGATGTCGTACGGCATGGCCGCGCGTGCGTCGGTGGCGCTGACGACGGGGACGTAGTCGATCTCGCCGGTCTCGTCATACCGCGACCTGGCCTCGCGCCCGATCTTGATCTTCTCGGCCACCGCCTGCGCGCCGCCGTACGCCTGCTCGCAGATGGCGGCGTCGTGCAGCCACGGGGCGACCAGAGCCAGGGACTTCACCCGGGGGTCGTGGGCGGCGTTGTCGGCCATGTACATCGCGGCCGCGCAGATGCCCAGCGCGCCCAGCCGGTCGCCCTCCACCGCCGGATGGGTGGCCAGGAAGCTGAGGGCATGGTGGATGTCGCGGACCTTGCGCGCCGGGTTCTCCACGTCGCGCGGCTCGCCGCCGGACTCGCCGAAGCCGGTGAAGTCGAAGGACAGGGCCGCATACCCGCGTTCGGCCAGGCGCTGGGCGTAGCGGTCGGCCATCAGCTCCTTGACGCTGGTCCAGGTGCCCGCCACGACCACGCCAGGCGCCTGCTCCACGCCCTCGGGCAGGAACAGGTTGCCGGTCAAAGTCACGCCGTCACTGTCAAAGGTGATCTTGTTCATGCGTACTCCAAGGTGGCTTTGGTGAGCAATCCGTCGGTGATGTCGAGCGACCTCATCGGGTGCCGTCGCTCCAGAGGGCGGTCATCACCACGCCGCTGATCCGCCAGCCGTCCCCGGCGCGTACCAGGTCGAAGCGGTAGGTGCCGCCCAGCGTCCACAAGGTGTCGTCGCTCTTGCGGTGGGTGGCCTGGACGGAGGCGGTGCACACCGCGGTGTCGCCGTCGAGGGTGACCAGGTGGTTGCCGACCAGGTGCTGGGTTGCCGTGTAGGCGCCGAGCGCGGGCTGCCAGCCGTCGATGATCTGGGCTGGGGTGAGGGTGATGGGCTCGCCGCCGTTGAGGCTGGTGTAGTCCAGCCTCACCTTGTCGGCGAACACCTCGGCCAGTTGCTCCCATTCCCGCTGGTCGGCGTGCCAGGCCAGGCGGGTGCAGGTGTCGATGACGTCGAATCGGTCCATGCGTTCAGCATGTCGGCCTCAGCCTCGGGCGCGGGAGACGGAGAAGTTGCATGCCGGGGTGCAGGAACCTGCACCCCGGGGCTCACAGCCAGGAGGGCGGCCTGGAAGCAGCTCGGCCGCCCCGTCACGGCCAGCGGCGTACCTCCGGGTCGTCCGGCTGGTCGAGCACCGACGTCTTGCGGCCCAGCAGGTGCAGGTCCAGGAAGGCGCCGACGTACTTGCGGGTGAGCTCCACTCCGCGCACCCCGTCGAGCTCGGCTCCCGGCAACCCGAGCTGTGGCTGGAGCACGCCGTAGTCACCGAACGAGGCGTGGTTGCTCCCCGCGAAGGTCAGCCAGCGCTTCCACCCGGCGAGGTTGGCCCACGACTGCGGCCAGCTCTCGTCCTTGCCCGTCGGCTCGTGCGATGTCGGATTGCCGACGAGGAGGAAGGGCTGCTTCAACGCGGGCGCGTATGGCTTGAAGGTGCCATCCAGGTTGACGCCTGCCTTGAGGCGCTTGTCCGCCTGCAGGGCGTGTGCCGTGCTGTTGCCGCCCGCCGAGTAGCCCACCATGGCGATCCGCGACGGGTCGATGGCCTTGCCCCAGCGGCCCTTGGTCAGCTGGTTCAGCGTGAAGCGGACGTCGGCCACGCGGACCGCGGCGACCTTGGCCTGGTCCTGGCCCTTGACACAGGCCAGGCAGGTGGTGGTGCGCCCGTCGGGGAAGGTGGTGGCGACGGACTCGTAGGTGTGCTCGATCGCGGCGACGAGGTAGCCGCGGCTGGCGAAGTCCTCGGCGAGCGAGGTCAGCGTGGCCCTCGGCCAGGAGAAGCCGGGTGACATGACGACCAGGGGGTGGCGGCCCTTGGTGATCGGCGCGCGTACCTTGGCGTAGGTCCTGGTGGAGGCGAGGATCTCCTTCTGCTCGACCGGCAGGTCCTTCAAGATCAGCGCGGACTCGGCCGGTGTCAGGTACGGCGCGGCCTTGCCGGTGGCCTTCCTGGCCGGGTACCAGAGCGACACCAGCAGCTCGCGCTTGTCCGCCTCGGGGTTCCACGGGTCGGGACGGCTGGAGTTGACCAGGTGCAGGGTGGTCTGGCCGACCGGCTGCTCGCCGGTGGGCGCGGGCAGGTGCGGTCTGGCATCACCGACGGCGGCGCCGGGCACGGCCGCCAGGGAAAGGGCAATGATCGCTTTCAGCATGCGGTTCACTCTGGACCCGGTCGCTGCCGCCTGGCCCGCGGCGAACGTCGATCGCCACCCCCGACTTTCGTAGGGGATGCCCGCCCCGGCCGTCGGCATAGCCTGTGACAATGACAAACGGCCTGCGGCTCATCGATCGCCACGCCCCGTGGCTGCTCGGAGTGGCGGTGTTCGCCCTGTCGATGATGTCGGTTCTCGGGCAGGTCGGCGTCGCGTCGACGCTCGCCGCACCCGTGCTGATGCCGGTGGCGCTCGCGGCTGGAGCCGCAGCGGCGCTGGCGCGCCGCTGGTTCTGGCCGTTGGCGGTGGTGGGCGCCGTGGCCTACGTCTGGTTGATGATGTGGCCCGCGCTGTTCGCGGCCTCCTACTACGCGGGGGCGCGGGGGCGGCCGCGGCGCTTTCTCGCGCTGGCCGTGCTCGCCTGCGCCGGGGCCACCGGGGTGTCCGCCGCGGCCGGCGGATACCGTGCGCTGGTGGGCGGGACCCTGCCCAACGCCCTGATGTGGGCGGCTCTGGTCGTCGCGCTGCCGCTGCTGGCCGGGCTGTGGGTGCGGGCCAAACGCGAACGGGTGGAGCAGCTCGAGCGCGAGCAGGTGATGCGCGCCGAGCAGGCCAGGACGCAGGAGCGCGCGCGTATCGCCAGGGAGATGCACGACGTCGTGGCGCACCGCGTCTCGCTGATCGTCCTGCACGCCGGAGCACTGGAACTGAGGACGGACGACGAGGGCACGGCCGAGACGGCCACGCTGATCGGGGACATCGGACGGGAGGCGCTGGCCGACCTGCGTGACGTCCTGGGCATCCTGCGCACCCGGGATGCACAGGATGCCGGGACGGAGGCGCTGAGCCCGCAGCCGACGCTGGCCGACCTGGACCGGCTGCTGGACCAGACGCGCTCGCTGGGCACCCCGGTGACCCGGCACGACGAGGGCGAGGCCAGGCCGGTGGGCGAGACCGTCGAGCGGACCGCCTACCGCGTGGTCCAGGAGGCGCTCACCAATGTGCACAAGCACGCGGGCCGGGCCCCCGCTGAAGTGTTCATCCGCTACCTGCCCGCGAAGGTCGAAGTGGAGGTGCGCAACGACCGGCCGGCCGACGGCGGCGAAGCGCTGCCCGGCTCCGGCTGGGGGCTGCTCGGCCTCCGGGAGCGCGTGGAGCTGGCCGGCGGCTCGCTGGACGCCGCTCCGGTGCCGGGTGCCGGGTTCCGCGTCCTGGCCAGGATCCCGTCGGCATGATCCGGGTCCTGGTGGTCGACGACGAGGCGCTGGTGCGGTCTGGGCTGCGCATGATCCTGGAGAGCTCCGGCGACATCGTCGTGGTCGGCGAGGCGCGCGACGGAGACGAGGCCGTGAGCGCCGTGGCCCGGCTCCGGCCGCATGTGGTGCTGATGGACGTGCGGATGCCCGGCTCGGACGGGCTGGACGCCGCCCGCCGCATCCTGGCCGATCCGGACGCGCCGAAGGTGATCATGCTGACCACGTTCGATCTGGACGAGTACGTCCATGAGGCGCTCCGCTTGGGCGCGGTGGGTTTCCTGCTCAAGGACACCCGGCCCAGGGAGCTGGTGGCCGGGGTCCGTACGGTGGCGGCGGGCCAGGCCATGCTGTCCCCCACGGTCACCAAGCGGTTGATCGGCGCCTTCGTCGAACGGGTGCCGTCACGCGCCGAGGCCGCCCGCCGCAAGCTGGCCGCGCTGACCGGCCGCGAGGAGGACGTCGTACGCGCGCTGGCCCGCGGGCTGTCCAACGCCGAGATCGGCCGTGAGCTGGCGCTGTCGGAGGCCACGGTGAAGGCGCATGTGAGCAGCGTGCTGGCCAAGCTCGGCCTGGCCAACCGCGTCCAGGCCGCCATCCTGGTGCACGACGCCGAACTGCTGTGACGCGTCAGGGCCGGTCACGCATCACTTGGTGACGTCGAACGACGCGTGCATGCCCGAGGCGTAATGCCCGGGAAAGTTACACAGCAGCTCGTACCGTCCGGGGTTCAGCTTCAGCGTCACCCAGCCCATGGAGCCAGGCGCGATGCCATCGCCCTCGCCCCCTCCGCAGTCGCGCGACGCCTCACCGAGCATGCCCGTCTCGCTCACGCGAGCATCGGACCCCACCGGCTGCTTCCCGACGACCTGCCCGTTCGCGAGCGGCAACACGACCAGTTCGTGAACCAGGGTGCCCGTGTTGGACGCACGGAACGACACGGTGCCCCCCGGAACCTTGGCCGGGGTCACCGTCAGACCCATCGGCCCCGAGGCCCTGTCGGTCAGCTTCACCTCCACCACCTTGCCGGGCAGCGGCGGAGGGGTGCACTGCCCCGCTTCCCCCGGTGCGCCGGCGACGAGCGCGGCCGTCATCGCGGCCGTCGCGGTGGCCGCGGAACACACGTTGTGAAGCCTCATCAGGCTCACCCCCCGGGTGCGCGTGCTGCTCCTCTTCCAGCCTACGAGCAGGAGCACGCCCGCCAAAAAAGATGAAAATCCGATGTCTGGTCTGTCGATCCGGTCCGGGCGAGTTCGACGCGTTGGTGAAAGTACTCGTAGGGAGGAAACGCCATGCAGAAGATCACCACGTACCTCTGGTTCGACAACCAGGCCGAGGAGGCCGCCGCGTTCTACACCTCGCTCTTCAAGGACTCCCGCATCCTGGGCGTCCAGCGCTACGGCGAGGCTGGGCCCGGCCCCGCCGGGACGGCCATGGTCGTCACGTTCGAGCTGGCCGGGCAGGGGTTCGTCGCGCTGAACGGCGGGCCGCAGTTCAAGTTCACCGAGGCCATCTCGCTCTACGTCGACTGCGACTCGCAGGAGGAGGTCGACGAGCTGTGGGCGAAGCTCACCGAGGGCGGGGAGGAGTCACAGTGCGGCTGGCTGAAGGACAAGTACGGCCTGTCCTGGCAGATCATCCCGCACCGGCTCCAGGAGCTGCTCACTGACCCCGACCCGGCCAGGGCCCAGCGGGCCATGCAGGCCATGCTCGGCATGCGGAAGATCGACGTCCAGGGGCTGGAGGCGGCCGCCGACGGCTAGAGACGGGGCAGCCGGCGGGGCTCCGTCCACCAGGCAGGCCGGGCCTAGAGGCCGAGGATCTGGGCGGGCTCGGCGATGACCTGCTGGATGATCAGCCCCGCCGCACCCAGCACGGCCGCGTCCGCGCCGATCTCCGACACCACCAGGGCGGGCGGCGTGCCGCGCATCTGCCCCAGCCGGGCCCCCAGCCCCTCCGCCACCGGCCCTTCGAGCCATGGGAACAGCGGCGCGTAGATCCCGCCCAGCACGATCCTGCCGGGGTCGAGGAGGTGGACGGCCGAGGTGAGTGCCACCCCGAGGGCGTGCCCGGCCCGCTCGCACGCCTCCAGCGCCCGCCGGTCACCCGACTCCAGCCGCTCGACCAGTGAGGTGACCGAGGACAGCGCGCCGAGCAGGGCGTCCTGCCCGGCGTACACCTCCAGGCAGCCCCGGCCGCCGCACCGGCACGCCGGCCCGTCGGGCACGACGACGACGTGGCCCAGCTCGCCCGCCAGCCCGAACGTGCCCCTGAACACCGTCCCGCCCACCACGAGCCCGGCCCCGATGCCGATCTCGCCGGACACGTAGAGGAAGTCCGTCGCCCGCGAGCCGAACCAGAGCTCGCCGAGCGCCGCCAGGTTCGCCTCGTTGTCGATCGCGAACGGCAGGCCGACCAGGTCCGGCACGCGTACGTCCCGCCAGCCGAGGTGCGGCGCGTTACGCAGCACCTCGCCCTCGACCGTGCCGGGCACCGCGAGCGCCGCGCCGATGATCCGCAGCCCGGCCTGCTCGGCCTCGGCCGTCGTCTCCTTCACGAGGTCGCGCAGGCTCTCGAGGATGTCCGCCGGGTCGGAATTGCGGTTGTCGGCCCGCCGCGTACGGCGCAGCCGCACGGCCCGGGTGAGATCGACGACGCACGCGGCCAGGTAGTCGATGTTGATCTCCAGCCCCAGCGTGGCCACCCGGTGCCCGCTCAGGCTCACCGCCACCCCCGGCCGCCCCCGCTCGCCGCCTCGCACTGCCCCGTTCTCGGTCACCACCCCCGCCTCCAGCAGGTCGGAGACCAGGCTGGACACGGTGGTCTTGGTGAGCCCCGTCAGCTCAGCGAGCGCCGCCCTGGTGTGCGGTCCTGATCGGTGGATGGCGCCCAGTACCACGGCCAGGTTACGGGCGCGCATGGAATCATGCCGGACCCCTCTTGACGCCGCCATGCCCACCTCCTCAGGATTATGTACAGATTATGGACTAATCCTGAGGAGCGCACCCGAATGTCAGCATTCACCCCGACCCCTGACGACCGCTTCACCTTCGGCCTGTGGACGGTCGGCTGGCAGGCGCGCGACCCGTTCGGCGACGCCTCCCGCCCCGCTCTCGACCCGGTGGAGACCGTGCACCGCCTGGCCCAGCTGGGTGCCCACGGCGTCAGCTTCCACGACGACGACCTGCTCGCCGTCGAGCCCGACCGGGACAAGGCCATCGCCGCCTTCAGGAAGGCCCTGGACGAGACCGGCATGAAGGTCCCTGCGGCCACCACGAACCTGTTCACCCACCCGGTGTTCAAAGACGGCGCCTTCACCAGCAACGACCGCGACGTGCGCCGCTACGCCCTGCGCAAGGTCATGCGCAACCTCGACCTGGCCGCCTCGCTCGGCGCGAAGACGTACGTGTGCTGGGGCGGGCGCGAGGGCGCCGAGTCCGACGCCGCCAAGGACGTCAAGGCCGCGATGGACCGCTACAAGGAGGCCCTGGACCTCCTCTGCCAGTACGTCATCGACAAGGGCTACGACATCCGCTTCGCCATCGAGCCCAAGCCGAACGAGCCCCGCGGCGACATCCTCCTGCCCACGATCGGCCACGCCCTGGCTCTGATCAACGAGCTGGAGCACCCCGAGAGGGTGGGCGTCAACCCCGAGGTCGGCCATGAGCAGATGGCCGGGCTCAACTTCGTGCACGGCATCGCCCAGGCACTGTGGCACGGCAAGCTCTTCCACATCGACCTCAACGGCCAGCACGGCCCGAAGTACGACCAGGACCTGATCTTCGGACACGGCGATGTGAAGAGCGCGTTCTTCCTGGTGGACCTGCTGGAGTCCCATGGCTACGACGGCCCGCTCGTCTTCGACTACAAGCCGCTGCGTACCGATGACCCCGATGACGTGTGGGACTCGGCCGCGGCGAACATGCGCACCTACCTGATCCTCAAGGAGAAGTCGCGGGTCTTCCGCGCCGACCCCGAGGTGCAGGAGGCCCTGCGTGCCTCCCGCGTGGACGAGCTCGCGCAGCCTACGCTGGCGCCGGGCGAGACCTGGGCCGAGCTGGCCAAGGACGACTTCGACCCGGAGGTGGCGGCCGCCCGTGGCTTCCACTTCACCCGGCTCAACCAGCTCGCACTCGAGCACCTCCTGGGGGTACGCGGATGACGAAACCCATCAGTGTCCAGCTCTACACCGTCAGGGAGGCACTGGCGGCCGACCGCGACACGGTGCTGAGCCAGATCGCGGAGATCGGCTACCAGTCCGTGGAGCCCTACGATCCCACGGCCGATCCCAAGGGCTTCCGCGAGGTGGTCGACGACCTGGGGCTCAGCGTGTCGAGCACGCACGCGTACGCGCTGCTGAGCAAGGAGCCCGCCGAGGTCTTCGACGCCATCGCCACGATCGGCACCGACCTGGTGATCATCCCCGGCGGCATCGCGCACGAGGAGTTCACCACGCGCGACGGCCTCTCGCGCACGGCCGACCTGCTGAACGGCCTGGCCGAGCAGGCGGCGCGGCACGGGATGCGGCTCGGTTACCACAACCACTGGTGGGAGATCGAGCCGGAGATCGACGGCCGGCCCGCCCTCGAGGCGCTGGCCGACCTGCTCGCTCCCGAGGTCTTCCTGGAGATCGACACGTACTGGGCGGCGGTGGGCGGCGCCGACGTGCCCGCCCTGCTCGGCCGCTTGGGGGAGCGCGTACTGGCGCTGCACGTCAAGGACGGGCCGGTGGTCAAGGGCGAGCCGCACACCGCGGTGGGCAGGGGCGTCATGACCGTGCCCGAGATCCTCGCCGCCGCCCCCGACGCCTGGCGCATCGTCGAGCTCGACGAGTGCGCGACCGACATTTTCGCCGCTCTCGCGGACAGCCACGCCTACCTCACCTCCCTGGAGAGCTCTTGAGCAACGGCCCCGTCGGCGTCGCCCTGGCCGGCGCCGGGAACATCAGTGGCCAGTACCTTCGCAACCTCACAGCCTTCCCCGACGTACGCGTGCTCGGCGTCGCGGACATCGACACCGAGCGGGCCGCCGCGGTCGCGGCCGAGCACGGCGTGCCCGTGTCGGGCGCCCTCGGCACCGTCCTGGCGGTGCCCGAGGTCGAGATCGTCATCAACCTCACCATCCCGTCCGCGCACGCGGCCGTCGCGCTGGAGTCGCTGCGCGCCGGCAAGCACGTGTACGGCGAGAAGCCGCTGGCCATGAACGTGGACGAGGCAACCAAGATCGTGACCGAGGCCGCCAACCTCGGCCTGCGGGTGGGCGGCGCGCCCGACACCTTCTTAGGAGCAGGGCTCCAGTCGGCCCTGCACGCCCTGCGCTCCGGCCTCATCGGCGAGCCGGTCGCCGTCACGGCGGCCACGCAGAGCCTCGGGCCCGAGTCCTGGCATCCCAACCCCGAGTTCTTCTACCAGCCGGGCGGCGGCCCGCTCTTCGACCTGGGCCCGTACTACCTGACCGCCCTGGTGTCCCTGCTCGGCCCCGTCACCCGGGTGGCGGCCGGCACGCGCAGGGCGCGCGTGCACCGCGTCGTCGGCTCGGGGCCCAAGGAGGGCAAGGTCTTCCCGGTGGACGTGCCGACGCACGTCAACGCGCTGCTCGACTTCCCCGGGACGGCCACCGCCGCCGCCACCTTCAGCTTCGACTCGCCGATCAACCGCCGGGTGATCGAGGTCATCGGCTCCGAGGGCGCCCTGTCGCTCCCGGACCCCAACACCTTCGAGGGCCCCCTGCTGGCCCGAGGGCTGCACGACACGGACTGGCGCGAGCTGCCGGTCTCCGGCACCACGGCCGGGCGCGGCATCGGCGTGCTCGACCTGGCCAGGTCGCTCCGGTCGGGCACACCGCACCGCGCCTCGGGCGAGCTGGCCTTCCACGTGCTGGAGCTCATGTCCGCCATCTCGGAGTCGGGCGAGCGCTCGGAGTTCCGGCCCATTATGTCCACCACCACCTCGCCGGAGCCCCTCCCGGCAGACTGGGACCCGCACGCGTCGACCCTCTGACGGGTTCCCCAGCCGATCCGCGGCGCCCGCCACCCGTCGGTGCGGGCGCCGCACCGACGCGCGGCGGCGCGGAGGGCGGGACGTCCGAACTCGTTGGCTTGTGCAGGAGCGAGCCGCAAGAATGGCACGATGGTGGATAGTGGCGAGACCGACTGGGTCTCCAGGTTCGCGGACGAGGTCATCTCCGAGGCGGAGCGTCGCGCGCCCGGCAAACCGGTCGTGTGCGCCTCGGGCTTGAGCCCGTCGGGCCCGATCCACCTGGGCAACCTGCGCGAGGTCATGACCCCCCACCTGGTCGCCGACGAGATCCGGCGGCGCGGCGTCGAGTGCGTGCACCTGCTGTCCTGGGACGACTACGACCGTTTCCGCAGGGTGCCCGCCGGCATCGACCCCTCCTGGGCGGAGCACATCGGCAAGCCGCTGACGTCGGTGCCCGCGCCTCCGGGCAGCGCGTACGGAAACTGGGCCGAGCACTTCAAGGCCCCCATGATCGAGGCCCTCGGGCAGCTGGGCGTCGAATACCACGGCATCAGCCAGACCGAGCAGTACACGAAGGGCGCCTACCGCGAGCAGATCCTGCGGGCCGTGCGCGAGCGCGCCAGGATCGACGCTGTGCTGTCGCGCTACCGCTCGAAGCAGGTGGAGGACTACTTCCCGTACAAGCCGTACTGCGACCTGTGCGAGCGCGACCTGACGACGGTCACCGCCTACGACGACGAGACGACCGAGCTGGCCTACACGTGCGAGTGCGGCTTCGGCGAGACCGTGCGGCTGGCCGAGCACGACCGCGGCAAGCTGGTGTGGAAGGTCGACTGGCCGATGCGCTGGGCCCACGAGGGCGTGGTCTTCGAGCCGTCCGGGGTCGATCACCACTCTCCCGGCTCGGCGTGGATCGTCGGCGGCCAGATCGTGGGCGAGGTGTTCGGCGGGCGGCAGCCGATCGGCCCCATGTACGCGTTCGTCGGCATCACCGGCATGGCCAAGATGAGCAGCTCCAAGGGCGACGTGCCGACCCCCGCCGAGGCCCTGGAGATCATGGAGGCGCCGGTGCTGCGCTGGCTGTACGCCCGCCGCAAGCCGGCCCAGTCCTTCAAGATCGCCTTCGACCAGGAGATCCAGCGGCTCTACGACGAGTGGGACGCCCTGGGCCGCAAGGTCGCGGAAGGCCGGGCCCAGCCCGCCGAGCTGGCCGCGTACAACCGGGCCGTGAGCACGGCCGGGGGCCCGCTCCAGGCGACCCCGCACCCGATCCCCTACCGCACGCTGGCCTCCATCGCCGACATCACGACCGGCGACGCCGACCAGACCCTGCGCATCCTGCGCGACCTCGACGCGATCGAGACGCTCGACGAGGCCCGGCCCCGCCTGGACAGGGCGCAGCGCTGGATCGACGGCCACGTGCCCGCCGACCAGCGCACGCGCGTGCGCGACGCGCCCGACGAGGAGCTGCTCGACTCGCTCGGCGCCGGCGAGCGCGAGTCGCTGCGGCTGCTGGCCGACGGCCTGGACGACTGGTCGCTGGCGGGCCTGACAACGCTGGTGTACGGCGTACCGAAGCTCCAGGCCGGGCTGCCCGCGGACGCCGAGGCGACGCCCGAGCTGAAGGCGGCGCAGCGGGCCTTCTTCGCCCTGCTCTACAAACTCCTGGTCGGCCGCGACACCGGCCCGAGGCTCCCCACGCTGCTGCTGGCCGTGGGCGCCGACCGGGTGCGGAAGCTGGTGGGCGCGTGAACGGCGTCGTCCTGATCACCGGCATCATGGCCGCCGGCAAGTCCACCGTGGCGCAGGCCCTGGCCGAGCGGCTGCCGCGCTCCGCCCACGTGCGCGGCGACATGTTCCGGCGCATGGTCGTCGGCGGCCGCGCCGAGATGACCCCCGAACCCACCGACGAGGCCGTCCGCCAGCTCGAGCTGCGTTACCGGATAGCGGCCAACACGGCGGACATGTATTTCGATGCCGGATTCACACCAATAGTCCAGGACATAATTATCGGCGAGTACTTGGAACGGTTTACGAAACTTATTCGCACTCGTCCCCTTCAGGTAATCGTCCTGGCGCCGAACGCGGATGAAATCGATCACCGAGAAAGATCCAGACCCAAGGTCGGATATGGCGAGGAATGGACGATTGCCCAGCTAGACGCAGTGCTCCGCACAGAAACCCCGCGCATCGGACTATGGCTCGACACCACGCGGCAAACACCTCGGGAGACCGTTGACGAGATCATTATGAGGGCCGCGGAGGCGGAGATCTTGTAATAGCGGACCAGTGCAAGGAACCGTCAAGTAACTTGCATGTGTGCGGGGCGACCTTTAGCACATGAACAAGCAGCCTTTCGCCGCGAGCGTCAGCGTCATCGTCCCCGCGATGAACGAGGCCGAGAACCTCCCCCATGTCTTCGCGACGCTGCCCGACTGGATCGACGAGGTGATCCTCGTCGACGGCAACTCGACCGACGACACCGTCGCCGTCGCGCGCAGGCTGCGCCCCGACCTCCGGGTCGTCGTGCAGACCCGGCGCGGCAAGGGCAACGCCCTCATCGAGGGCTTCCAGGCCGCCCGGGGCGACATCATCGTCATGATCGACGCCGACGGCTCGACCGACGGCCGGGAGATCCACTCGTTCGTCACCACGCTGATCAACGGCGCCGACTTCGCCAAGGGCTCCAGGTACGCTCCTGGTGGCGGCTCGGACGACCTCAGTCCGATCCGCTCACTCGGCAACAAGTTCCTCACCGGGCTGACAAACCTCCTCTACGGCACCCGCTACACCGACCTCTGCTACGGCTACAACGCCTTCTGGGCCTGCCACCTCGACGCCCTCGGGCTCAACTGCGACGGCTTCGAGATCGAGACCCTGATGAACGTCCGCGCCGCCCAGGCCGGCCTCATCATCCGCGAGGTCCCCAGCCACGAGCGCTGCCGCATCCACGGCGCGAGCAACCTGCACGCGGTGCGCGACGGCTGGCGCGTGCTCAAGACGATCATGCGCGAGCGTGCGCGAGGGGCTGCCGTGACGGCGCAGACCCAAGTTGCGCTCGCAAAGTGACATCCTTGGACAATGCGCTACATAGTGATCGGAGCAGGAGCAGTCGGCGGCACCATCGGCGCCCGTCTCCACCAGGGCGGGCACGATGTCCTCCTCATCGCGAGAGGCGCCCATTACGAGGCGCTCAAGCGCGACGGCCTGCGCCTGATCACCCCCGAGGCATCCGAGACCCTCGACATCCCCGCCGCCGACGGCCCCGTGCCGGCGCGCGACGACGACGTACTGGTCGTGGCCACCAAGTCGCAGGACACGATCGCCGCGCTCGACGGCTGGCCGGCTGATCTGCCCGTGGTGTGCGCCCAGAACGGCGTGGACAACGAGCGCACTGTTCTGCGGCGATTCGAGCGCGTTTACGGCATGTGCGTGTGGCTGCCCTCGCAGCACCTGGAGCCCGGTGTCGTGGCTGCGCACGCGCACCCGTACTCCGGCATGCTGCACGTCGGGCGCTATCCCCAGGGTGTGGACGAGCTCGCCCAGCGGATCGCCGACGACCTGAGCAAGCGCGGCCTCGTGGGCCTGGCCCAGCCCGACGTCATGCGCTGGAAGCACGGCAAGCTGATCAGCAACCTGGGCAACGCCGTGGAGGCGCTCCTCGGCCACGTTCCCGGCATGGCGGACGTGGTCGAGCGGGCCAGGGCCGAGGCCAGGGCCGTGCTGGACCAGGCCGGCATCGCGTACTCGACGCCCGAGGAGGAGGCCGAAGTACGCGGCCGCAAGGTGGACGTGCGGCCCATCGACGGCATCGCCCGCGGCGGCGGCTCGTCGTGGCAGAGCCTGGCGAGGAGCAGCGGCTCGATCGAGGCCGACTACCTCAACGGCGAGATCGTGCTGCTCGGCCGCCTGCACGGCGTGCCCACCCCGGTCAACGAGGTGCTGCGGCGCGAGGCCAACAGGTTCGCCAAGGAGAAGCGGCCGCCGGGCTCGATGCCGCTGGAGACCCTGCTGGCGCTCATCGACGGGCGTTCCGCAGCCTGATCCCGCTGAACTCGAGCGTGCTGGCGATCACCTCTTCCCAGAACGGCCAGAGGCTGGGCAGCACCCTGAGCTGGATCCCCGCCCCTTCGTGCAGCTCGAACAGATCCCCGACCCGCTCGGGCGGGCCAAGCGGCGTCACGGGGACCGTGGACACCACGGCGGTCGGCGGGTCGCCGATGGGCTTGAAGTGCTCCGCCGGGAGGCGGTAGGCGAACAGCCGCATCTCCTTGAGCGCCTGCAGCCAGCGGTACTCGACAGCGTGCACCCGCTCGCCGCATCCCGCGCCGACGATCCGGGCCGCGTCCTCCTCGGTGGTGCGCGGCCCGACCCAGGCCATGGCACGCGGGCACGCGCGCGGGAACCAGTAGTCGGGGCAGCGGTCGTGACCGACCGCCCACACGTACGCCTCCGTCAAGCTGGACGTCGGCGCCACATGCGGGACGAACCGCTTGATCGTCGGGTCCTCGGAGAAGTGGAGCACCTGCCCCGGTTCAGGCCGCATGAACGCAATCATGGCGCATACACCGGCGGTCCCGGGGAAGTTGAAGCGGGCTCTGACGACAAGAGGTGAGTTGGATGATCCTGCTTGGACTGATCTTGGTCCTGCTCGCCGGCGGCGCGATCGTCTTGGTCCTGACAGAGGACAGCGCCAGGTACATCCTGTTCGGATATACCTTCGAGCCCAATCAGGTGGAGATGTTCCTCGCGGGTGCGGCCGCCGCGGCCGTCCTGCTGCTGGGACTCTGGCTGATGGGCTCGGGCTCGCGAAGGTCCGCCAGGCGCCGCCGCGCGCTACGCGGCGCCAGGGCCGAGGCCTCCAGCCGAGTGGCCCGGCTGGAGGACGAGAAGCGAGAGCTGGAGCGGCGGCTGGAACACAGCCCCGCACCCGGCGACCGGCTCGTCGCGCGCGGCTCCGAGGACACGAGGCCGTGACTCTACTGGCGCGAGGGCAGCAGGTTGCCCTCGCGCCAGAGCGCGAAGCCGGTGATCAGCGCCCCCAACCCCTCCCAGAGCCCGACGCCGAAGAACTCGCCCGGCGCCGCCCCGGTCAGCACCAGCGTGGTGAAGACGGCGAACGTCACGAGCCTGAACGGCACCGTCCAGCGGAAGAACGGCGTGTAATTCGCCGAAGCCGCGAAAACGTAATAAACCCCCATGTTCACCGCCGCCATCGAGGAGGCGGCCATATAGACGAGCGTGTAGTCCCCGGCAGGCCGCACGTCGACCACCTCGAAACCCAGCATGGCCAGCAAGGTGTCGGGCGAGATCAGCCCCAGCAGGCCGAGCACGAAGGCGAGGAAGCCGAAGACCGCCATCGTCCAGCCGGAGAAAGAACGCGGAAGACGCACAGAAATCCTTCCAAAAGGGGGTGTAATCTGCGAGGCGATCTCATCATGCACCCGGAGGTCGCATGCCCCCCACGCGTGGCCGTCCCATCGCAGTGAAGCTTCTCGTTCTCCTGCTCGTCCCCCTGGTCTCCCTGGTGGGCCTGTGGGCGTTCGCCGCCGGCCTGACCGGCGGCGACGGTATGCGCCTGCTGGGCATCAACGACCTGGCGACCAAACTGGCCGAACCGTCGGAGCGGATCAACGTCGAGCTGCAGGACGAGCGGCTCGTGTCCGTGGATTTACTGGTCACCGGCCAGGGCGCGGACAAGGTGGCCAAGCAGCGCGATGACACGGACAAGGCCGTGGCCACGTTCCGCGCGCTGTCCAGGACCCTGCGCGACCTGCCGCCCGAGATGACCGGGCAGCTCACCGCTCTCAACGCCAAGCTCGACCATCTCGCGGACGTCCGCCGCGACGTGGACGCCGCCACCACCGCGCCGCTCGACGTGATCGACGCCTACAGCCAGATCGTGGACGCGTCCTTCCGCCTGTACGACGCCATGGTCCTGGTGCCGGAAATGGCCCTCTACAAGCAGGCTCGGGCCGTGACCATGCTGGGCGAGGCCAAGGACATGCTGTCCAGGGAGCGGGCCCTGGTCTCGATCGTGCTGTCCAAGGGCCGGGTGGAGGCCCGTGAGCACGAGGCGTTCACGGGCCTGGTGGCCACCAGGCGGCTGCTGCTCTCCCAGGCGCTCTCGCACCTGGACACCGGCCTGCGCCGGCCGTACGAGCGGCTGGTCGCCTCGCCGGTCTACAAGGAGTTCCTGGACGCCGAGGACGCCATCCGCGGCCAGGCGGCCATGAACGGCCTGCCCGCCACGGCCGCCACCTGGCCCATCGACGGCCAGAACCTGTGGGCGGCGGTCGAGCGCAACCAGACCGTGGCCGTGCAGAGCCTGGTGAAGCGGGTCACGCCGACGGCCATCGGCATGCTGGTCAAGGTCGGCGTGGCGGGCGGGCTGGGCCTGATCGCCGTCGTCGCCTCGATCATGCTCTCGCTGCGCTTCCGCAAGCGCTTGGTGGGCGAGCTGGCCGGGCTCCGCGACGCCGCCACGGAGCTGGCCGAGGTGCGCCTGGCCGGCCTGGTCAGGCGGCTGCGCACGAACGTGGCCCCGCCCACCGTCGAAGAGGTGGCCCCGGTCGAGGTCGAGACCCGCACCGCCGAGATCAGCGACATCGTCCAGGCGTTCAACGACGTGCAGTCCACGGCGGTCGAGGCCGCGGTGAGCCAGGCCAGGCTCCGGCACGGCGTCAGCCAGGTCTTCGTGAACCTGGCCAGGCGCAACCAGTCGCTGCTCCACCGGCAGTTGCTCCAGCTCGACAGCATGGAGCGGGCGACGGAGGAGCCGGCGGAGCTGGCGGACCTGTTCAAGCTCGACCACCTCACCACCCGCATGCGCAGGCACGCCGAGAGCCTCATCATCCTGTCGGGCCAGGCTCCTGGCCGCGGCTGGCGCAACCCGGTGCCCATGCTCGACGTGCTGCGCGCCGCCGTGGCGGAGGTGGAGGAGTACGAGCGGGTCGAGATCCTCCAGCCGCCGCCGGTCGCGCTGCTCGGCGCGGTGGTCACGGACGTGGCCCACCTGGTGGCCGAGCTGATCGAGAACGCCACGCTCTTCTCGCCGCCCCAGACCAAGGTGGACGTGCGCAGCGCGACCACGGCGCACGGTCTGATGATCGAGATCGAGGACCGCGGCCTCGGCCTGCCCCGCGCCGAGCTGGACGAGCTCAACGAGAGGCTGGCCAAGATGCCGGAGTTCGACCTGGCGCAGAGCGACCGGCTCGGCATGTTCGTGGTGGGCAGGCTCGCGGCCAGGCACCGCATCAAGGTCACCCTCACATCCTCCCCGTACGGTGGCCTGACCGCGATGATCGCCCTGCCCGCCTCGCTCCTGGCCGATCAGCCGGTCATGAGCGGGCGTTAGCCGCTACGACAGGACCTGGAGCAGCGCCTGCCTCCTGGCCTTGGACGGTTCGGCGATCCGCTCGACCGGCTGCCCCGTGTTGTCGAGCACGACCAGCGAGTTGTGCGCGGGGTTGCCGGTCCCGGACTGGCCGCGCGCGCCGGCCGTACGCACCACGAGGCGCCCGTCCGGCAGGTAGAAGGCGCCGATCTGCTTGCCCTTGACCGCCGGCCGCTGCTTCCTGCCCGTCGCGATGTCGAGCACGACCGGCTTGAACGAGGCGGGCCAGGTGCCGTCGCCGAGCGTCTGCGGGCTCTCCGGGAACGAGACGACCGCCTTGCGGCCGTCGGGCGACAGGCTCTGGACGTGGTTGATGTACTTGACGCCCTTGGCCGGGATGCTCTGGCCGGTCTTGGCGTCGAGCCGGTAGAGGCCGTCGCCCTGGGTGTTGTAGCCCGCGAGGTAGCGGCCGTCGGCCGACCAGGCGAGATGGCAGACGCCCGGGGAGGTGCCCAGCTCCTGCGGGGCGGCGCTGCCGTCGGCCTTGGCGGCCATGATCACGTCGCCCTGGGCCGGGTAGGCCACCCTGCTCGAGTCGGCGGACCAGACCGGGGTCAGGCACGGCGTGCCGCCCTGGAGCCCTCGCGCGAGCGTGGTGGTCCTGTCGCCCTCCCTGACCCGGAGGTCACCTTCTTCGGTCACCCAGGCCGCCTTCGTGCCGTCGGGCGACGCGGCGAACTGCGGCGTGGCACCGACCTGGGCGAGCGTGCTCCACTCGCCGTTCGTGTACCGGGTGAGCTGATTTCCGAATCCCGCGTAGACGGCGCCCGAGAGATCAGGCGTGGGCGCGGCCGACGCTGCCGGCGAGAACACCAGAACGGCGCCGAGAGCGACGCCGATCACAATGTGTGTCTTCATGACTACACATCGTGCCCGCAAGTCCTTCAAAGACGCAGGAACGGCTCGCCGAAATGAGCGGTGGCGAGAATCGCCCGCTCGGCCCTGAGCGCGCCGAGCACGTCCGCGCGGGTGCGTGCGGCCGTCTCCTGGTCGTCGTCGTAGACGTACCGGATGGCGGGGTCGTCGAGCTGCACGGGGTGGAGCACGAGGTCCCCGGTCATGGCCACCTCGCCGGCCCTGGCGATCTGGTGGCCCGGGGTGTGGCCGGGCGCGTGGTGTACGTGGACTCCCGGCGAGACCTCGGCCTCGCCCTCGACCACGTGCAGCTGATCCTTGATCGGGGTCACCAGCCGGTCGAGCACCGGGCCCGCCGCGGCGTCCAGCTCGGCCTGCTGGAGCACGTATCGCGCGTTCTCGAACGCCGGCCTGCCGTCGGTCACCACTCCGCTGGAGTGGTCGCTGTGCAGGTGGGTGAGGACGACGGTGCCGATCTCGGCGGGCGCGACGCCCGCGGCGGCCAGCTCACCCGCCAGCGTTCCGGGAACCGGCGCCCAGCTCGCGGCCGGCGAGTCCGTGCCACCGATGCCGGTGTCGACCAGGGTCAGCCGACCGGCCGCGTCGCGGATCAGATAGCAGTGGAAGTGCAGGACCCACGGCTCGTCCTGGAGCCCGGAACCGGGGAACATCTCGGCGAGCGGGCGGCGGATCGCCGCTCCCATGGGGCCCACGGCGTCGCAGAGCGGTGTCACCTCGACGCCGGACGCGGCGATTATCGGCTTATGCGGCATTCGCCCAGATTAGGCGGCTACGGGCTCGAGCGGAACGAACTCGTTCTCGAGGTCGGCGGCGTAGACGGCGCGGCAGCAGTGCGCGCACCTGTACATGATCGGGCCTTCGTCGAGCTCGTGGTGGCACCGCGGGCAGCGGTTGACGGTCTTCATGGTGCTCCCCCAAGGAGTTCTGTTTGTCCTATGGAACCCTCACCGAGTTGCAGGGGTCCTGCATGCCGCTTGACACGATGACGCTGCGTCGATGGGGGTTCTGTGCCCTCCGGTACACCGGGCGCGGTGATTTTCCTCGCAGTACGGTGCCGAGAAGAGCATTGTCACGCGCCCCGTCCCGCGACCGTCGGAGAAACTCCGAGAACGGCCCGGGAATAGCCCAAGAGGGCTAGGCGTTTACTGGGTCAGATGGTGTGGTATCTTGCCACCAAGCGTTGAGCTTCCGCTCCGCTGGTTCTTCATCTGAGTCCCGCCCCGGCTTGTCTCCAGGGCCCGACTTCCTTTCTCACCATCGCGCCTTGCTCTGGTCAGGCGCGTCTCCCCCAAAGGGGTTCACCATGTCTGTACACATTCCTGAACAGCGTGCGGACGTGCCCGTCCGCCAGGTTGCGGGCCTCCTGGACGTACGCGACAAGTCCGCGTTCATCCGGGCCGGCCACCTGCCCGGACCCGGTGACGTCCGCGTTCCGCCCGACAAGGTACGGCAGTTCGACCTGCGGCCCGGCGACCACGTCGTCGCGTCGTTCGCCGGCAACAAGCTGGCCGGCGTCACGTCGGTCAACGGCGCCGCGCAGTGGCGCGACCGGCCCAGGTTCGCCGAGCTGACACCCGTACATCCCACCGAGCGGCTCAACATCGAGACCGAGTCGCTCAGCACGCGCGTCGTCGACCTGTTCGCGCCCATCGGCAAGGGACAGCGCGGCCTCATCGTCGCGCCGCCCAAGGCCGGCAAGACCATGGTTCTGCAGGCGCTGGCCGCCGGGATCGCCCGCAACCACCCCGAGGTGCACCTCATGGTGGTCCTCGTGGGCGAGCGGCCCGAGGAGGTCACCGAGATGCGCGCCACGATCTCCGGCGAGATCTTCTACTCGACCTTCGACCACCCCGACCGCGACCACGCCGCCGTCGCCGAGCTGGCCGTCGAACGGGCCAAGCGGCTCGTGGAGTCCGGGCAGGACGTCGTCCTGCTGCTCGACTCGCTGACCCGGCTGGGGCGGGCGTACAACAACCTGGCGCCCGGCGGCGGCCGGGTGCTCACCGGCGGGATCGACGCCGGGGCCCTGTACCCGCCCAAGCGCTTCTTCGGCGCCGCCCGCGACGTCGAGGGCGGCGGTTCCCTCACCATCCTCGCCACCGCGCTGGTGGACACGGGCTCGCGGATGGACAACAACCTGTACGAGGAGTTCAAGGGGACGGGGAACATGGAGCTGCACCTCGTCCGCGAACTCGCCGAGCGCCGGCTGTTCCCGGCCGTGGACCTGGACGCCTCCGGGACCCGGCGGGAGGAGATCCTGCTGCACGCGGAGGAGCGGCAGGTGGTGTGGCGGCTGCGCCGGATGCTCACGGGCCTGGACAAGCAGCAAGGGCTCGAGGCCCTCATCGACAAGCTCCGTTCCACCCCCTCCAACGCCGCCTTCCTCCTCCAGGCCGCCGCCGCCTGACCCGGTCGGGAAGGGTCCCCGGTTCGTGGACGAGAATGGCGGCATGCTGGCCGACATCGTCGAATACCTCGTCTGCCCCGTATGCCGAGCCGACATGCGGCTTGACGCCGACGCGCTGCGGTGCGCCAAAGGGCATGCGTTCGACGTGGCAAAGCAGGGCTACGTCAGTCTGCTCGTAGGCAACAAACCCCCGGGAACGGCCGACAGTCCCGAGATGGTGGCCGCCAGGGCACGATTTCTCGACGCGGGTCACTACGCCCCGCTGCAAGACGCAGTGGCAGAAATGGTGCGAAAGTACGCCTGCGACGAGAACGTTCCAGCTAAACGTGAGTACTCCACCGAAACGAATGACGGCGCAGAGTTGAGGGCGTACCGTGGGGCGGGAGTGGAGGCCGGTTTCGGCGCAGGACCACAAGGTCTCGCGTACGAGCCGGAAATAGCCGGCGGTCGTCGCGCGGCGGGCAGGGCCGCGCCGTTGATCGTCGACGCGGGCGCGGGCACCGGGCACTACCTGGCGGCCGCGCTCAACGCGGTCAACGATGGCATCGGGATGGCGTTCGATGTGTCGAAGCACGCTGTACGCCGGGCGGCGCGGGTGCATCCCAGGGCAGGGGCGTTCGTGGCCGACGTGTGGCGCCCGCTCCCTATCAGGGACGGGGTGGCCGACGTGGTGATCGACGTGTTCGCGCCCAGGAACGGGCCCGAGTTCAGGCGGATCCTGCGGCCCGGCGGCGTCGCGGTGGTCGTGACCCCGGCCAGGCGGCACCTGAGCCCGCTCGTCGAGGAGCTCGGCCTGCTCTCCGTGGACGAGGAGAAGGAGCGCAGGCTGGCGCGCAGCCTGGAGGGCTTCGTGGAGTCGGAGCGGCGCTCGATCGATTTCGAGATGGAGCTGGGACATGACGACATTGCGCAGGTAGTCGGGATGGGCCCAAGTGCGTGGCATACCGACACGAACGACCTAACTCGGCGAATCGCGGGATTTATCTCCCGGAATGTCGCGAAAAGACAGCAAAAAGTAGCAACACAAGCATCGTTTCATCTGTCTATCTTCGAACCCGTAACCCGATCAAGATCCGTTTCTTGACGGACATGTGCGACTGGTGTTACTGATGGGGCGTTTAGTCCGAAATTCCCCCACATTCCCCAAGTATTTCCCCGGAACAGGCGTAATACTGGACGACATCCCTCGCCCGGAGGCGCGGGACATCAAAAGGGAGGGGGCGCACCGGATGAAGGCGGAGGAACGCTGGCAGGCCAGGTTCCGGGCGTCGCGCATGACGCTGCCGTCCTGGGCACGCCAGACCCCGAACCGCTCCATCTACCGCTCCAACGCCACCGGCACGTGGGAGGTCTACGCCTGGGACCGCGTGACCGGCGCGACCCGCCAGGTCACCGACCGCCCCAGGGGCACCGCGTACGCGGCCGTCGACCCCACCGGCCAGTGGATCTACTGGTTCGCCGACACCGAGGGCGACGAGTTCGGCGTGTGGTGGCGCCAGCCGTTCAACGGCGGCCCCAACGAGCCGGTCGCCCCCGACCTGCCGCCGGGCCAGCCCGGCGGCATCGCCCTGTCCGCGACGGGCGTCGCGGCGATCACCCTGGCCAGCGAGGGCACATTCAGAATCCATCTCGTACGCGACGGCGAGCCGGCCAGGCTCCTGTACGAGCACACCGAGGCCGCCTGGGTGGCCGATATGTCCCTCGACGGCTCACTAATCGCGATAAATCACGGAGAGTACGGCGACTTCCGTCATCCGGCCCTCCGCGTCGTCCGCCAGAACGGCCACACGGTGGGCGAGCTGTACGACGGCCCCACCAAGGGCGTGACCGGCCTCAAGTTCGCCCCGGTCATGGGCGACCGCCGCCTGCTCGCCCTGCACGAGCGCCGCGAGCGCCACGAGCCCCTGGTCTGGGACCCGGTGACCGGCGAGCAGCGCGAGATCTGGCTGAAGGACTCCGGCGACCTCGACGCCGAGTGGTACCACGACGGTCGCGGCCTGCTCATCCAGCGCGACCACCGCGCCCGCAGCCACCTGCACCGCTACGACCTCGCGGGCGGCGGCCTGACCCCCATAGAGACGCCGCACGGCGTGATCGACGAGGCGGTCCCCCGGCCCGGCGGCCACGTCGAGTACTCCTGGTCCAGCGCCTCGCGCCCGCCGGTCATCCGGTCCACCAACGGCCAGGTCGTGGTCAATCCGAGCGGCCCGCCCGCCCCGCCGAGCGTCCCCGTCGAGGACATGGACATCGAGGGTGAAAGCGGCCTCATTCACGCGCTGGTCTCCAAGCCCGAGGTGGGCACCGCCCCGTACCCCACGGTCTTCCTGCTGCACGGCGGCCCGACGGCGCACGACCGCGACGCGTTCTCACCCGAGGTCGCCGCCTGGGTGGACGCGGGGTTCGCGGTGGTGCGGGTCAACTTCCGGGGCTCGACCGGGTACGGCTCCGCCTGGCGCGACGCGCTGCACGGCGACGTCGGGCACATCGAGCTGGCCGATGTCGCCGCCGTACGCCAGTCCGTGGTCGATCGCGGCATCGCCGACGAGGACAAGATCGTGCTGGCCGGCTCGGGGTGGGGCGGCTATCTGGCGCTGCTGGGCCTCGGCACGCAGCCGGACCTGTGGGCGGCCGGCATCGCGGCGGCGCCGATCGCCTGCCACCAGACCGCGTACGAGGACGAGGCGGAGAGCCTGCGCGCCTACCACCGCGCGCTGCTCGGCGGCTCACCCGACGAGCACGCGGAGCGGTACGCGGCCAGCTCCCCCATCACCTACGTCGACCAGGTCAAGAGCCCGCTGCTGATCTTCGCGGGCGAGGACGACACGCGCTGCCCGCTGCGCCAGATCGAGAAGTACGTGGCCAAGCTCGCCGACCACGGGCGCGATTACGAGATCTACACTTACGACGCCATCCAAGGCTCGCTGGTGGTCTCCCAGCGGATCGCGCAGACCGCGCTCCAGCTGGAATTCGCCAGAAAGCGGGTAAATCCACAGTGATGTTTAACACATTGTAAGAAGTTGGCTGACTGGCTGCCTTGATCGTCGGTCGATCCCGTTGACAGCATGCGCCCACGCTGTCACAGGGAGGCGTCATTGAGCAGCGGGCTAGCGGGCGCGCAGCACCAGGATGGCCAGGTCGTCCTGGCTCGGCTCCGAGGCGAAGTCGGCCGCGCCCCTGCGGATGCGCTCCGCCACCGCCCTGGCCGACAGCCCCGCGCACTCGGCCAGCAGCTTGGCCAGGCCGCCCTCGTCATCGAGCAGCCGACCGCCCGAGCGCCGCTCCGTCACACCGTCGGTCACGGCCAGCAGCACGTCGCCATGGTCGAGATGCACGGTGTCGGCCTCGAACACGACCTCGTGGAAGACCCCCAGCAACGACTGCGGCGTGGTGACCGCCTCGACCTTGCCGCTCGGCTTGAGCCGCAGCGCCTCGGGGTGCCCGGCCGAGACCAGGCGCACCTCGAGCCCGGTGGCCACGGGCGTGATGTCGCCGTGCAGCAGCGTGAGAAACCTCGCGCGCTCGCCCTCCTCCAGGATCGCCTGGTTGAGCCGGCCGAGCACCGCCGCGACGCCGTACCCCTCGCGGGCCAGCAGCCGCAGCGTGTGGCGGGCCAGCCCGGTCACGGCGGCGGCCTCAGGGCCGGTGCCGCAGACGTCGCCGATCGCGAACCGCCACGAGTCGTCACCCGCCTTGAACAGGTCGTAGAAGTCGCCGCCGACCTCGTTGGTCTCGCCGGCCGGCTCGTAGATGACGCCGTAGTCGAGCCCGGGGACCTCGGGCTCGTTGGGCGGCAGCAGGCTGCGCTGGAGCGCCCGGTTGGCGGCGGCCTGCTGGGCGTAGAGCCGGGCGTTGTCCATGGCCAGCGCGGCGCGCCTGCCGATGTCCTCGGCGAACTGGATGACCTCGTCGGGGAAACGGTCCGGCCGGCCCAGGCACATCATGCCGAGGCCGCGCCCGCGCGCCATGAGCGGCACGGCGAGCACCTGCGAGTCGGACAGGTGGATGGTCGAGGTCACCCTGGTGTCGGCGGCGGCGACGTCCATGTCGGCGAGCTGCTCGCGCAGGCCGTCGATCCTGGCCTCGTCGGCGTGCCAGAGGTAGACCAGCCGCAGCGGCCCGAGAGAGCTGTCGGCGGTGTAGACGGCGCACCAGCTCGCCAACCGAGGCACCACGACCTGGGCGATGATGGCCGGAACCATGTCGGGGTCGAGAGTGCCCGCGAGCAGGTCACTGGCGTCGGCAAGGAACCCCAGCCAGTGTGGCCCCCTGGAGCTCTCCTCCAGCCATTCGGCTGCCACTCTGTCCGGGGAGCCAGGTAGCGTGAGCCTAGCCCAATGGACACGGGAATCGCCCGTGAAAGTGACTCCCCACTCTTCGACATTCGCGGAAGGAGCTTTTGGATCACCCTGGGAGAGGCTTCGCTGCCTCAACTCCACCTGTACGGCATCCCCAAAATGCTTCCAAATCACCTCAAATGGCTCGTCAGCGACCTGTTCGGCCAAGTCTCCCGCGACTTGCTCGGCGGTATGGAGCATGCCGCCGGTGGCCCACGCGGTCATCACCTCGCGCGTGAACCTCATCGCAGCGGTCACAGCGGTCTCACCGGGCGCGAACGTCGCAGCGAGCACCGCATGGGGAGAAGCAGTCATCCCAACGTGCCTACCACACTTCCCACTGACTTGGGGTAAATCCAAGGACAGGACTACGAGCTACTCATCGTGACAGACTTGAATCACTCGCCGGAGCCCGCCGCGAGTGAAGGAGGCCCCATGACCACGGCCAAGGCCGCGCCAACCCCGGAGGAGAGGACCTACACCGAGTCGGATCTCGTGCCCATCCTTGAGACGCTTTTCTCTTGGCGTGACGGTGATTTCCGGCGTCGTGTTCCTCATGCCCCTCCCGGGATCCTCAGCGAGGTCCGGCTGCTGCTCAACGAAGTGGCCGACCGCCGGGAGCATCTCGCCAACGAACTGGTCCGCGTACGCAAAGAAGTCGTCAAAGAAGGCCGGTTCGGCGAGCGGCTGACCCCTGGACCGGGTGTCGGCGCGTGGGCGGAGAGCGTCGAGTCGGTCAACCAGCTGATCGAGGCCCTGGTGAGCCCCGTGAGCGGCGCGGCCGACGTGATCGACGCGGTCGCCAAGGGCGACCTGTCGCGCCGGATCGACCTCGACCGGTCGGCCAGGGGCGAGGTGCGGCGCCTGGGCAAGGCCATCAACGGCATGGTCGACCAGCTCGCGCTGTTCAACGGCGAGGTGACCAGGGTCGCGCGCGAGGCCGGCACGGAGGGCCGGCTGGGCGGCAGCGCCAACCTCCGCGGCATGTCGGGCAGCTGGCGCGACCTCACCGAGGCCGTCAACACGATGTCGTCCCGCGTGGCCGCGCAGGTGCGCGACATCGCGGTCGTGACCACCGCGGTGGCCAAGGGCGACCTGAGCCGCAAGGTGACGGTCGACGCCGTGGGCGAGATGTTCGAGCTGAAGAACACCGTCAACACGATGGTCGACCAGCTGTCCGGCTTCGCCGAGGAGGTCACCCGGGTCGCCCGGGAGGTGGGCACCGAGGGGCAGCTGGGCGGCCAGGCACAGGTGACCGGCGTGTCGGGCGTCTGGAAGGACCTCACCGACAACGTCAACTTCATGGCCAACAACCTGACCTCCCAGGTGCGCAGCATCGCCACCGTGGCGACGGCGGTGGCCCAGGGCAACCTGTCGAAGAAGATCACCGTTGACGCGCAGGGCGAGATCCTGCAGCTCAAGGACACCCTCAACACGATGGTGGACCAGCTGTCCTCCTTCGCCGACGAGGTCACCCGGGTCGCCCGCGAGGTGGGCACCGAGGGCAAGCTGGGCGGCCGGGCCGAGGTGAAGGGCGTGTCCGGGGTCTGGAAGGACCTGACGGACAACGTCAACTCGATGGCCAACAACCTGACGTACCAGGTGCGGAACATCGCCCAGGTGACCACGGCCGTGGCCAACGGCGACCTCACCCGCAAGATCGACGTGGACGCCCAGGGCGAGATCCTCGAGCTCAAGTCGACCATGAACACGATGGTCGAGCAGCTGTCGTCGTTCGCCTCCGAGGTGACCCGGGTCGCCCGCGAGGTGGGCACGGAGGGGCAGCTGGGCGGCCAGGCGCAGGTGCGCGGCGTGTCCGGGGTCTGGAAGGACCTCACCGACAACGTCAACTTCATGGCCAACAACCTGACCTCCCAGGTGCGCCAGATCGCGACCGTGTCGTCGGCAGTGGCCCAGGGCGACCTGTCGAAGAAGATCACCGTTGACGCGCAGGGCGAGATCCTGCAGCTCAAGGACACCCTCAACACGATGGTGGACCAGCTGTCCTCCTTCGCCGACGAGGTGACCCGAGTCGCCCGGGAGGTCGGCACGCAGGGGCAGCTGGGCGGCCAGGCCCGGGTGACCGGCGTGTCGGGCGTCTGGAAGGACCTCACCGACAACGTCAACTTCATGGCCAACAACCTGACCTCGCAGGTGCGTAACATCGCCGAGGTCACCACGGCCGTGGCCAACGGCGACCTCACCCGCAAGATCGACGTGGACGCCCAGGGCGAGATCCTGGCGCTGAAGACCACCATCAACCGCATGGTGGACCAGCTGTCGTCGTTCGCCTCCGAGGTGACCCGAGTCGCCCGAGAGGTGGGCTCCGAGGGGCAGCTGGGCGGCCAGGCCCGGGTCGAGGGCGTCGAGGGCACGTGGAAGCGGCTCACCGAGAGCGTCAACGAGCTGGCCGGAAACCTCACCACCCAGGTGCGCGCCATCGCCACCGTGACCAGCGCCGTGGCCCGCGGTGACCTGACCCGTTCGATCGCCGTCGAGGCGAAGGGCGAGCTGGCGGAGCTGAAGGACAACATCAACTCGATGGTGGCCAACCTCCGCGAGACCACGCAGGCCAACCAGGAGCAGGACTGGCTCAAGTCCAACCTGGCCCGCATCTCCAGGCTGATGCAGGGCCACCGCGACCTGCTCGAGGTGGCCAAGCTGACGATGAGCGAGCTGACGCCGCTGGTCTCGGCCCGCTACGGCGCCTTCTACAGCATCGACCCCGAGGGCGACCACGAGCTGGTGCTGATCGGCGGGTACGGCGTACGCCCCGACAGGGGGCCGCGCCAGCGGTTCGCGATCGGCGAGGGCATCGTCGGGCAGGCGGCGGCCGAGGGCCGGCACATCATGCTCGACGACGTGCCGCCGCAGTTCATCACCATCGACAGCGGGCTCAGCCAGTCCACGCCCGCGCAGATCGTGGTGCTGCCGATCCTGTTCGAGAACAGGGTGCTCGGGGTGCTCGAGCTGGCCTCGTTCACGCCGTTCGGCGAGGTGCACCTCGACTTCCTGCGCCAGCTCGTCGAGACCATCGGTGTCACGATGAACACCATCATCGCCAACTCCCGCACCGAAGACCTGCTGACCGAGTCCCAGCGGCTCACCAGGGAGCTGCAGGAGCGCTCCGACGAGCTGCAGCGCCAGCAGGAGGAGCTGCGCAGGTCCAACGCCGAGCTGGAGGACAAGGCGGCCCTGCTGGCCAAGCAGAACCGCGCGATCGAGATCCAGAACTTCCAGATCGAGCAGGCCCGCCGCACGCTGGAGGAGCGCGCCGAACAGCTCGCGGTGTCCTCGCGCTACAAGTCCGAGTTCCTCGCGAACATGTCCCACGAGCTGCGCACGCCGCTCAACAGCCTGCTGGTGCTGGCCAAGCTGCTGACCGAGAACGCCGAGGGCAACCTGACCTCGCAGCAGGTGGAGTTCGCCCGTACGATCCACAGCGCGGGCTCGGCGCTGCTCCAGCTCATCAACGACATGCTCGACCTGTCCAAGGTCGAGGCGGGCCGGATGGACATCCACCCGATCCAGGTGTCGCTGCCGAAGATGGTCGACCTGCTGGAGGCCGCGTTCGCGCCGCTGGCGCAGGACAAGGGGCTGTCGTTCACCGTCGACGTCGAGTCCGACGTGCCGCAGGAGCTGCGCGCCGACGAGCAGCGCCTGCAGCAGGTGCTGCGTAACCTGCTCTCCAACGCGGTGAAGTTCACGCCGCGGGGCGAGGTGAAGCTGCGCGTCTCGATGGCGCCGCCCGGAGTCGACTTCGACGACGACAGCCTGCACGAGGCCGCCGATCTGCTGGCCTTCCAGGTGATCGACACCGGCATCGGCATCGCGCCCGACAAGCGGGACGTCATCTTTGAGGCGTTCAGGCAGGCCGACGGCACCACGAGCCGCAAGTACGGCGGCACGGGCCTGGGCCTGGCGATCT
Source organism: Nonomuraea sp. B19D2 (assembly GCF_040137845.1). NCBI lineage: Bacteria > Bacillati > Actinomycetota > Actinomycetes > Streptosporangiales > Streptosporangiaceae > Nonomuraea > Nonomuraea sp. B19D2. The sequence continues at coordinate 72,192 of NZ_JBEFAK010000026.1, read as the reverse complement.
GCCGCGACATCGCCAGGCTGCTCGGCGGGGAGATCCACGTCGACAGCGAGCTGGGCAAGGGGAGCACGTTCACGCTCTACCTGCCGGCCTCGTACACCGGTCCGCTGGCCGTGAGCGACGGCGGCGCGGCGCGGCGGCAGCTGATGACGGCGCCGTCGGAGGAGCCGGCCGCGACGGCCACGCCGGAGCCGCCGATGCCGCTCGACCTGCCGATGCCGGAGCTGGTCGAGCCGCCGGTGGAGACGCCCGTCCAGTGGCAGGGCGACGACCCGCTCAGCGGCGCCAAGATCCTCATCGTGGACGACGACATCCGAAATGTGTTCGCGTTGACCAGCGTCCTGGAGCGACACGGTTCCACGGTCGTCTACGCTGAAAACGGTCGGGAGGGGATCGAGCAGCTCGAACGGAACGAGGACGTCGCGCTCGTGCTGATGGACATCATGATGCCGGAGATGGACGGCTGGGCCACGACCTCGGCCATCCGGCGCATGCCCCAGTTCGCCGACCTGCCGATCATCGCGCTGACCGCGAAGGTCATGCGGGGCGACCGCGAAAAGAGCATCGCCTCGGGCGCGTCCGACTACGTACCCAAGCCGGTCGACGTGGACCGCTTGCTCGAGCGCCTGCGCGGCTGGCTCAGCCGCGGGCGCGGCTCCACGGCCGATTCATCAGCCTCATCAGCCGAAGGGTCGTGATCGATGCCGGATCGAGCCAAGATCCTCCTCGTTGACGACCGCGAGGAGAACCTGATCGCTCTCGAAGCCATCCTCAGCTCCCTCGACCTGGTGCCGGTGCGCGCCAGGTCGGGCGAGGAGGCGCTCAAGGCGCTGCTCAACACCGAGTTCGCGCTGATCCTGCTGGATGTGCGGATGCCCGGCATGGATGGTTTCGAGACGGCCGCGCACATCAAGCGGCGGGAGCGGACCCGGAACATCCCGATCATCTTCCTGACCGTGGTGGACAGCGCGCCCGACTACGCCTTCCGCGGCTACGCCGCCGGGGCGGTCGACTACCTGACCAAGCCGTTCGACCCGTGGGTGCTGCGGGCGAAGGTGTCGGTGTTCGCTGAGCTGTACAACATGAACAAGCGGCTGGCCGAGCAGGCGTCCATGCTCCGCGACCGCCTGACCGGCGAGCTGCCGCCCGGGGCCGGGGATCACGCGTCGGTGCTGCCCGAGCTCTCGCGGCGGCTGACGGCCGTGGAGGACGAGCTGGCCCGGGTGCGCGAACTGGCCCGCAAGTCCCAGGACCCGGCGCTCGCCGCGCCGCTGTCCGACCTGACGGACCGCCTCACCCACCTCCGCGCCGGCTTCGACGCCTTGTCCTGACCGGCCCCCCGGGCACCGCCGAGGCCAACCCGCCGCCCCGGGCACCGGGTCGGCGCCCAGGGAATCAGGGGCGGCAGCCCGACAGCCTTCGCCTAGCAGTTCTTGTCGTGGTGGGGCAGGTGCCCGGTGGTCAAGGTGCCGGTTCGTCGGCCTCAGGTGGCTTGAAGAAGTCCTGCGGTGAGGGTGGTGGCAGGGTGGTCGGCGATGGGCGTAGTCCGTCGATGAGCAGGGCGAGGTAGCGCCTGCGGTCCTCGCCCTGGGGATCGCCCGGGTGCACTGTGGCCATGCTCATGACGGTGAGCACGGTCAGGTCGCGCGGTAGAAGTTCCGGTCGCACCACGCCGGCGTCGATGGCCCGGCGCAGCATGGGTTCGATGGCGCGCATGAAGTGCTGCGTGCTCTCGTTCGCGAACGTCACGAACTCGTGGGCGAGTGAGATGATGACCCGCCGCCGGGCGAGGACCTCGGTGACGGCCTCGAGCATCCCGGTGAGGTCCTGCCACGGGTCGTCGGTGTGCACCGCTGTGATGGGCTGGAGTTCGGTGGTGAGGACGTGGTCGAAGACAGCTCGGACGAGCTGGTCGCGCGAGCGGAAGCGGCGGTAGACCGTCATCACGCTCACGTTCGCGCGTGCGGCGATCTCCTCGAGCGTCGCCTGGGGCCCGATCTCCTCGAACGCCAGGACCGCGGCGCCGACGATTCGCTCATGGTTGCGGGCTGCGTCGGCTCTCACCAGGTCACCCGGAGCGAGTTCAGTCCGTAGACGCTGCTGAAGACCCGGAAGTCGATCTGCTCGTCCGCGAGTGCGAGGTTGGGGAAGCGGCGCAGCAGGGCCGGGAAGGCGATGCGCATCTCCATGCGGGCCAGCGGAGCGCCGAGACAGTGGTGCACGCCGTGGCCGAAGGCGATGTGTCCGGGGGCGCCCCGGGTGATGTCGAGGGCGTCGGGATTCTCGATGTGGCCACCGTCGCGGTTGGCGGCGGGCAGCGAAAGGAGCACCAGCGATCCCGCGGGGATGACGTGGCCGGCGATCCGCACCTCGGTCGTGGTCGTGCGCGGTGACGGCGAGTGCACGATGGACAGCCAGCGCAGCAGTTCCTCGATGGCGGGCTCGGCCCGCGCCGGATCCTCGCGGATCATGGCGAGCTGCTCCGGGTGTCGCAGCAGGGCCAGGGTGCCCAGACCGAGCATGTTGGAGGTCGTCTCGTGCCCGGCGAGCAGCAGCAGGCCCGCGATGCCGATGAGCTCGTCGGTGCTGAGGTCGTCGCCGTGCTCGCGTACCAGCATGCCGAGCATGTCCTCGCCCGGGTCAGCCTGCGCGCGGGCGACCAGGCCGGCCATGTAGGCGCGGTTCTCCCGCAGCACGGCGGTCTGTTCCGCCATCGGCAACGAGATGTCCAGCAGGCGAACGGAACGGTCCTGGAACTCGGCGCGGTCGGCGTACGGCACACCCAGCAACTCGCAGATCACCAACGACGGCACCGGCAACGCGAAGTTCGACACCAGATCGGCCGGCTTGCCGGCCCGCTCCAGGCCGTCCAGCGCCGCCTCGACGATCTCCAGGATGCGTGGCTCGAGCCGGCGCATCCGACGGATCGTGAACTCCGGGGTGAGCATCCGCCGCAACCGTGTGTGCTCCGGCGGATCGAACGCGAGCAGAAACCCGGCCCGCAGCTTCTCCTGCTCTTCCTCGCTCATCTCACCGGCTGCGGCGAACGGTGTCATTGCATTGCTGAACCGGGTCGGATCCGAAAGCACCTCGCGAACATCCTCGTGGCGGAGGACCAGGTACGCGGGCTGGCCGAACGGCGTCACCACCCGCACGACGCCCTCACCATCCCGGGCCCGAGCCAGCTCCTCGACCGGGTCGAGCCCGTTCCGCCGCATCTCCAGCGACAACTCCGGCGCCTCCGTCATCGCCCATCCCCCTTCATGATCGTTCCGTTTGCCTAACGTACCAGATAAGTGAAAGGCTACCTAACACTTAACGGTCGCGCAGATTGGATCGACGAAGGACTCATGGGGGGCCTGCGTCTCCTCGGGCGCAACGCACCGGCCCAGACGAAACTCCCGCGGTCAAGCACTCACTCAATGATCTGGTACGTGGACCCGCTGTGCCGGTGTCGTGCTCGGCCACGACATGGGCCAGGCGGCCGGGCATTGGCGGCAGGCCCTCTCCATGCAACGCCAGCGGTGAACTCCGGCAGGCCGGGAGGGAGCGCTCGCCGGTCAAGGGGCGAGGGCGGTCAGTGGCGGGCGCGTTCCAAAGCGTCCCAGAAGCCGCGCCGCAGCGCGTGCCGTACCTCATCGTGCAGCAGGAAGTCGATCGGCAGCGAAGACCCCTGCAACAGCCGCGCCTCCAGATCGGAGGGCATGCGCGGCTTGCGCGCCAGCACGGCCTCCAGCCACAGCGCGGGCGCGTCGCGGGCGACGGACTCGCCGAAGTCGTGCCCCTCCCGATGGGCGGACTTGACTGCGTCCGACAGCGTGGTGGCGCCGGCGGTGGCGGCGGAGGGAGGGTTGACGGGCGCGGGCTGCGGCCCCGTGTACGGCCCCAGCTGCGAAGGCTGGTAGCTCCCGCTGGACGGCGCGGCGAACTGCCCGGTGCCGGCCGACTGCGACTGCGACTGGATGGGCCCGGTGACGGGAGCCGAGGACGGCGGCGTGGCCGGTGGCTGCTCGGGCTGGTAGTTGGAGTATGTCGGCAGCGCGGGCGGCGAGGACGACTGCCCACGCCCGGACGACGACCCGTTCGACGAGGGCTGGGACGGCGTGGCGGAGGAGGAGCCGGCGGCGTGGCTGCCGCTGGAGGGCGGGATCTGGGGCAGCGACGGGGGAAGGGACGGCTGGGCGGGCGGCAGCGAGTGGGCGGCCTGCCCGTTGCTGACCGGCTGGTGGCCGTTGGACGACTCGGTGGCCCCGGAGACCGGGCTGACGTAGGGGCGCAGGTGTACGGCGCCCAGCTCGACGAGGTCGTCGCACTCCTGCCGCAACGAGCGCGACACGGCCCAGCCGCCCTCGGCCGCGACGTGGATCACGCTCACCCTGATGCCGAGGTCCTGCGCGTCGCACACGACCTGCGCGAGATCCTCATCGCCGCTCACCACCACCGCGTCGCAGATGGCGTTGTTGCGGGCGAGCGTCATCAGGTCACGATGGACCTGGGCGTCGACGCCCTCGCGCCGGCCCGGCCGGATGCGCGACAGTCTGAGCTTGAGTCCCGGTATGTCGGCCAGCGCGTCGTGCTCCGGCGTGCGGCGGCCTTCGACCGTCGCCTCGTACCAGTAGCACCGGAGCAGCGGCAGGCCGGTGCGCTCGCGCGACAGGCCGGTCATCAGCTGGAGCAGCCCGGGATAGTCCCAGGCAACTGCTTCGCGATGACGCGTGCCGTGCACGGCCATCGCTCCATCAGCCAGCAGATAGCCGGCGTCCACGAACAGCGCACAGCGATCCACTAGCACCCGCCCCTTTCCTGGTGGTCCGACCTTGCTGGCTCTGCACCGTCAGAGACCGGACTCGGCGGCCCTCTCTCAGGGTAATGAAAGCAGGTGATCGCGCGAGGGTTAATCCAGACGATTCGGCCCCAGCCCGCTAACGCACCAAACCGATGAGGAAGATCGTACCAGTTTGTCCAGATTGTGGTCACGATCGCGCACGCACGCTCAACGCGGCCGCTCCGAACAGGACGACGTCCTTGTCTGTGGCGATCGTCAGCCCCGGATCCACGCCGAGCTCGGCGCTGATCGTATCGACGTCGACGCCGAACGTCATCTCCGCCGCGCCACTCGACGACTCGTCGAAGACGTTGGCGGCGTCCCGATCACCGCCCACCGGGGCGAGCGCGCCGGAGCCGAGTGAGACCTTGTCGCCCCGGAGATCGGCGTCCCCCTCCCACGTCACCAGCTCGACCCTGGCGGGCGAGGCGGCCGGGCGCAGACCGCCGAGCGGCAGGTGCACCCGTCCCGCCGCGCCTCCGACCACGGTGGCCGCGTCGAGCACCACGGCCTGGCTGTACGGCTCCGCGGGATCGGTGACGATCAGCACCAGGCTCCAACCGGCATGCCTGGACACCCCTTCCTCCAGCGGCGCGTCGGCCGCCCACCACGTGCCGTGCCTGCGGGAGGCGGCGACCAGCTCGCTGACATCGGCGTACGCCTGGTAGACGGGCCCGAGCGGCAGGTCGCGGACCGCCACGTCGCCGGGCTGAACCGTCACGTATTCGCGCCGCCCCGGCGGCCGGATCTTGATGGGCCCGGCCTCCGCGGTGCTCGCCGACCAGTAGAGCCCGGCCCACACGACTTTGCCGCCCTTCGGCAGGGTCAGCTCGGCTCCGCTGGACGCGTGGGTGCCGGGGTCGTTGTCCCGGTCGAGCACGGTCATCGACCAGAGGTCGTTGTCGCGCTGGCCGCGCTGGCGCCGCCTGGCCTCCAGGCAGCCCTCGCGATCCTCGGGGCAGCTCAGCAACGAGTTGCCGATCGCCCTGACGGCCACCCTCCCGTCGGTGGCGAACCTGGCCGGCGCGCCCGCCAGCCGTACGCCCTCCTCGGCCTGCGCCTTGACGCGCAGCGAGCCCGCGTCGATCCGGACGGCGGGCGCCGCGCCCTCCTGTGCCTCGCCGGACACCCGGACCCGCAGGAACAGCGCCGTACCCTGCCCCGCCGCGAGCGGCGCCCTGGCACACCGCGCGCCGCGTGCCGCCGGGCGGCACGACCAGCCGTCCGCGGTGCCCGCGGTGCCATGACGGCCGCGCCGCGCGGGCGGGATGAGCGCCACGCCCGCCGGCAGGTAGACGAACGCCGTCAGCCTCTCGCTCGCGGCCTCGCCGTAGTTGCGCAACCGCATGCCGACGATGCCGGGCCGGGCCCGTACGAGTGATCCGAGCGCGTCGATCGTGGCGCGCAGCCGCGCCTGGGCCGGCGGCTTGCTCCTGACCGGCGCCGGGGGCACCCTGGCGGGCTCCTCGCTCTGCCGCGGCACGGGCACGGGTTGCACGGAGGCGGGCGCCCCGGCGACCGGCGCGGCGGCGGCGGGCTTCCTGATCGCCTTGCCGTCGGAGACCAGCAGGAGCCCGGCCGCCACGGCCATCGTCACGGCGACGCCGCCGGCCATCGCGGCCTGCTGGTGCCTGGGCGCCCGCCGCAGCCGGCCGAACACCCGCAGCAGCCCGCCCGCGCCGCCGCCCGCCACGGCCGACTTGGCCAGCGCCGCCGCGTACCCGCCGAAGACCGGCCCCACGATCAGCGGGCCGACCATGACGCGTAGCCCGCGGTTGACGTCGGTCAGCTCGAGCAGGACCCCGTGGCACTCCTCGCAGCCGCTCACATGCTCGTCGACGTCTTTGGCGTCGCGCCTGGTCAGCCCGTCCCGGACGTACGCGCCCAGCTTGCCGAGCACGGGACGGCAGTCGTGCCGCGGCGGCGAGCCGAGGTGTATCTGCAGGTACGCCTGCCGCAGCGCCTCCCGCGCCCGGTACGCGAGCGCCGCCACGCCGTTGGCGGACAGGCCCAGCAGCGGGGCCACCTCGGCCGGCCTGCACCTCTCCACCTCAGTGTGCCAGAGCACCGCCCGCCACCGCTCGGGCAGCGACAGGAACGCCCTGGCGATCAGCGACTTCTCCAGCCCGACGAGTGAGGGATCGACGAACGGCACCCCCGGGTCGTACTCCCCGATCTCCCCCGTGGTCATCTCGCCGCTCTCGAACCTGGAGCGGTCGTGGACCGTGCGCCGTACCACGGTCAGCAGGTAGGTGCGGAAGCCGGACTCGGGCCCGCCGCCCCTGCCGACCAGATCGAGGATCTTCGTGAACGACTCCGCGACCACGTCCTCGACCTCGACGCGCCTGACGAACTGCTTGGCCAGCGCGCGGGCGGCGGCGGCGTGGCGCTCGTAGAGCAGCCCGTAGGCGGCGGCGTTGCCCTCTCTGACCGCCTGAAGCAGCTCTGCGTCGCTTTGCGGCGATTCGACACCCATAGTGACCTCACGATTACGCGGAGTTGCCCGCGCATTCATTCCGCACTCCGGGTCGTGACTAAACCGCGCCCGCGCCTTTGCCTCCGAGTCGAGACCTTCGAGCAGGCCCATAAGCTTGGACGCATGACGGATCGCGACAACCTGCTGGCCGAGATCAAGAGCAAGGCCGTCGTCCACGGCAAGGTCATCCTCTCCTCCGGCATGGAGGCCGACTTCTACCTCGACCTGCGCCGCATCACGCTCGACGGCGTGGCCGCGCCCCTCGTCGGCAAGGTGATGCTCGACCTGACGGCGGACCTGGAGTTCGACGCGGTCGGCGGGCTCACGCTGGGGGCCGACCCGGTGGCGGTCGCGATGCTGCACGCGGCGGCGGCGCGCGGGCGCACGCTCGACGCGTTCGTGGTGCGCAAGGCGCAGAAGCAGCACGGCCTGCAGCGCAGGATCGAGGGGCCCGAGGTGAAGGGGCGGCGCGTGCTGGCCGTCGAGGACACCTCCACGACGGGCGCCTCGCCGCTGACGGCCGTGGAGGCGCTGCGCGAGGCGGGAGCCGAGGTGGTGGCCGTGGCGACGATCATCGACAGGGGCGCCAGGGAGCGCATCACCGGGGAGGGCCTGGAATACCGCTCGGCCTTCACCCTCGAAGACCTCGGGCTCTAGCCGCCCGTGCGCCGGCCACCTGCGCTCTAGCCGCCGGGGCTCTTGACGGTGAACGCCTCGCGCCGGCCCTCCTCGCCCGGCTCCCTGGGCGTGCCGTTCTCAGTGATGCGGACCGTGCCCGCGTCACTGAGCACGACGTCGAGCTCCGGCTCGAAGTAGCTGGCCTCTTCGCCCCTGCTCATCTCGCGGTACTGCAGCACGTCGCCGCCCGGCACGCGTACCGTGACGATGGGGCAGGTCTCGGCGACGCACTCGATGCGCACGGTCGGCACCCGCGCGGTGGCCTCCGGGACCGGGCCGGTCGTGGCGGAGACGGCACGCTCGCGCTCCTGCGTCGCGCCGGACGAGCCGAGCAGCGCGCGAGCGCCGATGACCAGGAGCGTCACCACGGCGCCCGCGGCGAGGACGGCGAGCGCCAAGCGGGCAAGGCCCATCGGATCTGACCTGTGGCGTCCCACAGTCGGCAGCGTACCCCGGGTAACCCCCCGGTTTCAGGGTCAGTGCACGCGGTGGTGCTTGCCGTTGGGCTCGGGAATGTTGTTACGCTCTCGCCGCTTCTTGATCACCTCGACGATGATCGGGATCAGCGAGATGAGCACGATGAGGAAGACGCCCGGCAGGATGTACTTGTCGATCGCCTTGGGATCGACCTTGCTGCCGAGGAAGTGGCCGAGCAGGAGCAGGCTCTCGACCCAGACCAGGCCGCCGACGACGTTCCACAGGAAGAAGCGCTTGGCCGGCATCTCCAGCACGCCCGCGACGGGATTCATGAACGTGCGCACGATCGGCACGAACCTGGCCAGGATCACCGCTTTGGCTGGACCGAACTTCTCGAAGAACTCCTCGGCCCTGACGACGTGCTCCCTCTTGAACAGCCGCGAATCGGGCTTGTCGAAGAGTTTGCGGCCGAACCTGGCCCCCAGGAAATGCCCGAGTTGAGCGCCCGCGATGGCGCACAGCGGCGTGCCGATCAGCAGCACGGGCAAGGAGAGGGGCTCGATGTCCATGCCCCGAGCCACCGCGGCCGAGCTGAAAATCCCCGCGGCCACCAGCAGCGAGTCGCCAGGCAGGAAGAACCCGAGCAGCAAACCGGTTTCGGCGAAGATGATCGCGAGAACGCCGATCGTCGCGAAAGCCCCCAACATGGTCAGCCACCACGTCGGGTCGAGGAGATTCCAGAGCCAGTCCACGCCGAGAGCCTACCCGTGCAGCGACGAATGCGTCGTATCTACCACACGGGGTAGTGACCCGGAATACTGGGCCTGGCGCGAAGCCGTTACTTCTCAGGGAGATGAATCATGCCTATTGCGACTCCAGAGGTCTACGCTGAGATGCTCGACCGGGCCAAGGCCGGCGGATTCGCCTACCCGGCGATCAACGTGACGTCGTCACAGACGTTGAACGCCGCCCTGCGCGGCTTCGCCGAGGCCGAGAGCGACGGCATCATCCAGGTCTCCACGGGCGGCGCCGAGTTCCTCTCCGGCGCGAGCGTCAAGGACATGGTCACGGGCGCGACGGCGCTGGCCGAGTACGCGCGGGTGGTGGCCGCCAAATATCCGGTCACGGTGGCGCTGCACACCGACCACTGCCCGAAGGACAAGCTCGACGGCTTCATGCGGCCGCTGATCGACATCTCCCTCGAGCGGGTGTCCAAGGGCCTCGACCCGCTCTTCCAGTCGCACATGTGGGACGGCTCGGCCGTGCCGCTCGACGAGAACCTGGAGATAGCCAAGGAGCTCCTCGAGAAGTGCGCCAGGGCGCGGATCATCATGGAGATGGAGATCGGGGTCGTCGGCGGCGAGGAGGACGGCGTCGTCGGCGAGATCAACGAGAAGCTCTACACGACCCCCGAGGACGCGCTGGCCACCGCCGAGGCGGTGGGCCTCGGTGAGAAGGGCCGCTACATCCTGGCGGCGACGTTCGGCAACGTGCACGGCGTCTACAAGCCGGGCCACGTCAAGCTGCGGCCGAGCGTGCTGAAGGAGCTTCAGGACGCGGTCGGGACCAAGTACGGCAAGGACAAGCCGTTCGACCTGGTCTTCCACGGCGGCTCCGGCTCGTCGCTCGAGGAGATCCACGAGGCGATCTCGTACGGCGTCGTCAAGATGAACATCGACACCGACACGCAGTACGCCTTCACCAGGCCGGTCGCGGACCACATGTTCCGCAACTACGACGGCGTGCTGAAGGTGGACGGCGAGGTGGGCAACAAGAAGGCGTACGACCCGCGCTCGTACGGCAAGGCCGCCGAGGCCGGGATGGCCGCGCGCGTCGTGGAGGCCTGCGAGAACCTCAAGTCGAGTGGGACGAAGATCTCCTAGCGCCTTCGGCGGCCCGGCGGGTATGACTTGTCGTATGGATAACCTTCTCGCCGGGCCGCCCCCGACCAACCTGCCGGACCTGCCCGAGGCCAGGGAGGCGCTCGAATCCGGCGCCAAGGCCGCCGACGTGGCCGCCCGCTTCCCCGCCCACCCGGCGGCGTGGGCGGCGCTCGCGGAGGAGTACTTCGCGCAGGGGCACGCCGTCACCTCCTACGCCTTCGCCCGCACGGGCTACCATCGCGGGCTCGACGCGCTCCGCCGCAACGGCTGGAAGGGACACGGGCCGATCCCTTGGGAGCACGAGCCCAACCGCGGCTTCCTGCGCTGCCTCTACGCGCTCTCCAGGGCCGCCCAGGCGATCGGCGAGAAGGACGAGGCCGAGCGGTGCCTGCAGTTCCTGAAGGACAGCACGGAGACCGGTTACGACGCGCTCACCAAGGGCTAGCGTTCGCTGTCTTGGGACGAATAGGCACGTTCGGGTAGTCTCTCAACGCAAGAGCCCCTGTCGCGCTTGCGCCAGGGGTTTCGATTTGTGCACGGGAGACAGAACCATGCCGGCTGCCGTTCTCGTTGGCGCCCAGTGGGGCGATGAGGGCAAGGGCAAGGCCACCGACCTGCTCGGTGGCGACGTCGACTACGTCGTCCGCTATCAGGGTGGCAACAACGCGGGTCACACCGTGGTCATCGGGGACCAGAAATACGCGCTCCATCTCCTACCCACGGGAATCCTGTCGCCTGACGTGGTCCCGGTGATCGGCAACGGCGTGGTCATCGACCCGGGCGTGCTGCTGAGCGAGATCGACGGGCTGGCCGCGCGGGGCATCTCCGCCGAGCGGCTGCTGATCTCCTCGAACGCGCACCTGATCATGCCTCACCACAAGGCCCTGGACAAGGTCACCGAGCGCTACCTCGGCAAGGCCAAGATCGGCACCACCGGTCGCGGCATCGGGCCCGCATACGGCGACAAGGTCGCCCGCATGGGCGTACGCGTCCAGGACCTGCTCGACCCCGGCATCCTGGCGAAGAAGATCGAGGTCGCCCTGACCGAGAAGAACCAGGTGCTGACCAAGGTCTACAACCGGCGCGGCATCGAACCCGCCGCCGTCCTGGAGGAGTACCTCTCCTACGCCGAACGCCTCAAGCCACACATCGCCGACACCTCGCTGGTGCTGTCCAAGGCGCTGGACGAGGGCAAGTTCGTGCTGCTGGAGGGCGGCCAGGGCACGCTGCTGGACATCGACCACGGCACCTACCCCTTCGTCACGTCCTCCTCGCCCACCTCGGGCGGCGCCTGCGCCGGCGCCGGCATCCCGCCGAACCGCCTCACCAAGATCATCGGCATCCTCAAGGCGTACACCACCCGCGTCGGCTCCGGCCCCTTCCCCACCGAGCTGACCGACGAGGTGGGCGAGTGGCTGCGCCAGACGGGCGGCGAGTACGGCGTCACCACCGGCCGCAACCGGCGCTGCGGGTGGTTCGACGCGGTCATCGCCCGCTACGCGACCCGGATCAACGGGATCACCGACTACTTCCTCACCAAGCTGGACGTGCTGTCGGGGCTGGAGCGGATCCCGGTGTGCGTCGCCTACGAAGTGGACGGGGTACGGCACGACGAGATCCCGATGACGCAGACGGACTTCCACCACGCCGTTCCGGTCTACGAGGAGCTGCCGGGGTGGCAGGAGGACATCACCAGCGCCAAGTCCTTCGACGACCTGCCGCCCAACGCTCAGGCGTACGTGCGGGCGTTGGAGGAGATGAGCGGCGCCCCGATCTCGGCCATCGGCGTCGGCCCCGGCCGCGACCAGACCGTGGTGGTGCGCTCGCTCGTCTGATTCCGCTGATTCCGCGCCACCTCGTTCGCTTTACTACCTGATTTGCCCCTGTCGGCCGTGATATTGACAGAGGGCACGCACGGTACGGGAGGGGACGCGGTGACGCTGCTCGCGGGTCGCTATCGGTTGCAGTCGCAGCTCGGCGAGGGCGGCATGGGCACGGTCTGGCGGGCGACGGACGAGCTGCTCCAGCAGGAGGTGGCGGTCAAGGAGGTCAAGTTACCGCCGGACCTCGACGAGGCCTCGCGGACCGAGCTGACCGAACGCACGCTCCGCGAGGCACGTGCCGCGGCGCGGCTGCGTTCCCACCCCTCCATCGTCACGGTGCATGACGTCGTTCTCGACGGCGGGCGGCCGTGGATCGTCATGGAACTGGTCCGCGGCCGCTCACTCGAGCAGGCCGTACGTGACGACGGCCCGCTGCCGCCGCGGCAGGTCGCCGGGATCGGCCTGCGGGTGCTCGACGCCCTCATGGCCGCACACGCGTCGGGCGTCCTGCACCGGGACGTCAAACCCGCCAATGTCATGCTCACCGACGACGGGCGGGTGCTGCTGACCGACTTCGGCATCGCGACCATCGCCGGGGACTCGGCGCTCACCCAGTCCGGGTTCCTGACCGGCTCGCCCGGCTACATCGCCCCGGAGCGCCTGCGGGGTGAGACCGACGGCCCGGCCGCCGACCTGTGGTCGCTCGGCGCCACGCTCTTCACGGCGGTGGAGGGCGGCCCGCCGTTCGCCGGTCCGAACACGGCCGCGGTGCTGGCGGCCGTGCTGATGCAGGAGCCCGCCCCGTTCCGCCTGGCCGGACCGCTCGCCCCTGTGCTGGCCGTGATCCTGGGCAAGGACCCGGAACGGCGCTGCCTTCCTGACGAGGTGGCCCGCTCGCTGGAGGCCATCTCGCGGGGAGGGACCGCAACCGCCCCGGCCCTGAGACGAAAGCCCCCCAAACCTGCACGCTCTCCTCAACGCACCCGAATCAAGATCGCCGTGGGCGCCGTGCTGGCGGTGGTGCTGCTGGTGGCGGCCACGGTCGTCGTCGTGCCGTACCTGTTCCCGAACGTCGTCCGCGTACTCGGCTTCGCGCTCTCGCCCAAGGTCACCTACTCGGTGCCGACCTGGACATTCCGCCCGCCGACGGCCGCCACACCGAAGATCACCAAGGAGTTCGAGGCGTGTGACCTGCTGACCAGCGTCCAGGTGCGCTCGTTGCTGGGCGGTTCGGCCCAGCGCCGATGGATATCCGACAACGCCTGCTGGTGGAACAAGGGGGACGGCACCGGGCTGAACCTCATGTCCATGAGCTCCACCTGGGGTGGCTCCACCTATTTCGACCAACTGGTCAAGACGATGAAGGACGAGCCGAAGCGCGTCCCGGGGACCAAGCTCCGCCAAGGGCCGGACGTCGGCGACGAGGCGTACAGCTTCACCCAGAAGCTGGCTTGGGGGCAGCTCTACCGGACGCAGATCTCCTTCCACGTGTCGAATGTCTGGGTGATGCTCACCGTCACCCACCGGCGGCCCGGCTTCGCCACCGCGGACCGGGCGGCCAAGCTCGTCGCGGCGGCCATCGACAAGTACCGCTAGCACGTGCCCTGGTTGATGCCTCATCCTGCCGGGCCTCATAAAGTTGGGTCATGCCTCGTTTCCGCCAGATCCTGGACACCATGGCCGCCTACAAGCCGGGCAAGGCCGTAGTGACCCCCGACGGCCGGTCGTACAAGCTGTCCTCGAACGAATCCCCGTACGACCCGCTGCCGTCCGTGGTCGAGGCCATCGCCGAGGGGGCGCGGCACATCAACCGCTATCCCGACCCGGGCGCGGTCAAGCTGACCGAGGCCGTCGCCGAGCGGTTCGGCGTGCCGTTCGAGCACATCGCGCTCGGCGCGGGGTCCGTCACGGTGGCGCAGCAGCTGTTCGAGTCGGTCGGGGAGCCCGGGGTCGAGGTCGTGTACGCGTGGCGGTCGTTCGAGGCGTACCCGCTGCTGGCCGACCTGGCCGGGGTGAAGTCGGTCCAGGTGCCGCTGGCCGGGGAGGACCACGACCTGGACGCCATGGCGGAGGCGATCAACGACAACACCCGCATGGTGTTCGTCTGCAACCCGAACAACCCCACCGGCACCGCCGTCCGCCGCGGCGCGCTGGAGGCGTTCCTGGACCGGGTGCCCGAGCACGTGCTGGTGGTGCTGGACGAGGCCTACCGCGAGTACGTGCGTGACGAGGACGTCCCCGACGGCCTCACCCTCTACCGCGACCGGCCGAACGTCTGCGTCCTGCGTACGTTCTCGAAGGCGTACGGGCTGGCGGGCCTGCGGGTCGGCTACCTGGTCGCGCACGAGCCGGTGGCCACGGCCGTGCGCAAGACGATCATCCCGTTCGCGGTCAACCACCTCGCCCAGGTGGCGGCCGTCGCCTCGCTCAAGGCCGAGGACGAGCTGCTGGAGCGGGTCGAGCGGGTGGTCAAGGAGCGCACGCGGGTCCGCGAGTCGCTCATCGCCCAGGGCTGGACGGTGCCGCCCACCGAGGCGAACTTCATCTGGCTCAGGCTCGGCGAGCGCACCCTCGACTTCGCCGCGGCATGCGCGGTCGAGGGAGTGGCCGTGCGGCCGTTCGCCGGGGAAGGCGCCCGCGTGTCGATCGGCGACCCGGAGGCCAACGACGCGTTCCTCGCCGCGGCGAGCGCCTTCCGCGGCTGATCAGCCGCGGCGGCCCTGGCCCGCCTACACGCCGCGCTGCTCGACCGCGGGGTGTGGTTCCTGTCCACCGCGCGCACCGAGGCCGACGTCGCCGCCGCTGTCGACGTCTTCGAGGACGCGCTTCGGTCGCTTCCGCTCGGTTGAGATCACCAGAGCCACGCCCACCAGGATGATCACGCCGCCGACGAGCACCTGGGTCGTGATCGGCTCGTGCAGCACGAGCGCGCCGAGCGCGACGGCCACGGCCGGGTTGACGTAGGCGTAGGTGGACACCAGCGAGATGGGGGCGTTGCCCAGCAGCCACGAGAACGCGGTGAACCCGATCAGCGACCCCACCAGGACCAGGTAGGCCAGCGCCAGCCAGGATCTGGTGGTGACGGCCGACAGGTCGAGCCGCTCGCCGAGCCCGGTGCCGAGCACCAGCAGCCCGGCGCCGCCCACGACCATCTCGACGGCGCTGGTGGCGAGCGGATCGGCGGGCATCTCGATCCGGCTCGACAGGAACGAGCCCACGGACCATGAGACCGAGGCGAGCAGCACCACCACGATCCCGACACCGCTGCCGCCCTCGGCGCCGGTGAGCGACAGTGCCGCCACCCCGCCGAGCCCGACCAGCACGCCCGCGATCGTGAGGGCCTTAGGACGGTCGCGCACGGCGAACCTGAACACAACCAGCCAAAGCGGCACCGAGGCCACCAGAAGCGCTGCCAGGCCCGTGGAGATGTACTGCTCGGCCACCGCCACCATCCCGTTGCCCAGGGTCAGCAGCAGCACGCCCACGAAAGCCGCGCCGAGGAACTGCCTGCGCGACATCCTGAAGGCCGACGGCCCCGACCGCACCAGCAGGAAGCCGGCGAGCAGGGCGGCGGCGGTGATGAACCGCATGGCACCGTGGAGCATGGGCGGTATCGACTCGATCGCGATGGCGATCCCGAGGTAGGTCGACCCCCACACCACATAGACGATCGCCAAGGCGCCCCACACCAGGAGCGGAGCACGGGTGTCAGTGGTGTTTGCCCTCATGGCTGATGACAATACAGGTCGACTCCGACATCATCCGGCGCGTATCAGACCTCGAACACCGGCAGACGGGCGTCCCCTGCGCCCGCTGACGTCCCGACCCGCAACGCCGGACGCGCCTGCCCGAAACCATCAGGATCGCTACCACAGCCTCCGGTCTCCGACCAGGGCAGATCTTCCCGAGGACGTGGAGTTGGGCGAAAGCGCGGCGGCCCGGCCAGAAACGCACACACCGAGAAGGCGCGACTCGACGGACTCGAACGGACGGTCGGCGCCAGAAAATTTGGCGCCCCCGTCCGAATCTCGTCGATCGGGGGCGCTCAGAACATACCCGCATCTACACGGGTCAACCAATTACTTCACCGAGTCAATGCGGGAGTTCGCAAAAATGACATCCGTTGTCAATGTCATCGTCTGCCCCGCTTCATGACAAACCCCTCTATCGCCCCATGAGGCACGGTGAGCCCGCTCAGTCCCGTACGAGACGGTTGCCGGCGAATGCCGAGGGCCCGCCGCCACAAGACGACGGGCCCTTATCACGGCGCTCTCCCGGATGAATGGCTCAGCGGGGGCCGAGTTTCTCCACGATCAGCCGGTACAACTGGCGCGGACGCCCGGGCTGGGGCGTGCGGTTCGGCGGGAGCGGCCACGCGAGTCCCTCGTCAACCAACGTGCGCAGCAACCGCCGGGCCGTGCGAGGTGTGACCCCCAGCATCTTGCCCGCCCCCTCGGCGTCGACCACTGTGTCTCCGCCCTCCAGCTTGGCCGCCAACCGGGCCAGCACCTCCACGCCCTTCGGCTTGAGTGCGGCGGATCCGGCGGGTGGCATGCGGGGGGCGGGGATGAGCGCGCGCCCCTCCCGGTCCACCGCGAACCCCTGCGCCTGCTTGCCCGCCTGCGTGCGGGCCAGCGCCGCCCGGGCGTGCGACTCCGCGTCGTGCGTCGTACGCCCCATGCCCACGCCGACCTCGACCGCCAGCCCCAGCTCGTCCCTGATCCTGCCCGCGAACGGCAGCACCCTGAACCCGTCCGTCGCCGACACGATCGAGCCTCTGGTAGCGGTAACCAGGTAGCTGTGATCGTCGATGGGCCAGACGGTGGCGTTCATCCGGTTCGCCTCCTGGACCAGGAGCCGGTGCAGCGACAGCCGCAGCTCGTCGCGCCAGTAGCGGGGCGCGGCGCGACGCACAGGCTCGCGTAACGTCGGCACCTCCACCAGCACCACCGTCAGCTGCGACTCCTCCAGCCGGTGATGCGCCCCCAGCAGCGCGGCCGTGTGCAGCGCCGTGCGGACCGCCCCAGAGGTCGGCCTGATCCTGATGACCGGCACGCCCGCCGTGTGCAGGCGCTCGGCCACCGCGGGCAGGCACGTCAGCGCTCCCGAGGTCGCGCCCTGCCTGACCAGGCGTTCGTGGTAGGCCGCGATCGTGCCGGTGGCACCCGGCTCGTCGCGGCTGTGCACGTCCGTGGCGGGGATGCCGAGGTCGGTGTACGCCTCCTCGACATCGGCCCTGCTGACCACGTCGATGCTGACCCGCTGGGGATCGATGCGGGGGTCGAGCGCGGCCTTGGCCAGCGCCGCCACCAGTGCTGCTCCGCCGAGTTGCACGTACGTCGCGGGCATCGTCAGCACGCCGGAACGCCTGGCCAGGTCATAGGGGACCGGGCTGGCGAACAAGCATGCGTCGACTCCGGGACCGAGCCGCGTCACCTTGTCGGGCGCCTCCTGCTCGTCGCGGTATGCGGCCGCGACAAGGCGACACGGCAGCGGCGCCGCGGCGTGACCCATCAGCATTACTCGCTCGACCAGGTCGTGGGGTCCGACCACGCCGATGGTTAGGTCCGGTGTCATAGCGCCCGGGCGTGACACTCGGGAAGTTTCTTCGGCCCTATCGACCAATGTTCGTCCCATCCTGCCGTCCATTGCAGTGCTCTCTTTTGGAACGATCGCTCGCGAGGGCCATAATGTCACGCCCGACTTTTCCGGAAAGCCGTTGATGTTGACCGCCCGACAAGATGTCCTAGCAGCTCAACGAGGTTTTTCCACCTTTTTTAGCGCTCTGAAATCTCTCGTGTAATGTCCGCGCCGAGCGCGCGCATTCGGGCGGCGAGATGCGCGTGGCCGCGATCGATCAGGTATCCGGAGTCGATCACGGTCTCGCCCTCGGCGGCGAGCGCGGCGAGCACCAGGGCGATGCCTGAGCGGAGGTCGTGGGCCGTCACCTGGGTCCCGGTCAGCGGCGTCCTGCCGCGCACGATGGCCCGGCTGCCCTCCACCTCGACGTTCGCGCCCATCTTGTTCAGCTCTCCGGCCAGGGCGAACCTGCCGTCGAAGATGCGCTCGTGGATGTAGCTCGTGCCGTCGGCGAGCGCGGCGACGGTCATCATCGGGGACTGCAGGTCGGTGGCGAAGCCGGGGTAGGTGTCGGTGATGATGTTGATCGGCCGCAGCGGGCCCTCGCACCGCACCTGCAGCACGGCGCCCTGGCGGGCGAACTCGACGCCCATCTGCTCCAGCTTGTAGCGGACGACGCCGAGGTCGAGCCCCGTCCCCACGAGGCTCAGCTCGCCGCCGGTGATGGCCGCGGCCATCGCGAACACGCCGGCGTCGAGCCGGTCGGGCATCACCGTGTGCTCGACGGCGTGCAGCTCCTCCACGCCCTCCACGGTGATGAACCCCGTGCCGCCGCCGCTGATCCGCGCGCCCATTTTGGTGAGCATGTCGATGACGTCGAGCACCTCGGGCTCCAGGGCCGCGTTCTCGATCACCGTCGTGCCCTTGGCCAGGGCGGCGGCCATGATGAGGTTCTCGGTGCCGGTGTGTGACGGGGTGTCGAGGTAGAGGGTCGCGCCGGTCAGGCCGGACGCCTTGACGTGGATGACGGTGTCGCCCTCGTCCACGATGGCGCCCAGCCGCTTGTAGCCGAGGTAGTGGAAGTCGAGGTTGCGGCTGCCGAGGTTGCAGCCGCCGACGCCCTCCACGACCGCCTCGCCCAGCCGGTGGAGCAGCGCGGGGGTGAACAGGACCGAGCCGCGGAACCGCCTGGCGATCGCGGCGGGCAGCACGGGGCTGTCCACCCTGGAGGCGTCGATGACCAGCGTGCGCTCGGACTCGTGCAGCTCGACGTACGCGCCGACCGCCTCGGCCAGCTCGACCGCGCGGCGGACGTCTTCGATGATCGGCACGTTGCGCAGGACGGTGCGGCCCTTGGCGGCGAGCAGAGCCGCACCGATCATGGGTAGCACGGCGTTCTTCGCGCCCTGGATGAACGCGGTTCCACGCAGTGCGTTGCCACCGCGCACGCGGTAACGGACCATTCGTGCGGCTCCTTGAATTCAGCGGTGAGGCTCGATCGGGCCAACAGTAGTCGCTTACACCACATGGCCCAGCCGAATCATCCGCTAAAGGAAGCCCCCGTGACGCGCTCATATGCTTCTAGGTATCGCTGCCTTGTGCGCTCGACCACGTGGTCAGGAAGGGGAGGTGGGGGGTTTCCGGAGGATTTGTCCCATCCCGATTCGGGCGATAGTAGCCAATCGCGTACAAATTGCTTGTCAAAAGAAGGCTGCGCGCGACCGGGTTGCCACTGGTCGACCGGCCAGAAGCGCGACGAGTCAGGCGTCAGCACCTCGTCACCCAGCGTCAGCACCCCGTCGGCGTCCCAGCCGAGCTCGATCTTGGTGTCGGCCACGATGATGCCGCGCTCGCGGGCGATCTCCGCGCCGCGCGCGTAGACGGCCAGGGTGATCCGCCGCAGCTCCTCAGCGGTCTCCGGGCCGACCTCCTGGACGACCTGCTCGTACGAGATCGGCTCGTCGTGCTGCCCCACGGGCGCCTTGGTGGACGGCGTGAAGATCGGCTCCGGCAGCCGGGAGCCGTCCTCGAGCCCCTCCGGCAGGCGGACGCCTGAGACCGTGCCGTCGGCGCGGTATTCGTTCAGTCCCCCGCCCGCGAGGTAGCCCCGCGCCACGCACTCGACCTGCACCATCCGCAGCGGCCGGCACAGCACGCTGCGGGCGTCGTCGCCGGGCGCCACGACATGGTTGGGCACGATGTCCTTGAGCTGGTCGAACCACCACAGGGACATCTGCGTGAGGATGGCCCCCTTGTCGGGGATCTCGGGCTCCAGCACGTGGTCGAAAGCCGAGATCCGGTCGGAGGCGACCATCAGGAGCAGGCCCTCGTCGGTCTCGTAGAGGTCGCGGACTTTGCCGGAGTGCACGAGTTTCATCGGGCGATGTCCGTCCTGTGGAAGGAGCCGCGCAGCTCGATCCGGCCGACCAGATCGTAGGCCGCCTGGCGCGCGCTCTCCTGGTCGGGGCCGTGGCCGACCACGTTGAGCACCCGGCCGCCGTTGGAGACCACCTCGTCACCCTGCCGCTTGGTGCCGGCGTGGAGGACGTACGCGTTCGCGGTCTCCTGCAGCCCCCTGATCACGTCGCCCTTGACCGGCGCCTCAGGGTAGTTCTCCGACGCGATCACCACGGTCACGGCCGAGCCGTCCTTGAACACCGGGTCGAGCCCCAGCTCGCCGGTCGCGCACGCCATCAGCAGCCCGCCCAGCGGCGTCTCCAGCCGGTCGAGCAGCACCTCCGTCTCCGGGTCGCCGAAGCGCGCGTTGAACTCGACGACCTTCGGCCCCTTCGAGGTCAGCGCCAGCCCGACGTAGAGCACGCCCTGATAGGGCAGGCCACGCCTGGTCAGCTCGCCGATCGTCGGGTGCACGACCTCCCGCATGACCTGCTCGGTGAGCCCTTCCGGCGCCCACGGGAGCGGCGTGTAGGCGCCCATGCCGCCGGTGTTGGGGCCCTCGTCGCCGTCGTAGGCCCGCTTGAAGTCCTGCGAGAGCTGCAGCGGCACGGCGGTGCTCCCGTCGCACAGCGCGAACATCGACACCTCGGGCCCGTCGAGGAACTCCTCGATCACCACCCGCTCGCACGCCCGCGCGTGCGCCAGCGCCTTCTCCCTGTCCTCGGTGACGACCACGCCCTTGCCAGCGGCCAGCCCGTCGTCCTTGACCACATACGGGGCGCCGAACTCGTCAAGCGCGGCGGCCGCCTCCGCCTCCGTGACGCAGCTCCTGGCCCGCGCGGTCGGCACGTCGGCCGCGTTCATGACCTCCTTGGCGAACGTCTTGGAGCCCTCGATCATGGCGGCGTCCCTCGACGGCCCGAAGCACGCGATGCCCGCCTCGCGCACGGCGTCGGACACGCCCGCCACGAGCGGCGCCTCCGGCCCCACCACCACGAGATCGACCCGCAGCCGCAGGGCCAGCTCGGCCACCTGCCCAGGGTCGAGCGGATCGACGGAGTGGACGGTCGCCACCTCCTCGATGCCCGCGTTGCCCGGGGCACAGTGGAGCTCGCTGACCTGGGGATCGAGCTTGAGTGAACGGCACAGGGCGTGCTCACGCCCTCCGGAACCAATGACTAGAACGCGCACGCGACCCATTGTCGCAGGCCCGCCGCCCGGCGCACGCGAGGGTGCTCGCCCACACCGTTCGCCGGAATAGCACAGGAACTTTGTCGACTTCCACCTGAGTCGAGGCCTTCCCTGCGAGTATCGTCAAGTAAGTTCACCCGCCTGTGGTAAGTTAGGGCGGCTTCGCGGCGTCCCAATGTGATTGGAGGTGGTCCGGGATGAATCCTGGTGATCCCAGCAGTACGTGCTCGCACACGTACATCCTGCATACCCCCGACCACTCCAATCCGGCAGCCTGATCGTGCCTCCACGCATTCTGTGAGGTGACTTTTCGTCGCGCGTGGAGCGTGCCAGGTCGGGCGGAAAGGGACTGCCATGCGCTCGTCCACGCTTTTCCGTCGCATCAACCGTCACCCTGTTCGTCCTCGTACCGGGCTTCAGCTCGCCGATTCAGTTCGTGAGGTCTGTGTGCCCCCCGTCGACTCCATCGTCGAGTACGGCGCCTACATCCAGGGCAAGAAGGTCGCCGCCTCCGGCATCGTCGAGGCGCTCGACCTCGTACGCGAGCACAACAAGACCTCCGACGGCGCCAACGCGTTCGTCTGGGTGGGTCTGCACGAGCCCGAGTCCCCCGAGGTGGAGTGGCTCTCCGAGGTGTTCGGCCTGCACCCGCTGGCCGTGGAGGACGCCGTCAAGGCCCACCAGCGCCCCAAGGTGGAGCGGTACGGCGAGTCGCTGTTCATGGTGCTCAAGACCGTTTCCTACCTCGACCACAACGAGCTGACCGCCACCAGCGAGATCATCGCCACCGGCGAGATCATGGTGTTCCTCGGCGTGGACTTCGTGGTCACGGTGCGCCACGGGGAGCACTGCCCGCTCACCTTGGTCCGCGAGCGCCTCGAGGACAAGCCCAAGCTGATGAACCGCGGTCCCGCCGGCGTCCTGCACGCCATCTCCGACCACGTCGTCGACCAGTACCTCCAGGTCGCCGACCTCATGCAGCTCGAGCTGGAAGAGGTCGAGGCGACGGTGTTCGCCGACGTCAGCTCCCGCGACATCAACCGGATCTACCAGCTCAAGCGGGAGATGCTGGAGATGAAGCGGGCCGTCACCCCACTGCTCTCCCCGCTGTCCGCATTGCCGCAGCGCCGCGTCATCCCCAACGACATGCGCGAATACTTCCGCGACGTCGGCGACCACCTCTCCCGGGTGTGCGAGCAGGTCGAGGCCTCGAACGAGCTCTGCAGCTCGATCCTGCAGGCCGCCCTCGCCCGCTCCAACGCGCTGGCCAACGAGGACATGCGCAAGATCTCGTCCTGGGTCGCCATCCTGGCCGTGCCGACGATGATCGCCGGGATCTACGGCATGAACTTCGACTTCATGCCGGAGACCAACCAGGTCTGGGGCTACCCCGCGGTGCTGGGCGTCATGGTCACCGCCTGTGTGCTCCTGCACCGGGGCTTCCGCAAGAACGGCTGGCTCTAGACCCCCACCGGCTTCAGCGGGCCCACGGGCTCGGGCAGCTCCAGCCCCCGCTCCCGCCAGAGCTCCCGCATCCGGTCGGGATAGTCGGTGACGATCCCGGCCACCCCCAGGTCCAGCATCCTCGCCGCCAGGCCGGTCTCGTTGACGGTCCAGACCGCCACCTCGAGCCCGGCGGCGTTCGCCTGGGCCATCAACGCCTCGTCCACCATGATGTGCTCGGGCGAGAGCGTCGTGGCTCCGGCGTGCCGGGCCGCGGCCGGTATGTCGTCACCCAGGTCGTCGTGCCAGTGCAGGGTGTCCAGCTCGATCAGCGCGAACCGCCGCGCGCCAGGGGCGAGCCTGGCGGCGTGGGAGATGATCCGCCAGTCGAAGCTGAGGATGGCCACGTTGCCGAGCCTGCCGTGCCGGTCGAGCTCCTCGACGACCAGCTCGGTGAAGAGCTCGGGGTCGGGCGTCAGCTCCGGCCTGGTGGGGTCGGACTTCAGCTCGACGTGCAGCCGTACGCCCTCCGCCTCGTAGGCGTTCACCAGCCCCAGCACCGCGCCGAGCGTCGGCATCCTGGTCTCGGGCATGGGGATCTGCGTCAGCGCGAACGGGTCGTCGGGATGGCGCGGCAGCCGTACGCCCACGTCGAGCGTGCGCAGCTGCGCCAGCGTCAGGCCGTTGATCGGCTTGCCGACGTACGGGAACAGTGGATCGTCTGCCTTGATCGGCCGCCGGTCGGCACTGGTCACGGCGGAGACCGTGAGGTCGTGCGTGAGCACGAGGCGGCGATCGGCGGTGAGGGCGACGTCGAGCTCGAGCGCGTGGACGCCCAGCTCCATCGTGCGGCTCATTCCCGGCAGGGTGTTCTCCGGCCAGAGGCCCCGAGCTCCCCGGTGACCATGTATCTCAACGCGCACAACGGGGACCCTACCTGGCTCGGGGCACGACTAGGCGGTGCCACGCCGTGTCCTTTTTATCCTGCTACGCCCCGGTCGTCTGTCGGGGGCAGACCATAAGCTGGGCATCATGACGGAGGTTCTCAAAACTGCCCATCCCGCAACAGTCCGGGCCTGGGTGGACGGCTGGGTGATCTCCCGCAACGCCCCTCGTCCCGTGCCCCAGCCGTGGGGCCTGCGAGTGGACGTGGGCCTGCCCGGCCACGTGTCCCGCCACATCGTGACCGCTCCGGCCCCCGGGATCCTCCACCATCTGACCGGCACCATCACGACGCCGGGCACGTGGCTGAAGCTCTGCGCCTCCGCCTCCGCCGTCGCCCCGCTCCTGCCGGAGCGGTGGGTCGTCCAGGATCCGGAGTTCATGATGACGGTGTCCCTGACCCGCAGGACGCCCCTCGTCCCCGCCGGCTACACGCTGGCCGTCACGACCCGGGCCGGCGTCACGGCGGCCCGCCTGCTGACGGCGGCGGGCGAGGTCGCGGCCAGGGGTCAGTTCGCGCTGGCGGGTCGCACGGCCGTCGTGGACCAGGTGGAGACGGCGGGCAACCACCGCCGCCGCGGGCTGGGCACGGTGGTCATGCAGACTCTGGCGAGCACGGCGGCGTCGATGGGGGCGCGCACGGGCGTGCTGGTGGCCACGGCGGAGGGCCAGGCCCTCTACGAAACCCTGGGCTGGACCCTGCACACCCCGATGACCGCCGCCGTCCTGACGACCCCCTAGCCCATGCCGGTGATCTCGCCGCAACAGGCGACCGGCTCGCTGTGGTGCGGGGCTATTCCTTGAGACTGCGGAGCATCGGAGGGTGGAGGAGCTCGGCGGTGCCGCGGCGGTAGAGCTTGGCCGGGCGGCCGCCGTCCCGGGTCGTCGTGGCGCCCGTCTCCACCAGGAAGCCCTCCGCCTTGGTGACCTTCCTGTGGAAGTTTCTGGGGTCCAGCGAGCGGCCCCAGACGATTTCGTAGACGCGGCGCAGATCCGCCACCGTGAACTCCGGCGGGCAGAAGGCCGCGCCCAGCGACGTGTACTCCAGTTTGGCCCGCGCGCGCTCGATGCCGTCCTGCATGATGCGGCGGTGGTCGAAGGCCATGACGGTGAGGGAGTCGACCGGCTGCCAGCTCATGTGGGCCTTCTCCGAGGCCGGGAGGTCGGGGGCCAGGCCCAGGTAGGCGACGCTCAGGACTCTCTGGCGGGGGTCCCGGTCAGGGTAGCCGTAGGTCTGGAGCTGCTCCAGGTGGACCGGGGCGCCCGGGAGGCCGGCCCGCTCCGCGAGGATGCGCTGGGCGGCGGCCGGAAGGTCCTCGTCCAGCTGGATGAAGCCCCCCGACAGGGACCAGCGGCGCAGGAACGGGGGATTGTCGCGGCGCCACACCAGAGCGCTCAGAGCCTGGTTTCGCACGGTGAGCACGACCAGGTCGACGCTGACCGGGATGCTCGGGACCATGCAGGCACGTTACACGCAGTCGCGTGCAGGGAGCGAACCGTCCCTAAGTGACGATCCGAACGTGCAGCGGCTCCGTCGACACCTGGCCCGCCGGGCCCTTCACGGTGATCTTGACCCACTCGCCCGCGGGCACCTGCGTCCAGTCGAACGGCACCCACGCCGTGGACATCCCCTCGGGAAGCTCCTCGATCGGCTGCTCGTCCAGCCACCCCACCGCGGACACCACCAGATCCTTGGTGCCCCCGGACCACGTGATGGTGACGGTGCTGTCCTTGAAGTTGTAGCCGCGCACCTCCACCCCGTCCTGGATGTCACGGCCCCGCCTGATGGCGTCCACCGCGATCGGGCGCCGCCAGTCGGTGATGATCTCCTTCTCGAGGGAGGGACTCCCGCATGTCATGAAGTCGCTCCACATATAGGAGACGACTTTCTGGACATAACGCCCAGCCATCGTGACGGCCGCGTCCAGGCGCTTCTTGTCCGTCTTGCCCCGGGTGCCCTGCGCGGCGCACGGTTCCTTGCCCGACGGCTCGAACGCCTCCACGTTCGCCCACAGGTCCACCTGGTAGCCGGCCTTGACCATCTCCTCGCGGGCGACCGACATCTCGCGGTAGTAGTCGCGCGTGGAGCCGTGGTACGCCGTCGCGTACGTCGACTCCCCCACCACCGGCCGCAGCCGCTCGTCCACCTCGTCGTCGCGCTGGTCCGGCCAGAACAGCCCCACCTTGCCGGTCCCCCGGCTGTCCTGCGGCGCGATGATGCCGACCCCCGTCTTGGCCAGCGCCTTGAACGCCTCGGCCACCTGACTGGGCGTCTGGCCGAAGGGCACCCGCTTGCGCGCGTCCATGTAGGGGCTGATCAGGATGGGCTTGCCCCCGAGCTCCTGCTCCACGATCGTGTGCTGGTCGGCGTACACCTCCAGCGTCGGGTTCGTGGCCAGGGTGTCGGCCATCTGGACCTCGAACGGCTGGTAGACGCCTCCCAGCGACTTCCGGTCGGCGAAGCGCGCGCCGTAGTCCTGCAGGATGCGCCGCGTCAGCGTGGTCAGCGTGCCGAGATGTTTCTTGTTCGCCCTGGTCTCCATCTTGGGGTCGCGCGGCGCCAGCGGCAGCGCGGGGAAGATCTGCATGCCGAACTGGTCACCCAGGTCGAGCAGCTCCTTCAGGCTGTCCTTGGGCGACCCGGCCACCAGGATCATGTCGTACGCGGTGGCCCGGCTGGAGAAGTCGCACGTGGCGTCGTCCGAGCCGTCCGGCTGCGTGATGAGCCGGTAGTAGATCCGGTTGCCCGCCTTGATGGGGTGCTCCATCTGGGGACAGCGGAACAGGCCGGGACTGAACGACTCGTCGGTGCGGTAGACGTACGTGCGGCCGATCCTGTTGCCCTGGTTGGCCTCGCGCAGGTCGCGCTCGGCCGCGTCGCGGCAGGTCAGCCCGTCCTCCTCGCACGCCTTGTAGAGCGAGTCGAGCTCCCCGTCCCTGGTCAGGATCTCGCCCGACTCCGAGACGGTGCGGAACTGCAGGCCGTACCCGATCCTGATGATCGTGTCGCCGCCGACGTCGTGGATCTCCTTCAGCTGGGTGCGCCAGGTGCAGGGGTTCGACTTGGGCATGATCCAGTAGCCGGTCACGGCGTACGGGGCCCGCTCCTTGGTCTCGAACGTTCCACAAGGGTCGGTGAACTTCGTCACCTTGGGCGTCGGCGCGGTGTGCGCCGCCTTGGGCGTTTGCGAGGCGGCGGTCGGAGGCTTGTCCGACGAGGACGGCAGCACGATGATCACGGTGGCGACCACCGCGAGAATGGCAAGGCCAGCGGCCACGAAGAGCCAGCGCACGTCAGAACCGCCCTCGATGGATTACCGCTTGACCCCGGCCCAGGACTCCAGCTGGGCCACGAAGCGCTTGGCCGAGTTGGGCCAGTGGTGGTTCGCGCGGGCGGCCGCGTAGCCGCGCGCGCCCTGCGCCCGCCGCTCGCGTACGTCGTCGCGCAGGGTCAGCACGGCCTGCGCGACGGCCTTGGGGTCCTCCCAGGGCACCACGACGCCGCTGTCATAGCGCTCCACCAGCTCGACGGCGCGCGGCGACGGGGTCGTGATGACGGGGATGCCGTGCGCCATGTACTCCACGATCTTCGTGGGCATCGAGTGGCGGTAGTTGGGCTCGTCGTGCAGCAGTGACAGACCGGCCAGTGCCCCGTCGAGCCGCTTGAGCGCCTCGTCGTTGGGCATGAAGTCGCGCCACTCCAGTAAGCCCTCGGTGACGGCCTGGTTGAGCATGGGACGGCTCTGCGGGTCGGCGTACCCGATCAGCTCCACGGCCACGCGGTACGGCTGCAGCAGCTTCGCCACCTCGACGGCCTCGAACACGCCCCGGGCCCTGGACAACCAGCCGAGGTAGACCACCCGGTCGTCACCCGGAGGCGTCACGGAGTCGGGCACCCAGGTCTCGTTGGGCACGATCAGGTGGGCGTGCTTGAACCGGCCCGCGTACGCCGTCTCGGCCAGCAGCAGGTGCATGTGGCGCTCCGCGGTGCCCTCGAGCATCCGGGCGAGGAAGCGCACGGGAGGCCGCAGCGGCGCGGGCAGCCACGGCTTGAGCGAGAGCGTGGCGGGGGTGTCCTCGTGCACGTCCCACACCACGGGCGGCCTGTTGCGCACGCCCCAGACCGCGAACAGCAGCTCGGGGTCGTGGATGAGGACGAGGTCGACCTTGTTGCGCATGCGCTTGAACAGCCGCCGGGCGGCCCACACGGCCGCCATCCGCTTGCGCTGCGCGGCGCGGGGAAGATCGACGCCGGTTACCCAGGGTCGCGGGACGACGCCGTGCGCGGTGAATGAGGCGGCGTACGTGACCTCATGACCGGCATCCACAAGGGCACGAATCTGCCTGTGCAGGATTCGAGCATCCTCGGGGTTATGCACCACCGTCATGACGAGCACGTGCACTGCGCGCAGCCCTCCGTCGCTACAGCCGCTCGACCCGTTCACCCTCGGTGAGCACACCGCGGGTGTCCAGCACGAGCCTGGCCTTCGCCTCGACCATGTCGAGGTCGAACGCGGCGTGCTGCTGCAGGAGCAGCGTCACGTCCGCGTTGATCACGGCCTCGGCCAGATCCTCCTCACGCGGCACCGCAGTGCCGTCTACCGACCACTCCTTGACATACGGGTCCGCGAACGACAACTCGGCGCCCAGTTCCAGCAGCGCACGCGCCACGGGGAGCGCCGGGGTCTCGCGCTCGTCGGCGATGTCCGGTTTGTAGGTGACGCCGAGCATAACGACTTTCGCGCCGTTGACGGGCTTCTTATGCCTGTTAAGCAGACGCTGAACGCGGGCCACCACGTACGACGGCATCCGCTCGTTGATCTCCTGCGCCAGCTCCACGAACCTGAACGGGTAGCCGAGCTTGCGCACCGTGTACGACAGGTACGACGGGTCCACCGGGATGCAGTGCCCGCCGACGCCGGGACCCGGCAGGAACTTCTGGAAGCCGAACGGCTTGGTGGCCGCGGCCTCGATCGACTCCCACAGGTCGATCCCGAGCTCGTCACAGAAGATCGCCATCTCGTTGACGAGAGCGATGTTGACGTGCCGGTAGGTGTTCTCGAGCAGCTTGGCCATCTCGGCCTCGCGGGTGCCGCTGACCGGCACCACCTGCTCGATGAACTGCCCGTAGAACGCCGTGGCGCGGTCGCGGCAGGTCGCCGTGTAGCCGCCCACGACCTTGGGCGTGTTGCGCAGCCCGAACTTGGGGTTGCCCGGGTCGATGCGCTCGGGCGAGAAGGCGAGGTGGAAGTCCTCACCCGCGACGAGCCCCGAGCTCTCCAGCAGCGGCCTGGCCACCTCGTCGGTGGTGCCCGGCCAGGTGGTGGACTCGAGCACGACGAGCGTGCCCTTGCTCAGGTTGCGGGCGACGGTCCTGGTGGCGCCCTCCACTGCGGACAGGTCCGGGCGGTGGTCCTCGTCCAGCGGGGTGGGCACGCATATGACGATCGTGTTGCTTCTGGCCAGCACGGTCTCGTCGAGCGTGGCGCTGAACCCGTTGGCCAGCATGTGCTCGAGGTCGGCGTCGGTCAGGTCATCGATGTAGGACTGCCCGGCGTTGAGCGCGTCGACCTTGGCAGGGTCGACGTCCACGCCGACGACCCGCAGGCCGGCGTTCACTGCCTCCTTGGCGAGGGGCATGCCGACGTAGCCGAGGCCGATGACAGCCAAGTCGATTTCTGTCACAGCAGTGCCTTAGAGAGCCGGAAACAACACTTCATGGTCGCAAAGGTTATCTCAAGTCCACCTAGCTCACGCCTAATGCGACCGAACCCGTCACAAGTGACAGCCAACATGAAGGTCATCATTAGGTAAGAGAGCGGTATAGAGCACGGTAAGTCTCGGCAACGCGGCTCCAAGTCCGCTTGGCCGCCACTTCCGCCCGGCCGGCCTCCCCCATCTCAGCGCGCCGCGACGGGTCCTCCCTGAGCCCGGCGATGGCCTTGGCGAGTTCGGCCGGATCGCCCGGCGGGACGAGGAGCCCGGCGCCGTCGGAGCCGACGAGCTCGGACAGCGCGGGCAGGTCGCTGAGCACGACCGGCTTGCCGAGCGCCATCGCCTCGACGGGTTTCAATGGCGTAACAAGTCGGCACACCCGCAGGTCCTCGCGCGGACAGGCGAAGATGTCGATGGCGTCCTGCGCCTGCAGCGCCTCTTCGGGGCCGACCCGGCCCGGCAGGATGGCGTTGTCGAGGCCCAGCTCGCCGACCAGCGCCAGGAGGTTGTCGCGCTCGGCGCCGTCGCCCACGATGAGCACCCGCACGGGCGTGCCCTCGTCACGCAGCAGCGCGGCGGCACGCAGGAGAGTGGCGAATCCCTCATAGGCCACGATGCTGGACACCGAGCCGACGACGATCTCGCCGGGCGCGATGCCGTACGCGTCCCTGAACGACGCCCCGTCGTAGTGGGCGGTCAGCAGCGAGTCGTCGACGGCGTTGGGCGCCAGGTGGATCTTCTCCCGGGGCACGCCACGCTCGACGATCTCCGTGGCCATGGTCTCGGCCAGCGTGACCACGGCGTCCGCCGCGCGCATGAGGAACGCCTCGCGCTCGCGCTGGAGCACGTGCCGCTCGCTGCCCACGCGGATCGGGTCGCGCGAGGCCCAGGTCTCCTCCAGGAAGCCGCGTACCTCGTAGACGAACGGCGTGCCCGTCCTGTCGCGCACGGCGTGCGCCACGGAACCGTTGCGGTGGTCGGTGGCGGCGTGCAGGACCTGCGGTTTGAGCTGTTCGACGAGCTTGGTGACGGCGTCGGCGCCCTTGACCATGCGCCCGCGCATCTCGAACGGCATCTCGCCGTGCCCGTCGGGCAGCAGCCGGTAGTAGGGGATGCCGTCGATCTCCTCGAACGGCGACGCGTCCGCGTGCCCCTGGAACATCGGCCAGCCCCAGCTCGAGGCCACGTGCGGGTCGAGCCCCGCGGCCTTCTGCGAGCTGACGATGCGGTGGGTGCGGACGGTGTACCCGGCCTGCGTGTACGGCAGCGCGTTCGTGACCAGGTGCAGCACCCGCCCCTCGACCCGGTCCGTGACGGCCACCTTGGGGCCGGGCGGGATCGGGTCGGGGCTGATCGCGGCCAGCTCACCCCGGTAGTAGGCGGCCCTGCGCTTGACGAACGGGTACTTGGTGTGGGCTTCGAGCACCTCGGCGGCCTCGCTGACCCGGCCGGCGTTCCACAGCACCTTGGCCTCGTTCCACGGACCCTTGACCACCCGCATGCCGAACTTGCGGACCATGCGCCGGGCCCGGCGCGCGGCCGGCCAGGCCACGCTGCCCACGACGGGGCGCAGCCGGGGCGGGAGCGCGTCGGCCGCGGCCTGGGCCACGCGGACGGGGTCGGACTTGACCTTCGTCACGACGACGCGGGAGACGATGATCGGGTGCTGGACGAAGCCTTTGAGAAGTCCACCGACGCCGGCACGGGCGGACTTCGCGGAAACCTTTGAGGAGTCTTGACGACTGGCGTCGGATGCCACGCGGTGACCGTACCATAGGCAACGTTTTTCCCCTTCCGCTATGAAAGGCGAGGTCAATGAGGGAGAACCCCCTGGTCCTGCACGTATTGGGTGCTCGTCCCAATTTCGTGAAAGCGGCCCCGGTGGTGCGGGCACTCGGTGAACTCGGCGTGCGGCAGGGCATCATCCACACTGGTCAGCACTATGACGCGCTGATGTCGGACGTCTTCTTCGCCGATCTCGGACTGCCGGAGCCAGTGGCGAACCTGGGGGTCGGCTCCGGCACGCACGCCAAGCAGACCGCGGCGCTGCTCGTCGGCCTGGAGGAGATCGTCCAGGAGCAGGACCCCGACCTGGTCGTGGTCTACGGCGACGTGAACTCCACGCTGGCCGCGATCCTGGTCTGCGCCAAGCTGGGCGTGCAGACCGCGCACGTGGAGGCGGGGCTGCGCTCGTTCGACCGGGGCATGCCGGAGGAGGTCAACCGGGTCGTCACCGACGCGCTGGCCGACGTGC
The DNA here is from genome assembly GCF_040137845.1 of Nonomuraea sp. B19D2. NCBI lineage: Bacteria > Bacillati > Actinomycetota > Actinomycetes > Streptosporangiales > Streptosporangiaceae > Nonomuraea > Nonomuraea sp. B19D2. Next base: position 40,571 of record NZ_JBEFAK010000026.1, on the reverse strand, counting down.
TCTTCGCCACCTCGCCCGAGGCCCTGTCCTACCTGGCGAACGAGGGCGTGCCCGCGTCCAAGGTGCACCTGGTGGGCAACCCCATGATCGACAGCCTGTACTCCGCGCTGCCGTCGCTTGACCCGGCGCCAGTGGTGGAGCGGCTGGGCATACCGGCTCGTTATGCCGTGGCGACCCTGCACCGGCCGGCCAACGTGGACACGCCGGAGGCCGCCAAGGAGCTGGTGGACGCCGTGCTGGAGGTCTCGCGGCAGATCCCGGTCGTGGTGCCGATCCACCCCCGCGGCAAGGCGCGCCTGGCCGCGGCGGGCCTCGTCGACGGCGAATCGATCAAGGTGGTCGACCCGCTCGGCTATGTGGACTTTCTCTCACTCGTACGCGGCGCCGCCCTGGTCGTCACGGACTCCGGCGGCGTCCAGGAGGAGACGACCGTGCTGGGCGTCCCGTGCCTGACCCTGCGCCCCAACACCGAGCGGCCGATCACGATCACGCATGGCACGAACCGGCTGGTCACGCCCGCTCTCCTGCCTGCCGCGGCGGAGAAGGCGCTGGCCGACGGCGCCGCCACTCCCGCCGGCGAGCTGCCGGTGCTCTGGGACGGCCAGGCCGGGCTGCGGATCGCCAGGGTGATCTCCGCCTGGCTGAAGGGGGACAACCTCGCCCCTGCTTCTCAGGCCAAACGCCCCGAATAGCGGACGTATCCGCCGTAACATGACTTTCCTCCGCTAAGCGATAGGCGTACCACCATGGCCGAAACCCCCGAAGAGCCCACGTACCAGCGACTCGGCCCCGTCAACTGGCTGCCCGAGGAGCGCAAGCTCGTCGAGCGATTCGAGGCTGAGGTCAGGGAGCTGCGGAGGCGGCTGGAGATCGCCGAGGCGAAGGCCGCGTACGCGGCCTGGAAGCTCGAGGCCACGCAGGCGAAGCGGACGTTCAAGCTGGGTGAGGCACTGGGCTCGAAGAGCCCGGGCAAGATCGTCCAGGCGGTCCGGTCGAAGGAGAAGGCGCCCAAGCCGCCCACCCCGGTCACCGAGGCGATCGAGACCGCCAACAACCGGCCGCCGCTGGTCGAGGTGCCGCCGGTGAAGTGGCCGAAGGGGCCGGTCAACAGGCCCGACCTGAAGGTCGCGGTGATCCTGGACGACTTCTCCAGGATGGCCTTCAAGTACGAGTGGGACCAGATCGAGTTCGGGCTCAAGGACTGGCCGGAGATCTTCGCCGAGAAGCGGCCCGACCTGCTGTTCTGCGAGTCGGCGTGGCACGGGAACCAGGGGCGCTGGCGCTACCAGATGACCGGCACCAACGCGCCCAAGGAGCCGCTGCGCGACCTGGTGGCCTGGTGCAAGCAGGAGGGCATCCCGACGGTCTTCTGGAACAAGGAGGACCCGCCGAACTTCGACTTCTTCATCGACACGGCCAAGCTGTTCGACTACGTGTTCACCTGCGACGGTGACATGCTGCCGAAGTATCGGGAAGTTCTGGGACACGATCGGGTTGATGTGCTGCAGTTCGCCGCCCAGCCCCGCGTGCACAACCCGATCCAGCAGCGGCAGGGCCGACTGCACGACGTGGTCTTCGCCGGGATGTACTTCCGCGACAAGCACCCAGAGCGCCGCGAGCAGATGGAGACCGTGCTCGACCCGATCAGGGAGCTGGGCCTGCACATCTTCGCGCGCAACGGCGAGGTGGACGAGAAGTACGCCTGGCCGGAGAAGTACCGGCCGCACATCGTGGGCGAGCTCCCGTACGACCAGATGCTGGCCGCGTACCGGATGTACAAGGTCTTCCTCAACGTCAACTCGGTGCTCGACTCGCCGACCATGTGCGCCCGCCGGGTCTTCGAGCTGTCCGCCTGCGCCACGCCCGTCGTGTCGGGGTGGTCGCGGGCCGTCGAGGAGACCTTCGGCGACCTCATCCCCATCGCGCGGGAGCCGGTCGAGTCGTACAACCAGGTGCTACACCTGATCAACAGCCCCGAACTGCGGGCCAGGATGGGGCACCTGGCGCTGCGCGAGGTCTTCGACAAGCACCTGTTCTCGCACCGGGTGGACCAGATCCTGCAGAACCTCGGCCACCAGGTGCGGCCCAGGTCGCGCTCGATCTCGGTCGTGCTGCCGACCAACCGCGCCGCCCAGATCGAGCACGCCATCTCCTCCGTGGCCCGCCAGATCCACCGGCCACTCCAGCTCGTCATGGTGCTGCACGGGCTGGACATCGACCCGGTGGTGGTCGCCGACAAGGCCCGCATGGCGGGCATCACGGACGTCGTGGTCCTGCCCGCCGACGCGTCACTGTCGCTCGGCGCGTGCATGAACCTGGGCATCGCCGCCGCCGACGGCGACCTGATCGCGAAGATGGACGACGACAACCTGTACGGCGACCATTACCTGTCGGACCTGGTGCGCGCGTTCGACTACTCGGACGCGGAGCTGGTCGGCAAGGGGGCGCACTACGCGTACTTCGAGGGGAGCAACACGACCATGCTCCGCCTGCCGGGGCTGGAGCACCGCTACTCCTTCCTGGTCCAGGGCGGCACGTTCCTCGGCAAGGCCGACATGTTCCGCTCGTACGGCTTCGCGGACATCACGCGTGGCGAGGACACCCACCTCGTGCGGCGGCTGAAGGAGGACTCCGTCAAGATCTACTCGGCGGACCGGTTCAACTTCGTCTACTGGCGCAGCGCGGACGCCTCGATGCACACCTGGCAGGCGGACCACATCAAGCTGACCCGCAACGCCCAGTTCTCCTTCGTCGGCCGCCCTGACGACCACGTCCTCATCTGACGCGCCGGCGGCGCGGTCAGCGGGTGACCCGTGCCAGGTTCTGGTCGGCCAGCCGGGCCAGCTCGAACAGCCCCTGCGGCTTGACCCGCTGACCGACCACGAGCATGGTCATGATCAGCGACCCTCTTCTGATCATGACCGAGCCGATCTGCGCGTTCTTCTTGCCACCCTTCGCCGTGGTGAGGTAGGCCCGCGACTCCTCGCCTCTGGCCGGCATGGCGAGGGTGCGGGTCTTGTAGGTCACCTGCGTGCCGCCGACGTCCGCGGTGTATGCGGCGCACTGCTGGGGCAGCGGCGCGGGGAAGACCACGGCGGGCAGCGACACGACGGCCTGTGTGATGGAGCCGCGGGCGGCGGCAAAGGCGATCACCGCCGCGGGCGCCTGGGCGACGTCGGGCTTGGCGGGGTCGAGCTGGGCCGCCCCCGCGCACTCCGGCCGCTGCAGCTTCGCCTGGCGCACCGCCTCCAGGCCCTGCTGGGTGGACTTGAGCGAGCCGAACGCGCCCATCTCGGGCCCGTACGCGACGCGCATGCCCTTGGGCACCGGCAGCAGGGCCGCACGCAGCCTGGCAGTGTCGGCGGACGCCTGTGGCCCGGGCAGCTGCGTGCCCGTGGGGACCGCCGACGGGGTGGTGGTGCCACCGGAACATCCGGAAATGGCAACCATACTAAGCAATATGCCGGAAACAGCCTTCAGCATGAGCTCTCCAATTCGCTCTGGCGGCATTTTTCAAAACGCTAGAGGAAGTGAAGAGTAAGGAAACGGGTAACGCCGCTATTCGCGGGATTCAGTGGTTTTATGAATGATTTCCGGCTCTGCCCCGTTTGGTGATCCGCCGTTGAGCAGCGCCCTGGCCAGGCCCAATCCGGCGCCGCCGAGCGTGAGCGCCTTGGCGAGCATTTCCTCGACGCCCTGAGCGCCGTTCAGCACCACCATGTGATCGACGTTTCCGAACGCCTTCGCGCCCGCCTCGACGATTTCCGGCCAGCGCTCGGCGAGTTGCTGCGCGACGACCGCCTCCTGGTTGCTCGCCAGCGCCTCCGCCCGGGCTTTGATGGCCTCCGCCTGTGCCAGCCCTTTGGCCCTGGCCGCGTCCGCCTCGGCCATGCCGCGCAGCCTGGTCGCCTCCGACTCCGCCTCGCCGGCGATCTTCGTGGCGGCTCCTGCGGCCTCGCCGCGCAGCCGTACCGACTCGGCCTCGGCCGCGGCGGCCAGCTTGATCTGGGAGGCCTGCGCGGCGGCGCGCAGCTCGGTCTCCTTCGCCTCGGCCTCCGCCTGCGCGATGCGCGCGTCCCGCTCGGCCTGGGAGAGCGTGACGGTCTCGTACGCCTTGGCGTCGGCGGGCTTGCGCACCTGCGACTGGAGCCGCTGCTCGGCGAGCTTGGCCTCCAGTTCTGCGGCCTTCGTCTCCTGGACGACCACCTCCTGGCGGGCGGTCGCCTCCGACAGCGGGCCCGCCTGGCGGGAGGTGGCCTGGGCCTGGTCGATCTCGGCCTGGTAGGCCGCCTCCTTGATGCGGGCGTCCCGGCGGGCGGCGGCCATGTTGGCGACCGCGACCTGCTCGGCCTCGGTGGCCTCCTGGTCGCGCTGGGCCTGGGCGATGCGGGCGGTGGCGGCGACCTTGGCGGCGTGCGGCTTGCCGAGGTTGACGATGTAGCCGGTCTCGTCGTCGATCTCCTGGATCTGCAGCGAGTCGACGATCAGGCCCAGCTTGCTCATCTCGTCGGCGGCCGATGCCCTGGTCTCGCTGGTCAGGCGCTCGCGGTTGAGGATGAGGTCCTCGATGGTGAGGTTGCCGATGATCGAGCGCAGATGGCCGGTGAACAGCTCGTGGATCGCACTGGTCATGAAGTCCTGCTGGTCGAGGAAGCGGCGGGCGGCGTTGGCGATGGAGGACAGGTCGTCGCCGACCTTGTAGATCACCACGCCGCGGATGTGCACCGGGATGCCCTGCTGGGTGACGCACGAGACCTGGAGGTTGGCGGCCCTGGTGTCGAGCCGCAGCCGCCTGGCCGCCTGGAACCCCGGCAGCACCGCCGTGCCCTTGCCGGTGACGATCTTGAAGCCGAGGCTGTCCACGCCGCCCTCACCCCGGCGGCGGGCGCCCAGCCCGGAGATGATCAGGGCCTCGTTGGGCTCCGCGACCCGCCACACGGCCTTGAACAGCAGGATGATGACGACGGCCGCGAGGATGACACCGGCGGCGGCGATGTAGAGCTCGGGGGACATCGGAGGGCCTCCCTCAGACGAGTGCTCTGGCCACGTAGACCGTCCGCGGGGGGAAGTACTCGACGACGATCACGATGGAGCCGATGCCGAACTCCTCGTCGGGCACGCTGGGATGGGCGTAGAAGGCCTCCACGCCGCCCCTGATCGGGATCATGACCTCGCCGACGAGCCCTGGGCCGATCTTCCCCGTGACCCTGCCCTGCTTGCCGACCACCGGACTCCCCCCGCTCGCGATATTCCGGACGCTACTCCAAACGGGCATTCGCGGTAATAGCCCGGCAAATGTTTCCCGAAGCGCTGCGCGCCGCTCGGCCGGCTTTTCGCCCGTCTGCTGATGATCGCGCCATGAGCTCCACTCCGCGAGACCTCATCACGAACCATCCCATTTCCCGCCGCGACTTCTTCGACGGGATGGCTCTGGGGTGCATAGCAGCTGAGCTGCCTCGTGGGACCGCGCACTCCCCCGAGCCATTCACTGTGCGCGGCGGGGCGGCGGAGGCGCTCAGCGTGCCCCACGCGCTGCGGGACGGGCGTTTCTGGCGGCACGCGGGCTCGCCCGAGCCGACCGGCGAGAGCTACGACCTGGTGGTGGTCGGCGGCGGGACGAGCGGGGTGAGCGCGGCGCACGAGTGGCTGCGGCGGCGCCCCCGCGACGGCGTCCTCATCCTCGACAACCACGACAGGATCTCCCTTCCCCGCCCGGCCCGCTTCGGGCCGGCGGAGGACGGCGTGATGTGCGACCGGGAGAGCTTCGGGTCCGACACCCTGGTCAGGCTCACCTCCGGCTGGATCGCCCGGTTGCCGGTCGCCGAGCGGGCCAGGCAGGACCTGCTCATGCTCCACCGCGACCCGCCCGACTGGTTCCCCGGGTTGTCGGCCGAGGAGAAGCAGGAGCGGCTGGCGGAGCTGACCTACTCGCGGTTCCTGCTGGAGGTCTGCGGGGCGCACCCCGACGCCGAGCGGTTCTGCCGGACCATGTCGTGCCGGGCGTGGGGGTACGACACGCGGGCGTTCGGGGCGATCGACGCCTGGGGCACCGGGTACCCGGGGTTCGGGGGCCTGGGGCTCGACCGGGGCAAGCCGTCGCGGTTCAACTCGCCTGCCGTGCGGGAGGGGCCGGTCGGGGCCGCACCCCTGCCGCTGGACGGCCGGGTGCTGGTCCGCCCGTCCAGCCCGGTGGTGTCGGTACGCGACGGGGCCTCCTCGGCGACCGTCGGCTACTTCGACGGCCACCGGGTGCTGACCGTCGAGGCCGGGGCGGTGATCCTGGCCTGCTGGAGCTCGGTCATCCCGTACCTCGTGCCCGACCTGCCCCGCGACCAGCGGCGGGCGCTGAGCCTGGCCGTCAGGGTGCCGCTGCTGCACGCCACGGTACGGGTGCGCGACCCGGGCGTGTGGCGGCGGGTCGGCGTCCGCCGGGTCCGCTGGACCGGCGCGTACTGGTGCCTGTCAGAGCTCGAACCGCCGTCCGGGGTGCGCCTGCTGGCCACGCCGTGCCGCGCGGAGCTGGGGCCGGACAAGGGCTCGGTGGCGGGCAGGCAGGAGCTGTTCAGGACGCCGTACAGCCATCTGGAGCACACCGTACGCGACCAGCTCGACCGGCTGCTGGGCCCCGGCGGCTTCGACCCGGCCAGGGACATCGAGGCGATCACGGTCGACCGCTGGGGTCACGGGAGAGCGCCCGAGTACTGCCGGCCCTGGCACACGTTCTATCCGGACGGGCCGTTCCCCGCGGACGCGGCGCGCAGGCGGTTCGGCCGGATCGCCATCGCGGGCTCCGACTCGGAGCCGGGGCCGGACGGCGCCGTCACGGCCGCCGTGCGCGCCGTGGCGGAGCTGGCGCGGCCGTGAGAGCGTGATCTCGCTGGTCGCACTGCCTCACCGTGGGTGGGGACCGCTGGAGCCCCAAGAGCTTGTCCCAATAATCACGGTAATGAACGTGTTCCTCCCACTGCGCCGGAAGCATAAACGATGCTAGTCTCCTATGCGATCTTCCGGAGGTGTATTTACACACGGTGTGGAAATGCCCCGGACTTGAGGTTGGGACATGGGCTCGCGAAACCGGTCAATTCGGTTCAAGATCTTCTTATTGCTGCTGCTACCGCTCCTGTCTCTGAGCGCGCTCTGGGGTTTCGTCCTCAACCTCACCATGGGCGACGCCCAGTCACTGCTCCGCGCGAACACCCTGTACCAGACTCTCGGCCTCACCTCCACCGACCTGGGACTACAGTTGCAGGCCGAGCGGGCGCGCTCAGCGGAGACGCTCACTACGCGTAAACTCACCACGGCCCTCGGCGCCCAGCGCGCCCGCACCGACAGGTCCGTCACCGACTTCAAACTGGCCGTCATGGAGGCCGGCAGCGCGGTCGGCGACGACCTGCGCCGCCCCCTCGACTCCCTTGACTCGACTCTCGACCGGCTCGGCCGGATCAGGGCCGACATCGACGGCGGCCTCGGCTCCCGCCTCGCCGGTCTCAACGAGTACAACCGCATCCTCGACGCGATCTTCACCCTCTACGACCACCTGGTCTCCGTCTCCGACCTGGCGCTCTTCCAGCAGGCCGCCTCGCTGCAGGCCATGGGCATGGCCAGGGAGTACATCGCCAGGGAGCACGCGCTCATCATCGGCGCCATGGCCGACCACCGGCTCACCCAGCCCGAGACGACCGCCTTCACCGAGTACGCCGCCTCCAGGAAGTTCCTGCAGGCGCGCGGCCTGGCCGGGCTCGACGTGCAGTTGCGCAAGCCGTACGAGGAGGTCTTCGCCACCGAGCCGTTCCTCGGCTTCGCCACCATGGAGGCCCGGATCGCCAGGACCGGCGCCCCGCCGCTCGCCTCCGACGGCTGGAACCAGGCGGTCGACCGGCTCACGTCCCGGCTCGACCAGCTCGGCTCCACCTCCGGGGCGATCCTGGCCGCGCGCGTGTCCGAGGCCGCCACCTCCACCATCGTCAAGATCTCCATCGCGGGCGGCCTCGGCTTGATCGCGGTGCTCTCGTCGATCATCATCTCTGTACGCTTCGGTCGTCGCCTGGCCGGAGAGCTGGCCGGGCTGCGTGCCGCCGCGGTCAACCTGTCGCAGACACGGCTGCCCGACATCGTCGAGCGGCTGCGCAGGGGCGAGGACGTCGACGTGAAGAAGGAGGCCAAGGCGATCAAGGTGAGCGGTTCCGCTGAGATCACCGACGTGGCCAGGGCCTTCGGCTCCGTGCAGCGCACCGCCGTGCGGGCGGCGGTCGGCCAGACGGCCCTGCGGCACGGGGTCGGCCAGGTCTTCCTCAACCTCGCCCGGCGCAAGCAGGGCCTCCTGCACCGCCAGCTCGCGCTGCTTGACGGCATGCAGCGCCGTACGCACGACCCTGACCGGCTGGAGGAGCTCTTCCGCCTCGACCATCTGACCACCCGCATGCGCCGGCACGCGGAGAGCCTGATGATCGTCTCCGGGTCCGCACCCGGGCGGGCGTGGCGCAAGCCGGTGCCCGTGATCGACATCGTCAGGGCCGCCGTCGCGGAGGTCGAGGACTACACCAGGGTGCACGTCGAGAACATGCCGGCCGGCGCGCTCGACGGGACGGCCGCGGCCGACATCACCCACCTGGTGGCCGAGCTCGTCGAGAACGCCACCATCTACTCGCCGCCGGACACCACCGTCCAGGTGCGCGGCGACCTGGCGAGCAACGGATACGTCATCGAGATCGAGGACCGCGGGCTCGGGCTGTCGATCAGCGAGTACTCCGAGTTCAACACGCTGCTGGGCGCGCCGCCGGAGTTCGACCTGGCCGACAGCGACCGGCTGGGCCTGTTCGTGGTGGCCACGCTGGCGGAACGGCACGGGATCAAGGTGGTGCTGCGGCGCTCGCCCTTCGGCGGGACGTCGGCCGTCGTGCTCGTGCCGCGCTCGATGGTGACCGAGCAGGCGGCGCTGGCCGCGGGCGACGGCAAGGCCGAGCTGCCGAGCCGTACGCGGAAGAAGGCGCTCGCCGTGGTGACCTCGGGCACCCACGCGGGGCTCCCCAGGCGGGTTCGCCAGGCCAACCTGGCGCCGCAGCTCAGGGAGGAGCCCGCCGAGCCGGAGTCGCGTGGGCTGGAGCGCCCTGCAGAGCAGGAGCCGCAGCCCGAACGCTCTCCCGACGAGGTCAGGGACTTGTTCTCCGCCTTCCAGCGGGGAACCCAACGCGCCCGAGAAGAAGCCTCTGAGGAGGGGCCATGATAAAGGGGGATGCATGACTGCGCCGACCACCAACACCGGTGAGCTGAACTGGCTGCTGGACGACCTCGCCACGAGGGTCGCCGCCGTCCGCCAGGCGGTCCTCTTGTCGACCGACGGCCTGGCCGTGGGCTACTCCAAGGGATTGTCCAGGGAGGACGCCGAGCATCTGTCGGCTGTGGCGGCCGGGTTCCAGAGCCTGGCCCGTGGCACCGGACGCCATTTCGGCGGCGGCGACGTGCGCCAGACCATTGTGGAGATGGAGTCGGCGTTCCTGTTCGTCACGGCGGCGGGACAGGGCACCTGCCTGGCCGTGATCGCCGATGGGAACGTGGACGTCGGCCACATCGCCTACGAGATGGCGATGCTGGTCAAGCGGGTGGGCCAGCACATCAACACCAACCCGCGCGCTGGAGCGTCATGAGCGATAGCCCGCAGTGGTTCGATGAGGAGGCGGGGCCAGTCGTCCGGCCCTATGCTCTCATCCGCGGTCGAACGCATTCCTCAGGGGACGCGTTCGACCTCGTGGCGTCCGTGCGCGCCATCGGCGACCCGCCGGGCGAGCTCGGTCCCGAGCAACAACTCATCCTGCGGGCGGCTCGTAACCCGATCTCGGTGGCCGACCTGGCCGTCGAGCTCGACCTGCCCGTCGGCGTCGTCCGGGTCCTGCTGGGCGACCTGCGTGACCACGGCCTCATCTCGGTGACGTCGCCCTCCGCCGGAGGGTCGCGGTCGAATGAGCGCATTCTCAAGGAAGTGATCAATGGACTCCGTGCTCTCTGAGGACCCCGTCGCGCTGAAGATTCTCATCGCGGGAGGGTTCGGCGTCGGCAAGACCACACTGGTCGGCGCGATCAGCGAGATCAAGCCGCTGCGCACGGAGGAGGTGCTCTCCGACCGCGGGATCGGGGTCGACGACCTCGACGGCGTGGAGGCCAAGAGCACCACGACCGTGGCGATGGACTTCGGCCGCATCACCATCCGCGACGGGCTGGTCGTGTACCTGTTCGGGACGCCCGGGCAGGAGCGGTTCTGGTTCATGTGGGATGAGTTGTCCCACGGCGCACTGGGCGCGGTCGTGATCGCGGACACGCGGCGGCTGACCGACTGCTTCCCGTCCCTCGACTACTTCGAGCAGCGCGGCACGCCGTTCGTGGTCGCCGTCAACTGCTTCGACGGGGCCGCCAGTCACAGCGTGGAGGACGTGCGCATCGCGCTGGACCTGGACGACGACGTGCCCATCATGCTGTGCGACGTGCGGCGGCGGGCCTCCGCCAAGGAAGTCATGATCACGCTGGTCGAGCACTCCCTGCGCACGCTGACCTCGGCCAACTAGCCGCCCGGCGAAGCTCGGGCGGCCCGCCTAGAGCGCCCTGAGGCCGTTGATCACCTCTCGGAGGAGGCTCTCCGCGGGCGTGGCGGCCTTGTCGCGCGGCGGGCGCACCGAGATCAGGCCGTGCTCGAGCAGGTCCCCCAGCAGCACCCTGGCGACGGCGACCGGCAGGCCCAGATCCGAGGCGATCTCGGCGACGGGCCTGGCCTGGCCGCTCACGGTGCTCAGCAACCGCCGGTGCTGAGCGCTGAGCTCGGCCTTGGCCGGGATCGGCGACCCCGTCGAGACTATGGTCGCCAGCAGGTCGAGCGTGGAGGAGGCGGCTGGCTTGGTGCGCCCGCGGGCGACCGCGTACGGCCGTACGACGGGCCCTGCCTCCTCGTCGATCCACTCGTGCTCGCGGCTCACGGCTGAGTTCCCCCATCCTGCTCACTGTCCTGCCGCCCGCGCTGCCAGCCCGACTGGAGCGAGGAGAGCAGCGCCCTGGCCTCCTCGGGCGAGCGCTCCTCGACCGGTGACGCGGGCGGCGCCTGCTTGAGCCGCTGCGGCAGGCCGGTCTGCCGTTCGCGCTGCGGCAGGCCCGTATCCCTCTGCCGCTGGCGGCGGGGCAGGCCCGAGTCCTGCTCGGGCGGTTGCGACAGCTGCGGGGGCTGCTGTTGCGGCAGCCCGTTCGCCGTCTGGCCGCCAGCGCGCCTGCTGGTGCGGACGCGGCGCGGAAGCTCGCCCGGCCCGGTGGGCTCGGACCGTACGACCGACACCGAGACGGACTCGAACTCGATCGGCTGCACCGGCGGGGTCACCATCGGCTCGACCAGCGAGCCGGGCAGGAGCACGATGGCCGTGGTGCCGCCGTACGGTGAGGGCTTGACCGTCACCCTGACGCCGTGCCTGGCCGCGAGCATGCCGACCACCGCGAAGCCGAGCCGCTCGGTCTGCGAGGGGTCGAACTCCGGCGGGCTGGCCAGGCGGTCGTTGATCATCCGGCGGGTGGCGTCGTCCATGCCCAGGCCGCGGTCCTCGATCTCGACGGCGAAGCCCCTGCCGACGATCTCGCCGCGTACGGAGACCTCGTTGCTGGGCGAGGAGAAGGAGGCGGCGTTCTCGATCAGCTCGGCGAACAGGTGCATGAGGTCGGCCACCGCCGCGCCCGAGACGCCGCACTCGGTCATCGGGTAGACGCGTACCCGGGTGTACTCCTCGACCTGGGCGGCGGCGCCGCTCAGCACGTCCTCGATCGGGATGACGCCGCGCCACCTGCGGCCCGCCGCGCCGCCCGACAGCAGCACCAGGCCCTCGGCGTGGCGGCGCATGCGCGTGGTCAGGTGGTCGAGCCTGAACAGCCGCTCGAGCGCCTCCGGCTCCTCCGTCTGGCGCTGCATCTCGTCCAGCATCCTGAGCTGGCGCTGCAGCAGCGACTGGCTGCGCCTGGCGAGGTTACGCAGCGCCTCGGACACGCCCTCGCGCAGCCTGGCCTGCTCGACGGCCGCGTCCACGGCCGTGCTCTGCACGCTGTCGAACGCCGCGGCCAGGTCGCTGACCTCGCTGGTCGCGTTCGGGCCCACCGTGATGGGCGGCGCCTCGGACGCGATGTCCACCTTCTCGCCGCTGCTCAACTTCGCCACGACGTCGGGCAGCCTGATGTCGGCCAGGTCCAGCGCGGTACGGCGCAGTCCCCTCAGCTCCTGGGTGAGCCTGCGGCCGACCCTGACGGAGATGACGACGGAGAACACGACCGCGATCAGGCCGAGCAGGCCCGCCACGACGGCCTGCACCACGATGCCCACGCCCGCGGGCTCCATCCTGGCCAGCAGCTTGTCGCCGGTGCTCCAGACGGCCTCTCTGTACTCCTTCTGCAGCGGATCGGCCACGCCCCGCCAGAGCTCGACGTCCATCGGCTGGCCGGAGATGTAGCTCTCCAGCAGGTTCTCCATGGTGCTGTAGCGCGGGGAGTAGTACAGCTTCTCGAACGGTGCCCGCAGCTCGTTGTCGAGGTTGGCCAGCGCCTTGGGGAACAGGTACGTCCTGGTGCTGTCGAGTCCGGCCAGCAGGTGGAGGTCGGAGTGCATGGCCATCCGGCCGTTCGCGGCCACGATCAGCGCGTGCTCCCGGCTCAGGAGCTCGCGCACCTCGTCGGCGGCGATCAGGCCCTGCGCCTGGAGCGCCAGCTCCAGGTCGGTGCTGACCAGCATCCGGGTGTACAGCAGGTGGATCTCGTCGGAGACCTTCGCGTACTCGGTGACGAGGGTGCCGGGGGTGAGTTTGCGGTCATCCACCTTGCGCCGGATGTCCGGTATCCGGTCGACCGCCTCGAACACCGACTGGAGCTGGGTCCTCATGTCCTGCGTGAGCGCCGACTGCACGTCCTCGGCCGTCGCCTGCTCGCGCAGGTTCTTCCTGTTGGTGTCGACCTTGGCCCTGGCCTTGCTCAGCACGTCGGGGGCGGTGACCACGCCTGCCATCTGCTCGGCGGAGGCGAGCCGCTCGGTCTGGAGGTTGGAGATCAGCCCGTCGGCGTTGTTGATGACGCCCGTCCAGATCGTCTCCACCTTGAGCAGGCTCGTCGCCTCTCCCAACGTGGTGCTCGCGGCGAAACCCCAGAGCGCGATCAGGGAGATCAAGGGGATGACGAGCAGCGTCGAGATCTTGAATCTGATGGATCTGCCCGATGCCATGACACCCGCTCCCGGATAGAAGATCGCGGGAGAGAATAGCACCGATACAGATGGTTTTAAGATCGACTCGCGATAAATCTGTGATATGTCAGGAAATTCGTACCTTGTGCGCTGGTCGGACGGCCGCTCGGGCGCCATGCCAGCCGGGCCAGCCACACGGCCAGCACGCCCAGCAAGGTCACCTCGGCCCCCAGCAACAACCGCTCCACGAGCCCGATCATCACCCGGTCCCCCGGCATGGCCACGTACGTGATCGCCAGCAGCCCGAACCCCCCGGCCAGGGCCACCCACTCCACCACCCGGGCCACAGGCTTCCAGCGTGCGTCTGAGCCCAGTCTGGGCACCAGCAGCGCGCCGGCGGCGGGCAGGCTGACGAACGCCGCGACGGACACGTACCGATGCACCTGCGCCGCCAGATCGAGGTCCGCCCCGATGGGTGTGGTCGGGACCAGCGCCGCCACCACGAGCGCACCCGACCACACCCCGAGCAACCACTCAGGCATCCCCCGCACCGGCGCTCCTGCCGCCCGCAGCCCCGCCAGCAGCGCCAGTGACCCGATGCCCAGGACCGCCATGGCGACCTCCGTGACGCCCCCGCGGTCGGACACGGCGTATTCGCTGATGGTCACGTTGAGCGGGTCCAGGTAGGGGTCGGGCCCGAACTGCCCGACCCCTACGGCGACCACCGAGAACAGGATGGAGGCGCAGGCGAGCAGGGGGTAGAGCCTCTTCACTGCGGTCATGAGGCCACTTTCCCGCCCGGGAACCCTCGCTCACATCCGGCTCCGTCCCCGACCCGCCCCTGACGCGACCCTGAGTTCCTATTGCTGGATGACCGAGAGGACGTTTCCCGCCGGATCCGTGAACCAGGCGATGGGCGGCCCTTCGGTGCGGAGAACGCCCTTGGAGTCCTGCGGGAAGCCCTCGTAGCGCTCGAAGCGCACTCCCCGCGCCGTCAGCTCGTCCACCGCCTTGTCGATGTCCTCGACCGGGAAGTTGAGGATCGTGAACGTCGCCGGGGTGTGCTGCTCCTTCGGGTAGACGAGGATGTCGGTGCCGCCCGCGATGTGCAGCGTGAGCATCCCGTGCTCCTCCGAGACGCGCAGCCCCAACGTCTCGCCGTAGAACCTCTTCGCCGCCGCGGTGTCGTCCACCGAGAACCCGCTGAACGCCTTCGTCGTTTCGAACATGATCGCCTCACATGGCCGCGAGGTGGGCCTCGCTGAGCTGGATGATCTGCACGTAGTTGCCGTCCGGGTCGATCGCGGTGGCGAACAGGCTGCCGTCACGGTCCTCGAGCGGTGCCAGCCACGACGCGCCCGCCTGCTCCATGCGGGCCGCGACGGCGCGGGCGTCGGCCACGTGGAAGTTCAGTATCGCTCTGCCGGGCTCCGGATTCTTGTCGCTCACGTCCTCCCGCGTGTCGATGAACAGGAAGAACTCGCCGAACTTGAGCACCCCGTACTGCTGGATGTCGGTGTTCTCCTCGGGGTCCAGCGCGGTCACGTACCAGGTGCGCAGGCGCTCCGGGTTGGTGCTGGCGAGCAGCATGCCGCCGACGACGGGTCGCTTCATCGCGAACTCCTCACTGGTGGGTCCGAATCTCTTCGACAGGGGCAGACCAGGCGAGGCGCGAAAAGTCATCGGTGATCCGGGCAAAAAACAGCCGCGCCGCGTGCCCGGGTCGGCCGAGGCACGCGGCGCGGGGTTTCGGTCAGCGGAGCCGACAGGGGGCTCAGCCGGTGCGGAGCGTGAGGCCGTACACGCTCAAGATCTCATTGACGGGCTGGTGGTACGTCGTGCCGCCGACGGTGCAGTTGCCCGAGCCGCCCGAGGTCACGCCCTGGGCCTGGCTGCCCGAGATGAACGAGCCGCCCGAGTCGCCCGGCTGGGCGCACGCGCTGGTGCGGGTCAGGCCGGTGACGGTGCCCTGCGGGTAGGTGACGGTGGCGTTGTGCTGCTGGATGGTGCCGCAGCGCCAGCCGGTGGTCGAACCGGAGCGGCAGATGGACGAGCCGACCGCGGCCTGGGTGGAGCCGCGGACGATCACCCTCGAGCCGCCCGAGCCGCGTACCCACGGCTGCGGGGTGTTGCCGGGGGCGGCGACCCAGGCGTAGTCGTTGCCCGGGAAGGACGAGCCCTGGAAGGTGCCCGTCGGGTTGGTGGTCCGGCTTCCGGCCCGGCCGCAGTGCCCGGCGGTGACGAAGCCGGGGGTGCTGCCCCTGGTGACGGAGAAGCCGACGCTGCAGCGGCTGGAGCCGATGTAGTACGGGGCGCCGCCGATGATGTCGATGAACGGCGTGGGCCGCTCGGCCGTCGCCGACACGCCGACCGCGTTACGGTCCACGCCCGCGGCCGTGGCCAGGGCCTCCGCGGCCTCCACCGTGGGCGCCTGGATGGCGACGGTGTTGGTCTTCACGTCCACGTACCAGAGCGCGGCCGCGGCCTTGGCGCGCCTCGGGGCCTGGTCGACCTGCTGCATGATCCCGTTGAGCTGGGCGAGCGACCGCGCGACCACGACCGGCTGCGCGCCGTGCGACTCGATGGTGGCCGTGGTGCCGGCGTCGGTGGTGGCGACCAGGAGCTTGGAGGCGTCGTCGTTCAGCCAGGAGCCGCCGTACGACGCGCCGAGCTGGGCCGACAGCTTGGCGTCCGTGGCCGCGGCGCGTTCCTCGTTGGCCAGCCGGGTGAGCACCTGCTGCTCGGAGAGGCCGAGGTCCCGTTCCAACGCGTCGATCACCGAGGGCGGCGGGGTTGGGGAGGCGGATTGAGGTGCCGGGTCAGCTGCTGCGGGGCTGAGGGGGGTGGCCAGGCAGGCGGCGAGGATGGCGCCGCCAACCAGCGCACAGCGCTTACTCAACATGTGCACTCCTCGGGTGGGGGTGCTGTCAAGCTAACGTTTGCTACGGCTCCTGCCAGCATGCCAAAGCGCCTCTATTTCGGTATTATGGGGGCTTTTCGGGCATGGGTTCGAATCGGGTTCTGCCGCCTTAACCCGGAGCGATCATGACGGCTAATGTAACAGCACTGTCAGATCGGAAGGGTGGACATATGAATCCGTACGACAAGGGGATGCTGGACCTCGGCGACGGCAACCTCGTGTACTGGGAGGTGGCGGGCAATCCCGCGGGCAAGCCGGCCGTGGTCGTGCACGGCGGGCCCGGCTCAGGGGCGGGACGGGGCTGGTATCGGAACTTCGACCTCGACGCGTACCTGGTGGTGCTCTTCGACCAGCGTGGATGCGGCAGGAGCAGGCCGAACGTCAGCGACTGGGCGGTGGGCCTCGAAGCCAACACCACGCATCACCTGGTCGCGGACATGGAGCTGCTGCGGGAGCACCTCGGGATCGGCAAGTGGATGGTGTTCGGCGGATCGTGGGGGGCGACGCTGGGGCTCGCGTACGCCGTACGACACCCGGACCGGGTCTCCGAGGTCGTGCTGTTCGGGGTCGGCACCACCACCAGGCGCGAGGTGGAGTGGATCACCCGTGAGATGGGGCGGATCTTCCCCGAGGAGTGGGAGCGGTTCAGGGACGGCGTGCCCGAGCAGGACAGGGACGGGAACCTGGCCGACGCGTACGCCAGGCTGATGAAGCATCCGGATCTCGCGGTGCGCGAGAAGGCGGCCGTCGACTGGTGCGAGTGGGAGGACCGGCACGTGCGACTGCTTCCGGGGCTCGAGCCGGACCCGAGCTACGAGGACCGGGACTTCCGCGTGACGTTCGCGCGCCTGGTCACCCACTACTGGCGGCACGCCGCCTGGCTGGGGGACGACGAGCTGCTGCGGGGCGTGGCGGGGCTGGGCCACGTACCCGGGGTGCTGGTGCACGGGCGGCTGGACGTGAGCACGGCGCTGGAGACCGCGTGGCAGCTGTCACGGGCGTGGCCCGGCTGCGAGTTGATCGTGCTCGAGGACGGAGGCCACGGTCCAGGGCTGTCCGACACGCTCGCGGCCGTGACCGACAGGATGGCCGAGCGGACTTGCTAGGCGGACTTGGCCTCCGGCAGCGGGATCCACTTGTGCGCCCACGTCACCAGCTCGTCCAGCACGGGCCGCAGCTCCTGCCCCATCTCGGTCAGGTGGTATTCGACCCGCACGGGTGACGTGGCCAGCACGCGGCGCTCGATGAGCCCGGCGGTCTCCAGCTCGCGCAGCCGCCGGGCCAGCATCGTGTCGTTGATGCCGGGGATGGCCGACTTGAGGTCGGCGTAGCGGTGGGCGCCCTTGAAGATCATGTGGATCACCGCTCCCGACCACCGGGCGCCGATCAGTTCCAGAGCGATGTGAAAGCGGGTGCACACCGAGTTCAGGCTCACACTGAAGATCCTAGCATTTGCTCAGAAATGTAAAGCTACTCAATAATGTTGAGCAAGCGTCTCACTGAGCACAGGAGTTGAAAGATGAGCAAGCCCGTCCTGCAGATCATCGTCGCCAGCACACGTCCGGGTCGCGCGGGTCGTCCCATCGCCGACTGGTTCCACGGCAAGGCCGTGGACTCGGGGCTCTTCGAGGTGGAGCTGATCGACCTGGCCGAGGTCGGGCTCCCGTTCCTGGACGAGCCCAACCACCCCAGGCTCAGGCAGTACGTGAACGCCCACACCAAGGAGTGGAGCGCCACCGTCGACCGGGGCGACGCTTTCGTGTTCGTGACCCCCGAGTACAACCACAGCTTCAACGCCGTGCTGAAGAACGCGCTCGACTACCTGCACCATGAGTGGCAGCACAAGCCGGCCGGTTTCGTCAGCTACGGAGGGGTCTCCGGCGGCACCCGCGCCACGAACAGCCTGCGCCAGGTCACCAGCACGCTGCGGATGATCCCGGTGCTCGAGGCGGTGAACATCCCGTTCTACACGCAGTTCCTCGGCGAGGACGGCAAGGTGCACCCCAACGACATCATGGAATCCGCGGCCGACGAGATGCTCGCCGAGCTGGCCAGGCTGGCCGGCGCGCTGCGCCCGATACGTCAGGGCTGAGCTACGCTGCGGGGCGTGGCGCTGGCTGTGAGTGTGGTGGTCCGATACCGCAAGGCGGTGACGTACGGCGTGCACGCGCTGCTCGCCGCCCTGGAGACCGCGGGGGTCGAGCACGAGCTGAGACTCGGCACGACTCCCGAGGAGACCGCCGAGCACATCAGGGCCAGCGAGGCCGACCGGGTGCTCGTGCTGTGGTCGTTCTACTCGCCGGACGCCGAGGCCATGGCCGCCGAGCTGGCCACGGTCAGGTCGCTGAGCGGTGACCGCGGGCTGCACATAGCGGGGGCGTGCACGCCACGGCCGAGCCGCAGCAGGTCATCGACGCGGGCTGGGACCTGGCGGGGATAGGTGAGGGCGAGTCCACGATCATCTCCCTCGTCCGCGCTCTCCAGCAGAACGAGCCGCTCACCTCGGTCCCGGGGCTGGCGGTCAAGGACGGTGACGGCGTCGCCCTGCGCACCAGGCCGGCGCCGCAGCTCCCGCTCGACGCGTACCCCTCGTTCCTGGGCAGGAAGGGGCCGATCGAGATCACCCGCGGCTGCCGGTACACATGCCGTTTCTGCCAGACGCCGTTCATGTTCGGCGGGCAGTTCCGCCACCGCTCGGTCGCCAGCGTGCGCGAGCACGTGCGCGGGATGGTCGACAGGGGCCTGCGCGACATCCGCTTCATCACACCGACCTCGCTCTCGTACGGCTCCCCCGGGCCCGATCCCGACCTCGGCAAGGTGGAGGAGCTGCTGGCCGGGGTCAAGGAGGAGCTGCCGCCGAACGGCCGGGTGTTCTTCGGGAGCTTTCCTTCAGAGGTACGCCCGGAGCACGTCACACCGGAGGCCATGCGCCTGCTCAAGCGCTACGTAGCCAACGACAACCTGATCATCGGCGCCCAGTCGGGCTCCGACAAGGTGCTGGCCGCCTCCGGGCGCGGCCACGACACCTCGCCGGTGCGCGACGCCGTCAGGATCGCGGTCGAGCACGGCTTCCGGCCGAACGTCGACTTCATCTTCGGCATGCCCGGCGAGACCGAGGATGACCAGGCTGCTTCCGTCAGGCTCGCCTCAGACCTGGCCGAGCTGGGCGCCCGCATCCACACCCACACGTTCATGCCGCTGCCCGGCACGCCGTGGCGGGACGCCGAGCCCGCGTTCATCCCGCTGGCGACCATGAGCGAGCTCGACCGGCTGGCACAGCGCGGCGACGCCTACGGGCACTGGCGCAAGCAGGCCGAACACGCCGTACGACTGGCCGAGACGGCCAAGGCGTACCCGCGTCGGGCGCGGCGGCGCCGCGCCACCGGCTAGTCGTCCTCGTCAAAGGTGTGCAGCACCCGCTCGAACGCGTCACTGACGGGCCGCAACGCCTGCGCGAAGGCGTTGACCAGCGGACCGAAGATCTCCGTCATCTCGGTCATGAAATCGGGACTCTTGCTCTCGGGAGGCGCCCAGCGCATGGCGTCCGCGCTCAGCGTCTCCCATTCGTCGACGACGCCGTCGATGGCGTCGAGCACATGATCAGGATCGGTTGGCATGACCGTTCTCCGTGGAAGAAGGGCCGTATACCACCCACGGTACTTCAGGCCGGGATCGAGACCCCCACTCCGCCACGGGTCTGCCCGCCGAACCTCTCCTTGTCGGCGCTCAGGTCGAGCGGACGGACGCCGGCGCGCGAGGCGAGGATCTCCTCGGTGAGCAGCGAGGCCGGCACCAGCCACGACACCTCGAACTCCAGCCCGTCCGGGTCCTTGGCGTACAGCGCCTTCGTCGTGCTGTGATCGGAGGCGCCCACCAGTGCGCCCAGCTCGGCCAGTTTGGCCGCGACGCGCTCCAGCTCGTCGAGGGTGTCGACCTCCCAGGCCAGGTGGTAGAGGCCGACGGACGTGCGCCCGGCCGGCGAGGGGGCCGCGTTCGCGCCGATCTCGAACAGGCCCAGGTCGTGGTCGTTCGTCGAACCGGGAGCCTGCAGGAAGGCCGCGCCCCGCATGCCCATCACCACCTCGAAGCCGAGGGCCTCGCGGTAGAAGGCGACGCTGCGTTCCACGTCACGGACGTAAAGGACCGCGTGGTTGAGTCGCTGGACAGGCATGGCTTTCCCCTTTCTGCCGAGTCCCGCGGTCAAGTATATGAGAGTTCAACTAAATTGGCCGCATGACGAGATGGCTGGATGCGGACGAACAGCACACCTGGCGGAACTTCCTGGCGGCGACCCAGCTCATCAACGAGGCCCTCGACCGCCAGCTCCAGCGGGACGCGGGCATGCCGCACACGTACTACATGATCCTCGTGGCGCTCTCCGAGGCGCCCGGACGCTCGATGCGGATGAGTGAGCTGGCAGCCAGGGCGCAGAGCTCCCAGAGCCGTCTCTCGCACGCCGTCGCCCGCCTGGAGGAGCGCGGGTGGGTCAACCGCGAGCGCTGCCCCTCCGACCGGCGCGGCAATTTCGCCGTGCTCACGGACGACGGGTTCGCCGCGCTGGCCGCCGCCGCGCCGGGGCATGTGGAGGAGGTACGTCGGAGCCTGTTCGACGTGCTGACGCCCGAGCAGGTACGCCGGCTCGACGAGATCTGCGTCGCGGTCCGCGAGACGCTGGAGGGGTGATCCGCGCGCCGTACAGGGCACGCGCGTCGTACGGGACACGCGGGAGGGTGATCCGCGCGTCGTGCGGAACACGCGGGGGGCCGAAGCGAGAAAGTGTCGGGCCGAGGCCGTACCGTTCTCCGGGTACCCGACGAAGGAGAGGCCGATGCACGACACCGAAGAGGCGCTGTTCAGGGCGGTCCACGGCATTGCCGGGCGGTTCGCCGGCCAGCCCGTGCCCGTGGTGATGGAGGCGCTGCTGCGCCACCTGCCCAAGGCGCCCGGCCTCGAGGTGGCGGAGATCCGCAAGATCGCCGAGGAGATCAGCGTCGGGCGCGACCCCTCGGGCTTGTGAACTGCTGATCGTCAGGGGAGCATCGAGACATGTACGAGCCAACCCCTGAAGATCGATTCACGTTCGGTCTGTGGACGGTCGGCTGGCAGGCGCGCGATCCGTTCGGGGACGCCGCCCGGGCGCCCCTCGATCCCGTCGAGAGCGTGCATCGGCTGGCCGAGCTGGGGGCCTACGGCGTCACATTCCACGACGACGACATGCTCGCCGTCGAGCCCAATCGCGACCGGGCGATCGCGGCCTTCAGGAAAGCGCTTGCCGAGACCGGGCTGAACGTGCCCATGGCCACGGACGACTTCGATCCGGAGGTGGCCGCCGCGCGCGGATACCATTTCACGCATCTCAACCAGCTTGCGCTGGAGCACTTGTTAGGAGTTCGTGGGTGACGCTGGTCGCTGGGGTCGATTCCTCGACGCAAAGTTGCAAGGTCGTCATTCGTGACGCGAAGACGGGCGCGCTGGTGCGGCAGGGCCGCGCGCCGCATCCCGACGGCACGGAGGTGCATCCGTCGCACTGGTGGGCCGCGCTGTTGCGGGCCCTCGAGGAGGCCGGCGGGCTGGCTGATGTGGCGGCCGTCAGCGTGGGTGGGCAGCAGCACGGCATGGTCTGCCTGGACGAGTCCGGAAATGTCGTACGCGATGCCCTGCTGTGGAACGACACCCGCTCCGCCCAGGCCGCCACCGACCTGATCGCGGAGCTGGGCGGGCCGGAGGCCTGGGCCACGGCCGTCGGGTCGGTGCCCGTCGCCTCGTTCACGGTGACCAAGCTGCGCTGGCTGGCCGAGCACGAGCCGGACAACGCCGCCCGTACCGCCGCGGTCTGCCTGCCGCACGACTGGCTCACGTGGCGCCTGGCCGGCGCGCTCGCCTCGGGGACCTTCTCCCCCGACGCTCCCACGCCGCCGATCGACCAGCTCACCACGGACCGGGGGGACGCCTCGGGGACGGGCTACTGGTCACCGGTGACGGGGACGTACCGCACGGACCTGCTGAAGCTGGCGTTCGGGGCGGTCCCGCGGCTCCCCCGGGTGCTGGGCCCGGCGGACGCGGCCTTCGAGGGAGGCACGGTCCTGATCGCTCCGGGGACGGGCGACAACATGGCCGCCGCACTCGGGGTGGGCGCCCGGCCGGGTGACGTCGTGGTGTCGCTGGGCACCTCCGGCACGGTGTTCGCGGTCGCGGAGTCCCCCAGCGCCGACCCCACCGGCGCGGTGGCCGGCTTCGCCGACGCCACGGGCCGCTTCCTTCCCCTTGTGTGCACGCTCAACGCCGCCCGCGTCATGGACGCCGCCGCCCGCATCGCCGGGGTCGGCCTCGACGAGCTGAGCGATCTGGCCCTCCAGGCGCCACCGGGGGCAGGCGGTCTGACGCTCGTTCCGTACCTCGAGGGCGAGCGCACCCCCAACCGCCCCACCGCGACGGGCTCCATCCACGGGCTGACCCTGGCCACCTCGACCCCCGCCCACCTGGCACGCGCGGCCATCGAGGGCATGCTGTGCGGCCTCGCCGACGCTCTCGACGCGCTGCGCATGAAGCCTGAGCGGGTGCTGCTGATCGGCGGCGCCGCCCGTTCGGAGGCGGTCCGCCGCATCGCCCCCACGATCTTCGGCGTCCCGATCACGGTGCCGCCACCGGCCGAGTACGTCGCCAACGGCGCCGCCCACCAGGCCGCCACGCTCGTCACTTCGCCGGACTGGCGGTCGGAGCAGACGGAGACGTACGAGGGGGACGCCGTTCCGGAGATCCGCCACCGCTACGCCCGCGCCACCACCCGCATCTTCGACTGAGCCTGTGCCGCGGCCCGGCCGCTGACCGGCGGTCGGGCCGAAGCCGGAGCAGTCATGCGGCATCGAGCGCAGCATTACGGGTTCATCAGCGACTCCAACCACGAGAAAAAGGCGTTGACCCATTCGGCGAGCCACTGAGGACCGGCGCTGACGATGACAACCGCCGAGACGATGAACGCCGGGATGACGACGACGTAACCGAGGATGAGCCCGGCCACCGCCATGCCATGCCCAGGCCTGATGCCGCGCTTGGTCTTCCGGGCGGCCACGTGCCCCAGGACGATGGCCACGATGGACGGGATGCCGAACAGGCACCAGCTGCCCAAGAGCCCGATGATCCCGAAGATGAGGCTCGCGACGGCGACACCCGACGTGGGCTGCGGAGGCATGTGCTGATGGCGCTGATCGCCGTCCCCATAGGGAACGTGCATGTCCTGCTCCATCCCTGAAGGAATGTCAGTCGCCACAATCCCTCATCGCACTCTGGCGATCAAGAGCAAAACCGTTAGAAGACGGCGTCGGTCTACGGGCGATCGGACGTCGCAACGGCCTATTGATTCCTGCGCCGGAATGCGGCGGAGGGGTGCATCGTCAGGCAGCCAGCAACGCAGGTTCCTGTTCCGGGGTCGCGGCAGGCTTCTCCGGGAGATAGGCGGCGCGGGTGAGCAGCACCTGCGCCACGCTCGCCTTGAGCAGGGCGGCAATCCGGACCACCGGCACCAGGGTCAGGGCGAACAGGGCGCCCACCGCCGTGGTGACGACCACGAACATCGTGGGGGTGTCGGGCAGCCCCAGCCACTGCAGCCCTTCGCCGGCGCCGGGGATCCGGGCGATGGCCCAGCCGTAGATGGGGAAGGTCAAGCCGGCGACGGCTCCGGCCCACCACACGGCGGTGAGGACGAAGGCGGCCAGCGAGAACGGCAGCGCGATGATCCCGTACAGCAGGTCCATCCATGCCTGTCCGCTGGTCAGCGGGTTCATCGCGCGGCGGAACCAGCCCGCGCCCTCAGGGGCGGGCGCGTACGACGGGCGGGCGACCGGATGGCCGAGCACACCGGGCAGGGCGACGCGTTCGAGATCGGCGAGGTGGCGCGATGCGGCGGCGGTCGCGGCGAGCACGGGCAGGCCGACGAAGGCGACGGCGCTGCCGAGGCCCGCCGAGACGCCGGCGACGGTGGTGGTGAAGGAGGCGACGGCCAGCGGGAGGCCGAGCAGCGTGTAGCGGGTGTCGGTGGCGAGACGGCGCTGGAGTGCTCCTGGAAACCGTTGCAGCCCGTCGAGGGAGCCGACAGAGTGAGGGCCGCCGGCTGCCGATCCTGTCAGCCGCGAAGCAGATTGAGGATGTGCGGCCAGGCCGCGGCTCCGAGCTCGGCGTCGGCGACAGCGTCACCGCCGTAAAGAAAACGCGGCGACGCGGCCGCAGGGCCTTCCCCTGGCAGACGCGGACGATGCCCGGCTTCGGCCAGGCTGATCAGCCGAGCTGTACGACCAGCGGTGCGGCGACGGGCGACAAGTCGCTCAGCGAACGGGAGGGAAGGCCACATCTCATCGTCCCCTCCTGCCACCAGCAGCACGTCAGCCCTGCTCTCCTCGACAGGGATCTCGGCGGTGCGCACCATGTCGGCGAACGTCCGTTCGCTGCGCTCGTACCAGCCGCGAATAGCCACCGGACCGTTCGCCGGTTCAGCAGCGGTCCAGTCATCGTCGTATGGGACGAACGGCAGCGGCTGTCCCTTCCATGTCCAGGACGACCGGTAAGGGCGCTGCTGCCCATCTCGCCCCGGGCCGACATTCCCCCACACCACCGAGGTAGGCGATATCGCCACGACGCCGTCAACCCGCGGGTCACGGATGGAGGTGAGCAGGGCGGCCTCCGCCCCCTTGGACGCCCCCAGCAGGCAGATGCGGCACACTCCGGTGGATTCGAGCAGATCGATGGCGGAGACGAAGGTCTCCAGAGGAATCTCGCAGATGCCCGGTGACTGTCCGGGACCGCCGAACCATCGAATCGACATCGCGGTCATCCCCTGCCGGGCGAGGAGACGAGCCCTGTCCCGTTCGACACGACCGCTCGACCCCGCCAGAACAAGGACGCCTGTGTGACTGAGAGGGCGTGGAGTGATGAAGACGCCTTCCCACGGCTCGGTCAGTTCCCGCTCATCCATGTTCACCCCCACGGCACCGCACTCTACTGGGGCGCGCGCCACCGGCCGGCGGGCCTGCCCTCGCTCGCCCGGTATCGCCAACACGAGGTGAAAT
Source organism: Nonomuraea sp. B19D2 (assembly GCF_040137845.1). NCBI lineage: Bacteria > Bacillati > Actinomycetota > Actinomycetes > Streptosporangiales > Streptosporangiaceae > Nonomuraea > Nonomuraea sp. B19D2. The sequence continues at coordinate 15,406 of NZ_JBEFAK010000026.1, read as the reverse complement.
CCGCCTGAACGCCAATGATCTTGGCTGGACGGACCTCAGGTCGCATCCCTAGCCTGGGAGACCATGGATTTTCTGCATGAATTCGTGGCGTTGCGGGAATCCGCCACGGCCGCGAATGGGCTCGTAAGCGTAGAAGTGGACGGCACCTCCGACCTCACCGAGTTGAAGCTCGACCCGCGGGCCCTGCGGCTACCCGCGACCGAGCTGGCCGAGGCGATCAAGGAGGCATTCGGCCGCGCCCGCGAAGCGGCCCAGGAAAGGGCCACCCAGGCCATGCCCGAGGTGCTGAAGCAGGACCCGCTGGAGCTGAACGACCTGATTGAAAAGGTCAAGGCCGACACTCAAGCGGACATGAACGAGCTCCTCTCCACCGTCAACGGGCTCACCTTGCGCCTGGATCGCTTGATGCAGCAATGAGCGAGAAGTTCGACGGAATCCAGGTGGCCTTCGGCTCCCGGGTCCGTACCGCCGAAGGCTTGACCGAAGTCGCCGACCGCCTTGTGCAGGCAGTCACCCTCGCGATGCCGGGTGTGGCTCGATGCGTCGGCACACGTGACGAGCTGAGCGATGAGTTCGACGCCGAGTGCGCCGGTCTCACCGATCAGCTGGGGCAGCACTTCGAGAGCGTTGTCACCCAGCTGCGCGGCATGGCGGCCAAGCACGTGGTCTCGGAACACACCTACGTCCAGGCCGAACACGCCAACGGAGGAGCATCGTGAGCGGGGAACTACCCGAGAGCCTACGTTGGGTCCACAGCTTGATCGCTGACGTGGCGCCGTTAGGGAGCCATGGCGACGACCTCAACCGCCTCCAGGGGGCCTCGTCCTCTCTGGACGTCGCCACCGAGGCCAAGAATGGCCAGACCGGCACGAACGAGGCAGTCTCCCATGTTCGCACGGCGGGCAACCTGAGCGACGACATGACGGCCTCCGAGGACCACGTGCGAGTCGCCCAGGCCGAGGCGGACAAAGGCGGCGTGGCTGCCGCGGTGTCCGGCACGGCCACGATGCTCCTGGTCGTCTTGAAGGTGGTCTGGAGACTGTACGTCATCGCCGCCCTGATCTCCCTGCTGATCGCGATCGCCCGCTACTTCGCCTTCGGCCCTGCGGTGGGTTCGGTGGGAACCAGGTCGTACATCGCGTATCTGAGAGAGAAGATGCGAACGGCGCTCGCCGGCATCAAAAAGAACATCCGCCACAACCCAGTCGCCGCGTTGAAACACGCGAAAGCCTTGCTCAGTGCCGGCGCGAGAAGAAACGTGGGAACGGTCACGTACATCACGGGCTTGGCCAGCATCCCCGCCTTCGTCACGGCGGGGCTCGCTGTCCCTTGGGACAACAATGAGGAAGCCCGCGACCTCACCGAGCAATCGCTGAGGCAGACGGAGGAAGGCCGCGCAGCACTCGCCTACGCCAGGGACCACAACATCACCGTGACCTACAGGAACGGGCTCAGCTCGGATGACCTGAGGTCCAGGTACTATCCCAACACCAACATGCTCATCCTCGGCGCGGAGGGCTTCGGCAGCTGGGAGCGCCCGCACGATCTCGCCGAGGACTTCATCCGCCACATCGATGTGGCCAAGGGGAACGACGGCCGTTTCACCGAAGATGAGCAATCGCGGGACGCGGCATGGTATCGCCTTCACTACGCACGGCCCGACGCCGACACCTACGATGGCCGCGGAATCAATCCGGACAAGTTCAACTGGCCATACGCCCAGATCAACCAGCTGTTCGATTTCAGCTGACCACTTCGCAGACGTTCACGTTCGCGACCTTCGCCCATGATCGTTGACGAGATGCGCAGGCCGGTCGGCGCTCCCGCGGCGGCAAGACGGATGCTCCGCCGGGAGAGCGGTCGTGCCTGACGAGCGCCCGGCCAGGATGCTATATATGAAATGCCATAAAGGTCACAGCTGTTGAGGCGGGCACATGGCTTCCGAAGGCGAGGATCTCCGTGGTTTCGGGGAGGCGGCACGCGGGCTGGTGGGCGCCACGGTCGGCGCCGACGGCCTGCTCGAGCGCGTGCGCATCGCCCCGCGGGCGCTCCGGCTCGATTCCCACGAACTGGAGGAGCAGGTGCTGGCCGCCGTGCGGGCCGCGCAACAGGACCGGCTCGCGCGAGTCGGGGAGCCAGCCGACGACCTGCCAGCCGCCCTCGCGCCAGAGACCATGGCGAAGCGGCTTGACGAGTTCGAGGCCGAGGCACTGGGCCGTTTCTCCCAGGTGAACGCCTCGCTCGACGAGCTACTGCGGCGACTGGAGGGACCGTGAGCGAGATCCCGGACATAGTGCACGACAACGATGGGCGGGCCAGGTCCGGGCGCGCGGTGCAGGCGCTGGTCGACGAGCACGAGGAGTTCAACCGGTCGCTGGGCGCCGCCGCGGCCGCCGCCGCGCTGCTGCCGTACGTCGGGGTGGCGCTGGAGGCGCTGCTGCGGAACATGCTGGAGGAGTCCGAGGACCTGCACGGTCGCACCCGCCTGGCGGCCGACGGGCAGATCGTGATGGCCAGTGGCAACGCCGCCACCGAGCTTGCCGTCATCCAGCACGCCGAGGCCGTGCGCCCGATGCAGGCATGAGCGACGACCCGCTGGTCGCGATGGGCGCGCCGCTCCTGCCGGTCGAACGGCCGCGCGACGTACCGGCCGGCGACCATCTCACGCTGCTGGCGCGGGGCGCGGGCTTCCACCGCGACCGGGAGGCCGAGCTGGCGGTCGCCCAGCGGCCCGCCCGCGAGGAGGCCGGCCCGGCGGCGCAGGCGTTCGACGCGCACGCGGCAGGCACCGCCGCGCGAGCCGCCGACCTGGGCCGGCGGATGGATATCGCGCACGGCGGAGTCGAGGCGGCGGCGCTGGTCGCGGCGGCGGGCGGGGCGGCCTACCTGTTCTACGCCGCTTACGCCGGCATCGCCCGCCAGGTCGCCCCCCAGTCGGTGCCCGCCGTGCAGTCCGCCGCCCTGCGCACCGACGGCCAGATGCAGCTGGCCATGCGCAAGATCGTCGACGCGCTCGGCCGTCTGAAGAAGCATCCGCCACGGTCGGGCGGGGCGGGCGGCGGGCCGACCCCCGAGAACATCGTCCGGCTGCACCTCGGCGCGGTGCGCGGCACGCTGGAGACCGCGCAGCGCGCTGCCAATGAGGCACGCAGGACGCTGGAGGTGAACCACGTCCGCATAACGGACAAGATCGTCGCCATGCGGCTCCGCCACCCGCTCGACTTGAACGACTACACCGTCCGCTACACCGGCGACTGGAACCGGCATCCCTTTCTGTCGCCCGCCGACCGGGAGGCCATGGTGGCCGCCCGCAACAGCCTGCGCGAGCAAACCGAGCTGGTCGGCCACGCGGGAGAGCGGCTCGGGTTGGCCCGCCGCCAGATCGACGACACTCTGGCCGTGACGCGCCGCGAGGAGGCCGCGGGCTTCCACCAGTTCCGGTTCGAGGCCGACGGCCTGGCCGGGGAACACGAGCGGCTGAGCGAGCGCCTGCGGGTGCTCGCACAGCGCTACGACGGCCGGGGAGACGCTCCCGGCTAGGCGGGCGAGGTGGTCGGGTCGTTCAGGAAATCCTCGGTCACTCACAACTGACCACGACCAAGCGCTACACCCACATCACAGCGACACTTTCAACAGAGGCAGCAGCTCGCATGGGCCGCGCACTCTGGGGCCAACTGCGACTGGAAACGCAACCGGGCGGGCTTTCGGATCATGAAGATCGGGGAGTCCGCCCAGGTCATTGATAGCAGGGTGCCCGGGACTCGAACCCGGAACCTATGGATTAAAAGCCGACAGAAATTATGCCGAACCCTGCCGCACCATATTTTGATCTATCGCTCTGTCGGCAAATGTCGGTATCCAGAATGTCCAAGGATGTCGCCCGGCGGTATGCCGAATCAGGTGCCGATGCGGGGTTCCTTGGCCGTTCCTATTCGCATTAGATTTACGAGCTGCTGTCCTCGCACCCCGGAGAAGGGTTTGATCAGGCACTCGACCCATGCCGTTCGCCGCCGGCCCGAGCAGCTCCGCTGCATACTGTCCCGTCCCGGTCACGGCCCCCGGGCAAATCGCCGACCTGAACACACGCCGCCGAGACCGGCTCGACTAAAGGCGTTGCGGTCAATGTGGTGTCCCGGCTGTTGTAGCGCTCCGACTCCTCGGCGTAATCATCTTATGTCCATCATTATCGGGTGGGGCAGAGGTCCGGGTGGCTTATCGCGTCTCCTTCGTCGCGTTCGGCCAGGATAAGGGCCTGTTCGGCCTGGTGCGCGGCCGCTTCCAGTCGCAGCGGGGATGAGCCGGCCTTTTTCACGTTCATCTCGCCTGGCTTCGCGCAGATTCCGGTTGGAGTTGAGTGAAGACCGTGGGTGCTGTTACCTTCGCACGGTGGACGACAGGCGTGCACGGGCGGAGATAATCGAGAATTTCGCGACTACCCTGCGAGAACTGCGCAACGCGGTCGGTAATCCACCTTTCCGGGAGATGTCCGGCCGGTCGGGGGCGATTTCCCACACGACGTTGCACGAAGCCACGAAGGGTAACCGGCTCCCGAGTTGGGAGACCACCGTCGAGTTCGTCAAGGCGTGCAACGCGGACCCGGCCGCGTACCGCGAACTCTGGGAGAGAGCGAACAGGGCGGTCAGATCGGCGAGCGCCGGGAATCCCGCAATGCGCGTGGACACCTCGGTGGACCGTCCGTCTGGTGGACTCGCAGCCTCCACCACAGGCGCCGCGGAGCTTCGTGCCGTGCACCTCGCCAGCGGGTCGCAAGCGCCCCGGTCGGCTGGCGAGACCTCGGCATTCGTGCATACGCCGCCGCCACCGTCCGACGAGCTCGCGGGCGACGTCCAGCCTCCGCTCCCTGCGCCGGGGAGCAGCGGGCGATTACGGCTGACCCGCCCGGCCGCGTTCGTGGCGGCGGCTGTCATCATGGGGGCAGCGGCCCTCGTCGTGGCCGCCGTCAATCGCGGCTCCACGCCCGACGGAGACAGCCTGAACCCGACCGGCAGCCCATCGACTGCCGCGCCGTCGATTGCCGCGCCGTCCCCAGCCGATTGCCCAGTACGTTCGACCAACCCGCCTTGGGCCCCGCCGTTGCACAAGGGTGATGCGGCCGTGTTCATTAAGGATGTCACGCTTGCCGACTGCACGCGCGTCGGTCCCGGCAAGACCATGACCAAGGTGTGGCGGCTCAAGAACGCCGGGGCCGTGCCATGGAAGGGATATTCGCTGCGTCGCCTCGACCTCACACAGCAAGCTGATCAATGCCAGACCATCCCCGACGTGCCGATCAAGGACACGCAACCTGGCGAGACAGTCGACATCCGGACCGTCATCACCACGCCCAAGAAGCCGGGCTTGTGCTACGTGCGATTCAAGATGGTGGACGCTTCTGGAGCGGTCGTGTTCCCCGGAAGCCGGCCGATCAACTTCCAGATCATCGTCGATGGACGCTAGTTCCCCGCCGTGCGTGACACGGCGGGGAACCAGGGTCGGACGGTCTCAGGGAGGTCAGGGGCTGAGAACGATCCCCGTGTAGTAGTGCTTGAGGATCCTGGAGTAGCTCCAGCCCGCTCTGGCCTTATCGCGAGAGCCGTTCTGCGACATCCAGTCGCCGGCGACCCAATTGCCGCACGCCGTCGTCGTAGCGCAGTATTGAGCTCGGAAGATCTTCCCGTTGCGAGTCAGCCGGGTGCCCCAAGTCGCGTCCACCGCGGCGCTCGTCACCGCCTTCGCGGAGCCGGGCTTGTACACCTGACTCGACGTGTGGTCGTAGACGTCGAAGCACTGGCCGCTCGCCGTCTTGCGGTTGGAGTGCAGCGCCCAGTACCAGCCGAAGTTCTTCACGGCCACCGCCCCGGCCTTGAGGGACTCGCTCGGCCAGCTCGACACCCACTCGTTGGGCAGGACGTTCTTGACGTAGGTCTTGAACTCCACCCGCTCCACGCGATCGAGGGACTTCCGGTACACGAGGATCGTCGTGGGCAGCTTGGTGTCCGTACCGTCGGTCTTGCACCCGGTCGGCGGTGCGGAGCTCAGGAACTGGTGCGAGGCGTTCTGGTTCTTGAGGGTGGGGTTCAGGTTGCCTTTGGCGCCTGGGGCGAAGTCCTGGTAGGTGCCGGTGTGGCCGCTGTTGTAGTAGACGCGGACGGTCTTGCTGCTGCGGTTCCAGACGGAGGCGGCGGCGTTCTTGATGCATTTGCCCTTGCCGTCGCCGGGGCCCTTGAAGTCGTAGCAGGAGGGCTGCGTGGTGGCGTAGTCGTCGATCGATCCGGTGAAGTCGGAGACCGATCCTTGGTTGTTGCTGTTGAAGTAGTAGCAGAACTCGCCGGTCTGGCAGATGCCGTCGCGGTTCGCGGCCGAGGCGGGCGAAGCAGTGGCGAGGACCGTCCCGCCGAGCGCCATCGCGGCGGTCGCCGCGGCGAGCCGCGAGATCAGCCGGACAGTTCGTAAAGGCACAGTTGTCTTCCTCTTCTTGTCAGTGGCCGCGAAGCGTTATCGAATGCTGTAGCCCTGGGAGGTCCAGAACGAGGTCGGGTTCGGGTTGTCCAGGTGCGGGTCGCCGACGCTCTTGGCCGCACGCGTGTACCGTCCGGGGCGCATCTCGACGTGGGTGTGTGCGGATGAACGGCTCGACACTCCACGCCACGACTCGGTGGCGATGACCTGGCCGCGTCTGACCTGCTGGCCCACGCGCAAGGAGGACAGCGGAGCGGAGTGCAGGTAGATCACCGTCTTGTTTAATGTGGCGTTGTAGATGGCGATCGTGGAGAGTCCCGCCCTGCCGGTGTATCCGCGTGCAACGTTGATGACCTGGCCCGCCACCAGGGCGTGAACATTCGCGCCCACGCCGCGGGCGATGTCGATGCCTTCGTGCCGGCCGGAGGTGGAGGTGTAACCGTCGAAGCCACAGGTGATCCTGCCGCTGGCCGTGTAGAGGGAGAACGACATGTTGCTGCGCGCCGATGATGACGGGCTGAACTGGTGCGAGGCGTTCTGGTTCTTGAGGGTGGGGTTCAGGTTGCCTTTGGCGCCTGGGGCGAAGTCCTGGTAGGTGCCGGTGTGGCCGCTGTTGTAGTAGACGCGGACGGTCTTGCTGCTGCGGTTCCAGACGGAGGCGGCGGCGTTCTTGATGCATTTGCCCTTGCCGTCGCCGGGGCCCTTGAAGTCGTAGCAGGAGGGCTGCGTGGTGGCGTAGTCGTCGATCGATCCGGTGAAGTCGGAGACCGATCCTTGGTTGTTGCTGTTGAAGTAGTAGCAGAACTCGCCGGTCTGGCAGATGCCGTCGCGGTTCGCGGCCGAGGCGGGCGAAGCAGTGGCGAGGACCGTCCCGCCGAGCGCCATCGTGGCGGTCGCCGCGGTGAGGATCCTGGTGAGCGTTCTCATGCTGTTCTCCTTCTTTTGCGGAGCCTGGGTTTCGGACTTTTTGCGGAGCCTGGGTTTCGGATGGATGAGTCAGCGGCGCTGGTACTCCTCCCAGGTGCGGATGGTCACCTTCGGGCCGTCGTCCGGGCCACGGCCGGCGAGTCCGTTCAGGCCGAGGTAGTAGTCACCGATCTGGTGCTGGGCCGGGCTGGAGAGGCTTGTGTCGCTGATGGCAGCGGCGTGGATGTGCCACGGCCAGTCGTCTTGCTGGGGGCTACGCAGCCATGCGGCGAAGCCGACAAGGCGCAACGCGCGGACGACCGCTTTGCGGGTGGCGGAATTCATCCCCTTTACCGAGATGTCGACGACGCCGCCGCCGTCGTGGGTGCCCGCGGACGTGGGGTCGCCGCCGGGGTTGTACGAACCCTGATCCAGCTTGAGGTCGCGGCCGAGCAGCCGCTTGGCCTCCGCCAGCATGCTTCGCGTGCGGGCGTTGATGACGAAACCGCCGGTGGACACCCGGGTGCCCGGGTCGATGATGTCGGTGACCTTGAAGCGGCCGGTACCGAGCCTGGTGAGCGACGTCTTGCCCGGCAGGCCGTTGGCGTCGAGACCACTGAGGCCGAGCGACTTCTGGTAGTTCGCGTAGGCGGCGACCGTGGTGGTGCCGAAGTAACCGTCCACCCACTTCGCGTCGAGAAAGCGTCGGTCACGCAGCGCCTGCTCAACGAGGAGCACGCTGGCCTTGGCGCCCGGGGTCAGCGTGCTGTCGGGCCGCCGCGGGTCGATCTGGGCCGCCTTGACCGCGGCTTCCATATTCAGGCTGGGAAGGGCCTCAGCGTCAGCCTTCTGTGCCGCCGACGCCTCGGACACTCCAGTCAGCGAAGCGAACAGGACGGCCGCCATGAGGGCAGCGGCGCATGAGGGCAGCTTCATCGTTACTCCTGGTTCAGGGGCTGTGGCGATTCCTGTGTGGCGGAATCCAACGTTTCTGTTCGCCCACGTGTCCGGTAGAAGATCGGTGTTGTCAGCCTGTTCGACAGGCTCCTCCGTACGGGCGTACGCGCCGTTTGACAGGTGATCCGATGGCGAGAAACGCCAGCTCAAACCGAGTTATGAGGCGGTACATGGGCTGGCGTTCGTCCGAGATGCCCCACAGATGCGTGAGGCGGCCACTTACGAGGGCGGCTCGGTTCCCGAACGCTCCGCGAACGGCCGGCGGGTCCCGTTGCCGCCCGATGTGGGGCTTGCGTAACTGAGACCGATATGGCCGCACTGCAGCAGGCCGACGACTTGCGGGCTCAACTGGCTGCGGTCGGGAACCGGCTGCGGAGTCCGGCCATCAGGAGCGGCTGCGGCGGCTGGTGGCCGACGACCGGCTCCGACACGAAGGGAACGGGCTTTGCGCGAGCGCCGGCCGCTCAGCTCATGGCTACGCACAACTCAGCGAGCACGAAAGACCTCTGCTAGCCGCCGAGGCGGATGATCCCCCGCGTGGCCGCCACGGTCACGGCGGCGGTGCGGTCGTCGACGTCGAGCTTGGCGAAGATGTGCAGCAGGTGGGTCTTGACCGTGGCCTCGCTGATGCACAGGTGGGCGGCAATGGCCTTGTTGCTCATCCCCTGGGCGACCGCGCCCAGGACCTCGATCTCCCGGCCGCTGAGGGCGCCGGGCGCGTCGGCGCGCGCCCACGACAACACCCGGGTCGCTATCGCCGGCGACAGGGCGCTCTCCCCTCGGGCCGCCGCCCTGATGGCGTCGAACAGCTGCTCACGGTGGGTGTCCTTGAGCAGGTAACCGATCGCTCCGGCGTCGATGGCACGGGAGATGTCGCTGTCGGTGTCATAGGTGGTCAGGACGATCACCCTGGCGTCAGGGTCGTGCTCGCGGATCCGGCTGATCGCTGTCGCGCCGTTGAGCTCGGGCATCTGCAGGTCCATCAGCGTGACATCCGGCCGCAGGTCACGCGCCAGCCGTACCGCGTCCGAGCCTGAGACCGCCTCGCCGACCACCTCCAGATCGTCCTGGGTGCCGAGCATCGCCCGGATGCCGTCACGGACCACCGGGTGGTCGTCGGCGATCAGGACCCGGATCGCGCCCCGCGCGGTCATCGCGCCACCACCGGGAGGCTGGCCACGATCGTGGTGCCCTCCCCGGACGCGCTTTCCACGAGGAGCGTGCCGCCGAGCTGCTCCATCCGCTCAAGCATGATCTGTAGGCCGTGGCCGGCGGTGGCCCGCTCGGGATCGAAACCGTCGCCGTCGTCGTGGACATCCAGCACGACCAGGTCCTCCATGTACGACAGGGTCAGGGTGACCTGCTCGGCGTGGGCGTGGCGGCGGGCGTTGGCGACCGCCTCCTGCGCCACCCGCAGCAGTTCCACCTGGATGTGCGCGTCCAGGGGCCGCAGCGCCCCGGTGATCACGGTATGTGCGTCGATGCCGGTCTCGTCGGACAGCCGGCCCGACAGCCGCCGCAGCGCCTCCGGCAGGCCGCCGTCGTCGAGCTCGCCGGGCCGCAGCGCCCGCACCACGCGGCGGCTTTCCGCGAGGTTCTCCCTGGCCGCCCGCAACGCCTGGGTCAGGTGCCGGTCGTCCGGCAACCGCTCCTGCGCCGCCTCCAGCAGCATCACCACGCTGGCGAACCCCTGGGTCAGGCTGTCGTGGATGTCGCGAGCCAGCCGCTGCCGCTCGGCGGCCACGCCCGCCTGCCGTTCGGCCGCCGCCCGCGCCTCCTGAGCGGCCTGCAATTGGTCGATCAGCTCCTTGCGCTCGGCGCTCTGCCGGGCCACCGAATAGAAGTACCCGACCGAGGTGGCCGCGCTGATCGCGATCAGCGCGGTGATGACGATCTCGGTCCAGGTGAACGACCCGCCTTCGTGGTAACTGTGCCACAACCAGCCCCCGGCGCACGACAGCACCGCGACCAGCCCAATGCGCACGGCGTCCATGCAGTACGGCACGAGCACACTCAGGCAGACCACCATGAAGGACGAGTCGATCGCGAACAGCCCCAGCCAGAGCAGCCCGCCGCCGACCATGTACGGCAGGGGCACTTCACCCGCGGGAGGCGTGCGCAGCACGAACCACACCGCATACCAGGCGGCCAGCCCGGCCACGAGCGCCACCGGCAGGACCTGACCCACCTCCATCAGCGGCCCGGCCGAGGTCAGCACCAGCCACGAGACGAAGAAGGCGTGCTGCCACCGGCGCCGGGACCGCTCCCAGGACTCCACAGCACAGACGATAATCAGCCACCCGCCGGTCCGGCATCAACCAGTCGACTGACCCGGTGATCGGTGTCCCGCTCGATGTGCGCGCAGCCGCACCGGAGCAAGACTCGACGGCGTGACAGCCATCCCCAGTCCGTCTCAAGCCGTCTGGTACCTAGGCCCGCTGCCCATCCGCGCCTACTCCCTGCTCATGGTGCTCGCCGTCGCCGTCGGCATCTGGGTCACCCAACGCCGCTGGACGGCCCGGGGCGGCGAGCGTGGCGTAGTAGGGGACATCGCCACATGGGCCGTGCCGTTCGGCCTGGTCGGTGCGCGGATCTACCACCTGGCCACCGACTGGCAGCAGTACTTCGGTCCCGGCAAGGACCCCCTGCGCGCCTTCGCGATCTGGGAGGGCGGGATCAGCATCTGGGGCGCCGTCGCCGGCGGCGCGCTGGGCACGTGGCTGGCCTGCCGCCGGCGCGGCATTCCGCTGCGCGACTTCGCCGACGCCGTCGCGCCCGGGATCGCTCTCGGGCAGGCGATCGCCCGCTGGGGCAATTGGTTCAACCAGGAGTTGTACGGCAGACCGACCACCCTGCCCTGGGCGCTCGAGATCGACCCCGCCCACCGACCGCCGGGCATGGAATCCACGGCCACCTACCACCCGGCCTTCCTTTACGAGTCGCTGTGGAACCTGGGTGTGGCCGGACTCGTCCTCTGGGCCGAGCGGCGCTTCCGGCTGGACCGTGGCCGGACGTTCGCCCTGTACGCCGCGGCCTACACCACCGGCCGCGCCTGGATCGAGTGGCTGCGCGTGGACCCCGCCCCTCTCATCCTGGGGCTGCGCTTCAACGTCTGGACCGCGCTGCTGGTCTTCGCGGCGGCGGTCGCCTACCTGACCGCCACCCGGCAGACGCCGACCACTGACCCCCGGCCTGCGGGACGAGGTTGACCGGGCTCTCGGCGCCCGCCGCCCAGAGTCCAACGGGTCAGTCACAACCGCGCTTACCCACCTTGGCGACCCGATCTCGGGCTTCAGTCGGCGCCTGACGAGGCGATTCGACGTATGGCGGCTGACTATCTCGCTCGCGAGGAGATCGAGGATCTCCCGGACATCAACCTGTTCGTCGCCAACTTCCGCGATATGGGGATGCATCGGGAGAAGCGCGAGGGCTCGTAGGATGCGAGACCCGAGCACTCTGCACGTGAGAACGGCCTGCAGAAACGAACAGGCCCCTTGGCGCATCTTGACGTCTAGGTTGGAAGATTTCGGGCCGCATTGCTCTGAGCTGCTGAGCCGCAGGTCAGTGGCTTTGCGGTGGTCGCCATGAGTCCCCGTGATTCCCCGTTGCTGTCTGGTCGGCGCGGTGCTGGCCGAACAGGCCGGCGAATAGGTCGAAGCCCGCCGCTACATGGGCCTGGACATCCTCCCAAGCCCGCGTCCGGGTGACCCGCCATCGACACACCAGCCCAGAAGCCACTCCCGTGGATACTTACCGCTTAACCTGCAGAAACAGGATCACGCGGAGATCGATTCATACGCCACGTCCGTGGACGTGACCTCGACACCTCGGCGCTGCTGCACGATAAGCATCCCTGATAGCCCCTACAGAAATCATCGTTGGTGGTGAACCTGATCGGCAGAGCAGAATGCCCACATGTCTAGTTCCACAGGCCCTCAGGCCGACACCACCCGTCATCCCCGCGAACATCTGACTGTGACGCCTTCTCCAGAAGCTTTCCGCATGGCCAGAGCCGACGGGAATGAGCGCCTGCGCAGCAGCGGGTCGCTGTTCGAATCCTTCTTCTCGTTGGACGGAGCAGCGTACGCGCCCGGCGCCCTGCCCGTCTCGGTCAAGGAGCTGCTCGGCCTCGTGGTGTCCGTGATGAAGGACTGCGAGGAATGCGTCTACTACCACCTCGAACGATGTGACGAAGAGCGGGTGGCTCGTGAACAGGTGCTTGAGGCGCTGCAGATCGCCCTTGTAGGAGGCGGGTCGGTCACCATTCCGCTCCTTCGCCGAGCCGTCTCCTTCATGGAGGAACTTCCGACCCTTGGCGAAGGGAGAGCGTGAGTTAAGTGCATGTGGAAGCGGAGATGTCGGGCCTCATTTGGCGAGTCGCGTAGCAAATGAGGGCTGCAGGACGCGCATGTCGAACGGGGACTGGCGTCTCAAGATGAGCCGTACAAGAACTGCGGAGCTGGGCCGCCACGCAGCGGGCCGATACTTGATCGTCGGTGCACCGGCCATGTACACGCCGCCTACCTGTTTCTCGACCAGGAAGTCGCCCGGCATGGAAGGCTGCTTGTCGAGCCAGGTCGTGATGTCCTGCACCGCGCGGTCGGCCTCGCGCTCGATCTGGTCGAGCTGGGCCGTGGCCTCCTCGCAGAGCTTCTCGGCCAGCTTCTCCCGGTGCTCGACGGGAAGCCGCTCAACCCCGACTACGTCTCCCGCCACTTCATCACCCTGTACGGCCGCGCCAAGCTGCCGCCCGTCAGGTTCCACGACCTCCGCCACGGCGCGGCCACAATGCTGCACGCGGTGGACGGCTAGCAGCCGGAATCCTCCGACAGGAACATGTGCCACCCCCAGATGGCTGGGCCAAGACCTTCACCGACCCTCGCCTCTGCGCCGCCATCGTTGATCGGTTGACGTTCGGCGGCAATATCCTCGAGACCGGCAACCCAGTCCTACCGACTCGCACAGACCAAGGCACGAGCCGAAGCGCACGTTGGCTGCGGACCGGGTCCAGTGAAGACACGGGTAACGCCGACCATGGATGGATCTTGAAGACGCCGGCCTGAGCAGACGGCAGATCGCACGTACACCCGAGCATAGGCCCGACTTCACCAACTTGATCTTGTGGCCGTACCTCAGCTGGACCTGCCGTCTGCCTCAAGGCCGACTGCGCGCCCAGGCGTTTCAGGCACCCACGATCAGTTCAGACCGGTGAGATCGTACGCGACGTCGGCCACTCTGATCGCGCGGACCTGGGGGTCATCGATCAGAGCGCGGAGGTCGCCGACGCGGGCGTGCTGGGTGACATAGGCGTACGCCATGCCATCAGCGGCCGACTCGCGCAGCAGCTTCAGTCCGAGTCCGAACTTCTCCAGGTTGACTGCGTCATGATCGCGTAGGCCTCCGACCCAGCGACGAAACCCGGCCAACCCGTTCTGGGGTAGTTCGCCGGAGGCGAGCTGCGGGGCGTCGCCTTGTGGCGCGTCGACCAGTGGAGTGTCCAAGCGCCAGCTGATCGGGGTCCCGCCGATCCGCCCGTCGTAGATCGCCATCTCCGGTGGAACATCTCCGTGTCGCTGGACGAACGCCGAGAACTCGCTCTCCCCCAACGGCTTGGCGAAATCGACCACCGCCAGGGCGTACATCGACTCGGGCAGCCGGTCCAAGATCCTCTTAGTGTCCGCCTTGCTCGGCGGGGCATCCGTGCCGACCGAGTCGAGCGCCGTGAACAGGGGCGTCTCCTTGATGAAACCCGGAGGCGGCCATTCGACCCGCCCGAACTGGTTCTGGCTGATGGTGAAGACGGCGCCGCCGGAGAACTCATTCGACGAGGAGTATCCCCCGGCCCGGAGCGGGGTGAGCCGCACGGTGAAGGAGAGTGAGAACGCGGTGGTGTCGCAGCATCGCATGGCGTCGCTCCTGTAGCCGGGGTTGGCGACCTCTAGGGCCGTGCCGAGCACGTTCAGCATGCGGTCGTCCCGGTCGCCGCGCCGCTGGATCCACTGGGCTCCCAGGTTGAGCAGCAACACGACCACGAGCAACATCACGGCGGCAGTGAGGGCGGTGCGCAGCACCCCCCGCCGTACAGCTCGTCTCGTCCTTCCTGCGTCGAAGTCCGGAATCGCGGGGATGTCTTCCTGTTCGGTCATCGGTGTCCTCCATAGATTTCGGCGAAGGCGGCGCGGGCACGCCACAGGGCGGTTTTGACCGACGAGACGGAGCGGCTGGTCATTGCGGCCACCTCCGCCAGGGAGAACCCGTCGAAGTAGACGAGCGTGAGCAGCTGGCGCTGCCGCTCCGGCATGCGGTCCAGCACGTCGCGGACCGCGATGGCGTCCTCGGCGAGCTCGGGGATGCCCAGAGCGTCGGGCGAGGGCAGCGGGAGGGAGATCCGGCTGCGCCGTGCGTGGTCGAGGAGGACGTTGCGGGCGATGGCGAGCAGCCACGCGGCCGGGGACTCGCCGCGCCAGCCGAGCATCGCACGAGTGGCCTTGACGAACGTCTCCTGAGCAAGATCTTCGGCGAGGTGCGGGTCACGGGTCCGGCGCATGAGATATCCGCAGACCAGATGCCAGTGTTCGCGATAGAGCTGCTCGATACGGCTGCCGATGGCGTCCTCCGCGAACGGGATGTCGTCTTCACACCATCACAGACGAAGCCATCCGCCCCATGGTCACATCCGAATTCGTACCGCTGCACAGTTCGGCAGCTCAAGATGACTTATGGCCGGCATTACCCGGATCTCGGCTGGACCCGAAGACCATCCTGCGCCCGCTTCCGCGTGATCCCGGCGGAGCGGGCGCTGTCATTTCTCACCAACATTTCGCCCCAGGTTGATCTTCAACTGCTGTCAGAACTCAGGATCTGGCTCAATGTCCGTGAAGCGGTGACGATATGTGATCGCGTCGCTGGGGCAGGCGATAGTCAGGTTGATCGCGATTTCGTAACTCGATACACAGTAGAGCGGCCGCGTCGTCATGATCCGGTTCATCCCGGAACTGATCATCACGAGCGGCCGCGAGGTCATTGTGCAGCATGCCCAGGCAGGCGAGGAAGCCTGTTGCGTTCTTCTGTTGTTCCCGCATCT